>JAJEAY010000263.1 GCA_022824145.1 Rhodobacter sp. | reverse complement strand
GCCGGTCCAGCGTCCGTTCCGACACGTTGAGCTCCGACTGCCAGATCTCGAGCCACCATCCGATGACGCCCGCGGCGCACCGGAGACCGAGAAGCTCGACGTAGTCGGCCACCCTGCGGCAGTCGAAGTCCGTCCAGTGGTGGGGCGCCGAGTCGAGCGAATCCAGGACCTCGTCGCGGCCGCCCGCGAGGTCCGGACGGTAAAGGACGTCCACCAGCGTGCGTTCGCTGGAGGTGGCCTTCATCGCCACGCCCATCGCCGTTTCCGTCACGGTCAGGAAGTCCGTCCTGCCGGTTTCGGCCAGCACCGGGTGCGGCCTGATGAACCGGCAGCTCTGGAAGGGCAGGTCGACGTATCCGGGCGGCGCGGAGGTCACGAGATGGACGACGTAGTAGAGCAGGGCGTAATCGGTGCCCTGGAGCTCCAGGGCGGTGTGGTATCCGAGAACGCCGTCGGGCCGGAGCCTGCTGGCGATCAGGTAGTCGGGCACCACGAAACGACCGCGGGACTCAGGATCCCACGCCACGACATAGACGTCGGGCGCGGCCTCCCTGATCCGTCCGGCGGCGGCCTGGCGCGCGAGAAACCCGTCAGCCTCCTCCGAGCCGCGCGGCAGGTCCATGGCCTCCGCGAACCCGGCGCGGCTGAAGACCCGGTTGGCGGCGAGAAAGGCCTCCGCCAGTTCCGGAAGCGGAGCCGTCGGTCCCGTTCCTTCGTCCAGAGATCTCCGCGCGCATTGACTTCCGGTCCCCGCATGGCCGATGGGCCTCCGTTCAAGGGCATACCGGATCCGACAGGAGAATTCCACGAGCTTCCCGCGGCCGGGCGCAGCGGCGCTGCCGCCGCCAACAGGCCTGTCATGCAGTGCCTGTCTCGGCCCGCGTCACCAGAAGCTGAACGCCAGCAGCCTGCAGCGCCGCCAAGGCCGTCCGCAGCGTCGGATTGCCTTCGTTGAACGCGACGTCGAAACGGCGCGCGCCCATTTGCAATCGGAGCCGCCTCAATCGATGCCAGCAAGACTCTCTATCGTCTCTTGGTGGAGATCAGGGAGATCCCGCACACAGAACCTCAGATTGGACGGCAGCCTGCAGGCCGCTCGCTTCTGCGCCTCGCTGCGAGAGATCGCCGGCAGCACCGCTCACCGACGCTGGCCCCTCGCCCGGCCAATTCTGAACGGACTGCAGGCAGTATCGGCCCGATAAACGACTCGGTTTCCTCGATTCCCCTACGCCGTTCAGGGGATCAATCCAGAGTGCCACCGTACTTTATTGAAACACCGTCTGGATCAGGCCGTAAGCCGATTTCCGTTCACCCCGGCAATCTGTGCTTCAATGATCGTGCCTTTGCGCTCTGGTGCTGACAGCTCCACCTGCGCGAACTGCTCCGTTCTGCCGATTGTCGGGCTTTCCATAAGCACCCTGTGAAACTGGCCAACCTGGGCTTCGAGGTGCCTCTGTGTGGCCAACTGCCCCGCCGCTCTCAATCGTGCCGACCTTTCCTTTACCGTGCGCCCGTTAACCTGAGGCATCCGAGCCGCTGGCGTACCCGGACGTGGCGAAAACGGAAATACATGCAGCCAGGTCAGCCCGCATTCACTGATCATCCGCAAGGAATTCTCGAACATCGTCTCGGTCTCGGTTGGAAACCCTGCAATGATATCGGCGCCGAACGTCACGTCCGGCCGGAGCCGCCGTGCCTCCTCACAGAACCTGACCGCATCGGCACGGCTGTGCCTCCGTTTCATGCGCTTCAGTATGAGGTCGTCGCCTGCCTGAAGGCTCAGATGCAAATGTGGCATCAGCCGTGGCTGTTCGGCGAGCGCCCGCATCAGGTTTCCGTCCACCTCGATCGAGTCGATTGAGCTCAGCCGCAGGCGTGGCAGTTCCGGCACCGAATTCAGGATCCGCAGCACCAGGTCACCAAGCCGGGTGCCGCCTGCAAGGTCATTTCCCCAAGACGTGAGATCGACTCCGGTCAGCACCACTTCCCTGTAGCCGCGGTCCACCAGTCTTCGAATCTGCTCCACGGCGGTTTCTGCAGGAACCGACCGTGAGTTCCCCCGCCCGAACGGAATGATGCAGAACGTGCAGCGATGGTCGCAGCCGTTCTGGATCTGAACGTATGCGCGGCTTCTGGCGCCAAGTCCATCAATGGCATGGCCTTCGGTGTGAGTGACGCCCATGATGTCGCCGACCTGGACTGGCTTCCCCTTCCCCAGTTCGCCGGATGCGATCCTGTCCCAGATCACGGGTGCGACTTTCTCAGCGTTGCCGATCACCAGGTCTACTTCCTGCATTGCCGCGAAGCTGTCCGGGTCAACCTGCGCTGCGCATCCGGTGACAACCAACTTCGCGTCAGGATCTTGCCGTCGCAGCCGCCGTATCTCCTGCCGTGCCTTTCTTACGGCTTCGGAAGTCACGGCGCAGGTGTTCACAACAACTGCGTTTTCCACGCCGTGACGGTCGGCAAGGGTCCGCATCGCCTCCGTTTCATAGGCGTTGAGCCGACAGCCCAAGGTTGTGAAGCGCGGGGACATTCTGTTTAATTCCCGGAAATCAGCGAATCTGGCCAAAGTGTGGCATTGAACACATGCGCGGTCGGGCCAGCCATCCAGACTCCGTCCTCTTTCCAATCGATTTCCAGCTCGCCGGCGTCCAGCCTGACGGTCGCTTGACGACCAGTCAAGCCACGCCTTGAGGACGCAACCACCGCTGCGCAGGACGAAGAGCCTGAAGCAGGCGTTACACCGACACCGCGCTCCCAGACACGCATTCGGATACAGCTCGGGCCGAATAAACTGCAGAACTGGACATTGGTGCGTTCCGGGAACAGAGGGTGGCATTCGACGTCCGCCCCGCGGGACTCGAGATCAACTGCATCGGCATCATCAACAAAGAACGTGCAATGGGGATTGCCCATGCCCGTTGCGACTGGATTGCCATCCAGCGGAAGACTGAGTGTGTCCAGATCCTCTGCCAGCGGAATTTCCCTCCAGCCGAACATCGGTTTTCCCATGTTCACACGTGTCCATCCACGGCCGGCATCTTCGCAGGCAAGCAGACCACGTTCGGTTCGCAGGACCAACGATGCGCTGCGCGATTCGTCCATGAGATGCCGGGCAACGCATCGGGTCGCATTGCCGCAGGCAGCGGAACTCGAACCGTCCGCATTCCAGAACCTGAGCCTTGCATCGGCCTCCCGGTCGGCTTCGATCAGCACCAACTGGTCGAAGCCAACGCCCCATCTCCGGTCACCCATGGACCGCACGATGTCCGCAGAAATCGAAACCGGCTGCGTGCGTCCGTCAATGACCACAAAGTCGTTTCCCAAGCCGTGCATTTTCATGAACGGCAGGCTGGGGCTGTCTTTCTGCATCTCCATTGCGGGACGTATAAACAAGCGGGCCGGGCAAATCCAGAAATCCCTCACCGATAGCGGCTCAATCGTGACTCCGTTGCAACTGGTTCCGGGCACTGTGCCTGAAAACGCATATGGGTCCGGCCATCAATCCGCACTGGAATTTGGTCGGAATTTGCCGACAATATCCGGTTGAAACCGCCGGCGAGGAAGTCTAGGTTGGCTGGACGCGGCCTGAAAGGATTTTTCGTGAAGGCGAACTGATCCTTTTGCTCAGGAGTAAATGCAATTTCCTGCTGAGAGCTTGCCACGGATTGCTGATTGACCCTTAGGGTCAGTTTGTATAGAGCAGGAAGCCGCGAGAGTGCCCCTTAGGGGGCCGGAACGGAAGATGGGCCGTTAGCTCAGTTGGTAGAGCAACTGACTTTTAATCAGTGGGTCGCAGGTTCGAATCCTGCACGGCTCACCACTGTTTCTCCAAAGAGATCAAGATGATGAAGGCCGCCCGGTAGGGTGGCAGGCCCATTTTATTTTCGGAACTGACGGATTTCCATGACCGCCAGCGGGGTGGCCTGTCGCGGTTCGGGCGGTCTGCGCAGCCGTCCTGGCGTGTGTTACTGGGCTCGATGGCCGCGCGGCCGGGGTTTTCGGGACATTCCGGGCACGGTTCCGCTTCGCGCCGTCCGGCGGCGCGTTCCCGGCGCATCGCGCGGGGTCAGGAGCGGCGGTTCATGCGCCGGGCGGGATGAGGATCGCGTCGAGCGCCTCCTGCGCGCGGGCCGCATAGTGACGGTTGGCCTCGGGCATGTAGCCGAAGCGTCCGCCGCAGCGCACGATGGCGATCGCGGCGTTCGTCAGGCAGGAGAGGCTGCGCGGCAGATGGCGCACGCAGGCCCTGCAGCGGTCCTCGTCGTAGGTGAAATCGCGGACGTAGCGCACACGGTTCTCTATGGTCCAATGGTCGCGCACCAGGTCCAGAAGCTCCTCGGGTCAGGCGCGTTCGGGGCCGAGCGAGGTCGACCACGGAACAGCCTCGCCGCGGCCTCCGCCGAGACCCTGCGGCTGAGGCTCGGGCTGCGGGCCGCATGGGAGCGGACCCTCGCCTCCGGCGCCACCCTGTCGCCGCGTATCGAGGTTGGGCTCCGACGCGACGGCGGCGACGCCGAGACCGGGGCCGGCCTCGAGACCGGCGGCGGCGTCCGGTACGCGGACCCCGCGCGCGGCCTCTCCGCCTCCCTCGACGCAAGGGCGCTGGCGCTGCACGGGGACGCGGACATCAAGGACCGGGGACTCGCGCTCGAGGCGGCGTGGGACCCGCGCCCGGGAGCGAGCCTCGGCCCCGCCGTGACCGCGGCAAGGAGCTGGGGCGGCCCGGCCACCGGCGGCGTGGACGCCCTGCTCGGACCCGACGTCCTGCCCGGCCTCCGCGACGGCGGCGCGGGACGGATCGGACTGGAGGCGTCCTGGGGGACCGCGCCGCAGGGAATGCCGCGCGGAACGGCCGGAAGCGCCTACACCCGCGTCTCCGGCGCGCCCGGCGCGGAGGAGGTCCGCATCGGATGGAGGGTCGCGCCCGACGGCGCGCCCGGCGGGGGACGCCGCAGCCGCGCAAGCGTAAGCGGTTAAAGCGCGACGTTTGCCATTTGTCTTGATCCGTTCCGTCCTCGCGCGCGAGGTTCTTCCGATCCATTCACGTTGACCGGAGGATTTTTCATGGTGAATGACAGCATGTCGGAGACGGTCCCTGGCGGGTCCGTCCGCAGGGTCCGCAGCGAGGACGAGTGGCAGACCCTGATGGCGGAGTTTGAGCGCTGGGA
>JAJEAY010000050.1 GCA_022824145.1 Rhodobacter sp. | reverse complement strand
CAGCAATTCCCGCTAAGTCTGATCCTACCCAGCAGACAGTCATTTCAGCACGAAACAGTTGAAAACAAGGCAAAAACCGTTTCGGACATTTGGTGGAATATAGCCGATCTGGCGCAAAAACTCTGCGAAAAGAAAAGCGCGGAAACTTCGCAGCCTGTTGATATTAAACAATAAAAAATCCTGCCGGGAATTGCTGGGGATTCACCAGGGATCCCGACTGAAAACTCCGATTGGCTGGTAAATTTGCCTCCAAGACCATGAAACGAAGAAGGAACGAAAAGAAAAGCCGAGTTCATGCAACTTGCGAGGATCGCGCGTCTGACTCTGTTCCCTGCTTAACTTGGCAACTCCTGATCTCAAATCACCGGTTTCCGTCTCGAACCGGCTGAAGTCCTGCAGGAATGGAATGGCGGGCACCTTTCCAATAGATGCGATGGATTCGGGGAACGGGATTCAAACTCAAACAGAATCTGCGCCGCTACAATGCGAAGCGATGGTCCATTGCAGCTGTCCTCCATCCAACGCCGTACTTGATGAAACCCAGTCCGCCGCCGTACAGTCACTGCGCAGTCCCCTGATTCTTCGCGGCCTGCACGAGAAATTCGGAAAATTCATCCCGAAGATCAGGACGAGCCAGTCCGAAAGCTACAGTCGCCTGCAGGAATCCCGCCTTTGATCCGCAATCGAACCGCTGGCCCTGGAACCTGTATCCGTAGACACCTCTGCCCTGCTCAATCTCCATCGCAATGGCGTTCGTGAGCTGTATCTCATTGCCCGCTGCCGGATTTGCCGTGTTGAGATGGCCCAGAACCCGTGGCGACAGGAGGTACCGGCCGATGACTGCGAGGTTGGACGGACTCTGGCCGACTTCCGGCTTTTCGACCATTCCGTTGACCGAGACTATTGGCCCCGTTTCCTCTCCAACATCCAGCACGCCGTAGGCCGAAGCCTTCTCCGGAGGAACCTCCATTGCCGCAACCATGCTGCCTCCGGTTTCCCGGTAGGCTTCGAGCATCTGCAGAAGGCAGGGTTTCTCCGCCGTGATCACGTCGTCGGGAAGAATGACCGCGAACGCTTCGTCGGACGAGATCAGATGCCGTGCGCACCAAACCGCATGGCCCAGCCCGAGCGGTCTGTGCTGGCGCACATAGGCAATGGCGCCGGAGTCCATGTTTGTGCTCCTGAGCTCACCCAGAAGCGTGTCCCTGCCCTTTCTGATCAGTTCCTGTTCGAGCTCGGGCGCATGGTCAAAATAATCCTCAAGCGCACCTTTGCCGCGGGAAGTGACGAAAATGAACTTTTCGATTCCCGCCTCCCGCGCCTCGTCGATCGCGTACTGAACCAAAGGTCGGTCAACCAGGGTCATGATCTCTTTTGGAATCGACTTGGTCGCGGGCAGAAACCGCGTTCCCAGCCCTGCAACCGGAAATACTGCCTTGGTTATCTTTCGTTCCATCGCCGTGCCTTGCCTGTCTGCGCCCGTTGCGGCGCGCTTCCAAATCCTGCCGCGCCGACGGCGCAAGCCATCATCCCAAGCGTCGGCGAATTCCGCTGTCCGGGATATATATCCCGCCATGTCCAAAATCCTGCTTCAGCCGTCAACATCCCCGCTCACTCAATTCCAAGTTCGGCCAGCATCGCCTCGATCCGGGGCACGTCTTCAGGGTTGTTTACCTCCCAGAACCGCCGTCCTCGGGCATCGACCTCAACACAGAGCACCTGGCGTCCCTGCTCGAGGAACCTTAGCTGTTCCAGCCCCTCCAGCCTCTCCAAGGGTCCAATCGGCCACTGAGGGTAGGACTCCAGCGCCGATGGCCGGAACGCATACACGCCCACATGATGGAACACAGGAGTCATTTGGTCGTCGGCGTATCGGCCTGTGACATAGGGAATCACTTCCTTAGAAAAGTACAGCGCCCGTCCATCTTCGGAGAAAACCGCTGTCGTGCCGCCAACCCGACCCGCGCGACGGTCCTCAAGAAATCCGTTCAGGGCATGTCCGTCGCAGCGCAGCACCGGTGTGGCGACCTCGGCTGAAGGATGCGCCGCGAGCCGCTCAATTAGATCTTCAATGAACCAGGGCGGGGTCAACGGCGCGTCGCCCTGCAGATTCACCACAATGTCATAACCTCCGCCCAATGCGTCCATCGCTTCAGCGCAGCGCTCCGTACCGTTGCGGCGGTCCGGCGACGTCATCAGCGCTTCGGCCCCAAAGCCGCTTACAGCATCTCCGATCAGGCTGTCCTCGGTCGCGACCACGACCCGGTCCACTCCTGAGACCTGCATCGCCGCTTCCCAGGTTCTCTGAACCAGGCTCCGCGCCTTTCCGGACGCTCCCCGCAGAAGCGCCAGGGGCTTTCCGGGATAGCGCGAGGATTTATGCCGCGCCGGGATGCAGATCAGGACACGCATCAGGCCGGCAGCAGATCCACGCCAGGTGCATGGGCGATGAAAAACGGATTCCGGTATCCCGGCTTGCCATAGTCAAACCGCCCGTGGCCGTCGAACCGGACCATCCTGCCGCCGGCCCCGCGCAGGACAGCGTCACCCGCTGCCGTATCCCATTCCATGGTCGTCCCCAGCCGTGGATAGAGATCAGCCTCGCCCGACGCCAGAAGACAGAATTTCAGCGAAGATCCGGCGCTTGTGAAACTGCGGACCTGGTATTTGGAGATGTAATCGTCCGTGGCCTGGTCGCGGTGCGACTTCGAGGCGACAACCGTCAACGCTTCATTGTCCGGTCTGGAAACCCTGATTGGCTTGGAGCTTCCCGCCCTATCCTTCTCGAACGTCCCGGTTTCCTCGACCGATGTGCCGTCAGCGAGCGTGCGGAACAGCCTGCCTTTCGCCGGCGCATAGACAACGCCCCGCAGGGGCGTCCCGGATTTTACGTAAGCGATGTTCACGGTGAAGTCCCCGCGACGCCTGACGAACTCCTTGGTTCCGTCCAAGGGATCGACGATCAGAAAGGACTCCGCCCTCTTGGCATGTGTCGCGGCCTGCTCTTCGGTCACAACGGCGACACCCGGAAAGGCAGCCCGCAGGCCGGCCGTGATATGCGAATCCGCCGCCTCGTCGGCCGCCGTCACCGGACTTGCATCTGACTTCGTGCGTACGTCGAAGCTATCGCTGCGGTAGATGTCCATGATCAGGTCACCGGCCTCAACGGCCAGCCGCCGCATCACCAAGCACAGTCGCCCAAGATCCAAGGTCCGCTCCATTGCCCGCCACCCCGTTGTTTCCGGGTAACCGCTGTCCGCTTATGATCGTTTGCAGGAAGATCGGCAACACCGGCGCACCGACAGCCTCCTGTCCGGTAACGCAAGGTCAGTCCACAACCCTCAATGTCAGGTTAATCCGACCGCCTTCCTTGAGCAGTCCCGATGTGCCGTGCCTGATCCGGTCAACGCCGTGATAGAGCAGGCGCGACTCTCCGCCCATGACCACCACGTCACCGGATGAAAGCCAGACCGACTCGGTGCGGCCCCCGCGTGTCCGGTTTCCGATACGGAACAACGCATCATCCCCCAAAGACACCGACACGACCGGAAAGGAGAAATCCGCCTCATCGCGATCCTGATGCATCCCCATGCGGGCGCCTGCCCCATAGAAATTCAAGAGGCAGCAGTCGGGCTGCCGACGCAGTCCGGTCACCGCTTCCCAGACAGAAAGAACGCTCCCGGGAATCGCCGGCCAAGGTGCTCCCGAAGGATGCCTGGACTCGTAACGGTATCCTGTCCGGTCCGAGCGCCATCCATATTTTCCGGCGGAGGTCATCCTGACCGACATCGGCCTGCCATAGGGAGTCTGCGGCGACAGAAGGGGCGCCGCGGCAACCAAATCACGCAGTTCCTCCAGCATCGAAACCTGGGCCGAACTGTCGAGAAACTCCCTGAAGACGGTCACGCCCCGCACGGCAATCGTTGGTTCAGGCACTGTATCCTGTCTCTCCCGCATGATCCTGTCTGCCCGGCAAGACATGAATTTTGTCTGTCCCGTTCGGTTGCAGGGCCGAATCCCCATCCCTATATAGCCTGCGAAACGTAACATGGACATGCTTCCCGCAGAAATACGGGATCGGAGACCGGTGCCTTCCAGGGCCGGGCTCCGTCAACATCGCCAAACGGAAGGATTCTGGAACATGGCCAAAGTCATTGGAATCGATCTGGGAACGACAAATTCCTGTGTCGCCATCATGGACGGTTCGCAGCCCCGCGTCATCGAGAACTCGGAAGGCGCGCGCACAACTCCGTCCATCGTCGGTTTCACCGACAACGAGCGTCTGGTCGGCCAGCCAGCCAAGCGCCAGGCCGTTACCAACCCCGAAAACACGATCTTCGCCGTCAAGCGTCTGATCGGCCGCAGGGCCGACAGCGCCGAGGTGAGCAAGGACCGGAAAATCGTCCCCTACAGCATCGTTGACGGCGGCAACGGCGACGCCTGGGTCGAGGCCCGGGACGAGAAATATTCGCCGAGCCAGATCAGCGCCTTCATTCTGCAGAAAATGAAGGAGACCGCTGACGCTTATCTTGGTGACGAAGTCACCCAGGCGGTCATCACGGTCCCCGCCTATTTCAACGATGCCCAGCGGCAGGCAACGAAGGACGCCGGCAAGATCGCAGGTCTGGATGTACTGCGCATCATCAACGAGCCGACAGCGGCCGCACTGGCTTATGGCCTCGACAAGAAAGAAACCAGAACGATCGCCGTCTACGACCTCGGGGGCGGAACGTTCGACATCACGATTCTTGAAATCGACGACGGCCTTTTCGAGGTGAAGTCAACCAATGGCGACACATTCCTCGGGGGCGAGGATTTCGACATGCGAATTGTCGGCTATCTCGCCGATGAATTCAAAAAGGAGCACGGAGTCGACCTCTCCAAGGACAAGATGGCGCTTCAGCGCCTGAAAGAGGCTGCGGAAAAGGCAAAGATCGAACTGTCGAGCTCCACCCAGACCGAGATCAACCAGCCGTTCATCTCGATGGACAAAAACACGGGAACTCCGCTGCATCTGGTCATGAAGCTGACGCGCGCCAAGCTCGAGAGCCTTGTCGGTGACCTGATCAAGAAATCGATCAAGCCGTGCAGGGATGCGCTGAAGGACGCTGGAATCTCGGCGGGCGAAATCGACGAAGTTGTTCTGGTCGGCGGCATGACGAGGATGCCGAAGGTCGCCGAGGAGGTGTCCGCGTTCTTCGGCAAGGAACCGCACAAGGGCGTGAACCCCGACGAGGTGGTCGCCATGGGCGCCGCCATCCAGGCGGGCGTTCTGCAGGGTGACGTCAAGGACGTCGTCCTTCTCGACGTCACGCCGCTGTCGCTCGGGATCGAGACTCTGGGCGGCGTGTTCACCCGGCTGATCGACCGCAACACCACCATTCCGACCAAGAAGTCCCAGATATTCTCGACCGCGGACGACAACCAGAACGCGGTGACGATCCGTGTGTTCCAGGGCGAACGGGAAATGGCGGCCGACAACAAGCTGCTTGGCCAGTTCAACCTTGAGGACATTCCTCCGGCGCCTCGGGGAGTGCCACAGATCGAGGTGACGTTCGATATCGACGCCAACGGCATCGTGTCGGTGAGCGCGAAGGACAAGGGAACCGGAAAGGAGCACAAGATCACCATCCAGGCTTCCGGTGGCCTTTCGGACGACGAGATCGAACAGATGATCAAGGATGCCGAAGCAAACGCCGAAGCGGACAAGGAGCGCCGGGAACTGGTAGACGCCAAGAACCAGGCCGAAGGCCTGATTCACGCCACCGAGAAATCGCTGGAAGAGCATAGCGACAAGGTCGACCCGACGACCGTCGAGGCGATCGAACTCGCCATCGCCAACCTGAAGGAACAGATCGAGACCGAAGACGCCGGAAAGATCAGGGCGGGAATCCAGAACGTGGCGGAAGCGTCCATGAAGCTTGGAGAGGCCGTCTACAAAGCCGAGCAGGAAAAAGCTGAAGCCGCTGGTGACGGTGAGGGCGAACAGCCCGACGATGGCATCGTCGATGCCGACTTCGAAGATCTGGACGACGGCAAACGCGACTAAACGCGGCCTGGCGGGCCGTGGCCGTCCCGGCGCTGGCCGGGCTGTCCGCGGCCCGGACGCGCCTGCGGATTCCGCACGCGCGGTCCGTGTTCCGAAAGGACTGACACATGGCCAAGCGCGATTTCTATGAGGTTCTGGGCGTCTCACGGGACGCTGGCGCCGACGAGGTCAAGAAAGCCTACCGCAGAAAAGCCAGGAACCTGCATCCTGACCGGAACAAGGACAATCCGAACGCGGAAGCCGAATTCAAGCAGGTGAACGAAGCTTACGACATTCTCAAGGATCCCGAGAAGAAAGCGGCCTACGACCAGTTCGGCCATGCCGCCTTTGAAGGCGGCGGCGGGCCGCAGCAGGGCGGTTTCGGCGGATTCGCTCACCACGACTTCAGGTCATCGTTCTCCGATATGTTCGACGACCTGTTTGGCGAGGCCATGGGAGGGCGGAGCGGCCGGGGCGGACGCCAGCGCGCTTCCCGCGGAGAGGATCTCCGTTACAATCTCCAGGTGTCGCTGGAAGACGCCTATTCAGGAATCGAGAAAACGATCGAGGTAACGGCCGCCGCCAACTGTTCCAGCTGCGGAGGCACGGGGGCCCAAAGCGGCACCGAGCCGACAACCTGCCCGACCTGCTCGGGAATGGGCAAGGTCCGTGCGCAGCAGAGCATCTTCACCGTAGAGCGCACCTGTCCGACCTGCTCAGGAATGGGCCAGATTGTCAAAAGCCCGTGCACCGCCTGCGGGGGAACCGGCCGCGAGCAGACCAGCCGGTCGATGTCAGTCAACATCCCTTCCGGCGTCGAGACCGGAACCCGCTTCCGTCTTGCGGGAAAGGGCGAAGCGGGCCAGCTGGGAGGCCCGGCCGGCGATCTGTACATATTCGTCCATGTGCGGGATCATCCGCTGTTCGTGCGTGACGGGCAGGACCTGTTCTGCAAAGTGCCGGTCAGCGTTGCGACAGCGGCGCTCGGCGGTGACATCGAGGTTCCGACCATCGACGGTGGCCGGTCCCGCGTGCGGATTCCCGAGGGCAGCCAGTCGGGCCGGCAGATGCGCCTGCGCGGCAAAGGCATGCCAGCACTGCGCGGCGGCGGACTCGGTGACATGTTCATCGAACTTGCCGTGGAGACGCCGGTGAACCTGACGTCCCGCCAGAAGAGCCTTCTGCGGGAATTCGACAGCCTGGGGTCCGACAACAATCCAGAATCATCCAGTTTCCTGTCCAAGGTGAAAAGCTTCTGGGACAGCATAAAGAGCTGAGGAGTCGATCCGGGCATTCTCGTCCGGACGCCCGAACGAGCGCAGATTACGTCGTAGTTCTCCGCTCTCGGATCGTTTCGCCCTTCGCGCAGACCAAGCGATCAATATCAGCCCTCAGGTCGGGCGTCCGTGGCAGTGCTTGAACTTGCGTCCGGACCCGCAGGGACACGGCGTGTTTCTGCCCGGATTGCCCCAGGTCGACCGATCGTTCGGATCGAATCCGTTCACCGTTGCATCCTGCCCTGCGGAGGGCGCTGCCGCTGCGGCCGCCCGCTGGATTGCCTGCTGCCGGGCCAACACCTGCCGCAGCATCGCCTGGCGTTCCTCGTCGGTCATCGGACGGAGCTGGCTGAGCTTCTGCGTCACATCTTCGCGCAATGTGTTCAGAAGAGTCTCGAACAGCTGGAAGCCTTCATTCTTGAATTCGTTCAGGGGGTCGCGCTGCGCATAGCCCCGGAATCCGACAACGGACCGCAGATGTTCGAGACGAAGAAGATGTTCACGCCATCTGGAGTCAATCGTCTGCAGCAGTATCTGTTTTTCGGCGGATCGCATGTTGTCCGAACCGAACTGGACGGCTTTCGCCGCCATCATCCCGTCAGCAGCCTTGCAGAGCCGTGCGCGGATTTCCTCGTCGGTGACGCCATCTTCGTCGACCCAGTCCAGAACGTCTGACTCCAGGCCGCATTTTTCCTGAAGCGCGGCATGAAGCCCTTCCGCATCCCATTGGTCAGCATAGGTCTTTGGAGGAATGAAACGGTCCACCAGATCGTCAATCACCTGATGGCGCATGTCCTCGACGATCTCCGCAAGCTCCTTGGCCTCCATGATTTCGCGACGCTGGCCGAAAATGACCTTCCGCTGGTCATTCATCACGTCGTCGAATTTGAGAAGCTGTTTTCGGATATCGAAGTTGCGGGCCTCAACCTTGCCCTGCGCCTTCTCAAGCGATTTGTTGACCCAGGGATGGACGATGGCCTCGCCTTCCTTCATGCCCAGCGTCTTCAGCATTTTATCAAGACGATCCGACCCGAATATCCGCATCAGGTCGTCTTCAAGGCTCAGATAGAAGGCTGACCTGCCCGGATCGCCCTGCCGACCGGATCGACCGCGCAGCTGGTTGTCAATCCTCCGGCTTTCGTGACGCTCCGTCGCCAGAACGAACAGACCGCCGGCCGAGATCACTTTTTTGTTCTCGTCAGCATGTTCGCTTTCGATCCGGGCGCGCACTTCGTCCGGGCTGGCATCCGGGTCGGAGGCCAGCGCCTCCAGCACCTTCATCTCGACGTTGCCGCCCAGCTGTATGTCGGTCCCGCGGCCTGCCATGTTGGTGGCGATCGTGATCGCGCCCAGCTTGCCGGCGTCGGCGACGATCTGCGCCTCCTGCTCATGCTGGCGGGCATTGAGGACGTTGTGAGGCAGCTTTGCTGCCTTAAGCATCCCCGACAGGTGTTCCGACTTCTCGATGCTCGTGGTCCCGACGAGCACAGGCTGGCCCGCGCTGTGCGCCTGCTTGATTTCCTCCAGGATCGCATCGAACTTCTCGTGCCTTGTGCGGTATACCGCGTCATGCTCGTCCGTCCGTACAACCGGCATGTTTGTCGGCACTTCCACGACACCGAGCCCGTAAATCTCCATGAATTCATCGGCTTCGGTCGCTGCAGTTCCTGTCATTCCAGCAAGGTTTTCGTAGAGGCGGAAATAGTTCTGGAAGGTGACGCTTGCGAGCGTGACGTTCTCGGCCTGGATACCGCACCCTTCCTTTGCCTCTATGGCCTGATGGAGACCATCGGAAAGCCTGCGTCCGGCCATCATCCGGCCTGTGAACTCGTCTATGAGGACGACCTCGCCGTTACGGACGATGTAGTCCTTGTCCTTGGTGAACAGTTTGTGCGCCCGAAGCCCTTGGTTGACATGGTGCACGATGGTCGTTGCTTCAGGATCGTATAGCGAATGGTCTTCCGGCAGGATTCCCGCCTCGCGAAGTCTGTTTTCGAGAAATTCGTTGCCTTCCTCGGTGTAGGTGACGTTTCGCGTTTTTTCGTCGAGGGTGAAATGTTCGTCCTGCACTTCGGGAATGATGCCGTCGATGGTCTTGTAGAGTTCGGATCGGTCCTGGGCCGGGCCTGAGATTATCAACGGAGTCCGCGCCTCGTCGATCAGGATCGAATCCACTTCATCGATGATCGCAAAATAGTGGTCGCGCTGGAACATCTGGGAAAGTTCCGACTTCATATTGTCGCGCAGGTAGTCGAATCCCAGTTCGTTGTTGGTTGCGTAGGTGATGTCACAGGCATAGGCGGCGCGCTTCTCGTCTTCAGGCTGGTTGGGATAGACCACACCGGTGGTCATGCCCAGCGCGGCATAGACTTTGCCCATCCATTCCGCGTCACGCCTGGCGAGATAGTCGTTGACGGTAACGATGTGCACGCCTCGCCCGGTCAGTGCGTTGAGATATGCGGGAAGGGTCGCGACGAGGGTTTTTCCTTCGCCCGTCTTCATTTCGGAAATGTTGCCCTGGTGGAGGAACATTCCGCCCATCAGCTGCACGTCGAACGCGCGCAGGCCCAGTGCGCGGCGGGCAGCCTCACGGCAGTTGGCGAATGCTTCCGGGAGCAGATCGTCCAGACTCTCGCCGTCCGCGGCGCGTTTGATGAATTCCTCGGTTTTCTGTTTCAGCTGCTCGTCAGACAGCTTTTCAAAGTCCGGCTCGAGCGCATTGATCGCTTCGACTGTCGGGCGCGTCGCCTTGATCCTGCGGTCGTTTGGCGTGCCAAAGACCTTTTTGGCGATTGTTCCTATTCCTAGCATTCTCTTTCCGCCCGGTCTGTGATCTGACGTCAACGTGCAAGACGGGTGCTTGCTCACCCCTGCGGTGACCCATACGAATGGCTTCAGGGAAGCGGCCGTTCACGCCTCAAGGCGATGTATGTTGCCGTATCGAATCTGTCAACGCCGGGGCACTGCCTTCGGAAACAGGAAGGAAGTCTAAGATGCTGAAACAAGGAAACCTGCTGCTCGCAGGCGCCTTCGGGCTGGCCATGGCACTGCCAGTGGCCGCACAGGAGGAACTCACGGCAGACACTGTGGTCGCCACGGTCGGAGAGGCTGAAATCACAATCGGCCACATGATCGCCATGTCACTGAATCTGACCGAGGAGCAGCGCCGCCTGCCACCTGAGGTGATCTTCGAAGGCGTGCTGGAACGTCTGATCCAGCAGGAGGCAGTCAGCCAGACAAGCTCCGGTCTCTCCAGATACGGTGAGCTTTATATTGAAAACGAGCGCAGGTCGCTGCTTGCCAGGGAGGCCCTCACTGAAATGGCGGAAACGGTCACGGTTTCGCCGGATGAAGTTGAGGAAGCTTACCAAGCCCGCTACGCGGATTACAGCCCGCCCCGGGAGTTCAACGCATCGCATATCCTGCTGGAATCCGAGCAGGATGCGAAGAAAGTCCTGCTTGAACTCGACGCAGGTGCGGATTTCGCCGAACTGGCCGCGGAAAGATCGACCGGACCGTCCGGACCCAACGGGGGCAATCTGGGCTGGTTCGGCCCCGGACAGATGGTACCGGACTTCGAGAACGCGGTCGCCGCGCTGGAAGTGGGAGAGATTTCCAATCCGGTTCAGACACAGTTTGGCTGGCACGTCATCATCCTGAATGATGCCCGCGAAGGTTTGGTGCCGACTCTCGATGAGGTGGGTCAGGAACTGCAGCAGGAACTCTGGCAGCAGAAGCTGGCTGCCGAAGTCCAGGCCATAGTCGATGCCGCGAAGAAAGATCGCAGGGATATCTCAGGCATTGACCTGAATGTTCTGGGCGATGGCTCCCTGATCGAAAACTAGCGCCTGTTGAGGGGATCAGATGGGATCAAAAAGAAAGAAAATCCGGAAACTCAAACGTGAGCTGAGAGTGCTTCGTGCGCAGCTTGGCGAGAAGAGCGCGGTTTCGGTCTCGCCTCTGGCGCCAAAGGGCGGATTCCCGGAGACCGCACCAGTTTCCGGAGTTCGCTTGGCTACCGCCGCTGCGGGCGTTGGTTACGCCGGACGCACCGACCTGATGCTTGCGGAGCTTTCACCTGGCACGACAGTCGCCGGGGTGTTCACACGGTCGTCAACCCGCTCCGCTTCAGTGCTTGACTGCCAGACAAAGATAGGCGGCGACAGCACAGCTGGCGCAGCGATCATTGTGAATTCCGGCAATGCCAACGCATTTACCGGCTCAAACGGGCAGCGGTCAGTGTCGGCGATCACCGGGATGGTCGCCGACACTCTCGACATGCCTGAGGAGCGGGTATTCTCATGCTCGACCGGCGTGATCGGCGAGCCGCTGCCGCATGACCGTATCACTTCACGAATAAAGGAGCTGAAGGCGGGGTTGGCGACGGATGGTTTGGAAAACGCCGCCCGGGCGATCATGACAACAGACACCTTTCCGAAGGGAGCGTTTCGCGAGATCGTCCTGGATGGAAAGCGCGTCCGTATCTCCGGCATCGCGAAAGGTTCCGGAATGATCGCACCGGACATGGCGACGACGCTCGCCTTTGTCTTTACGGACGCGCTCATTCCACAGAGCGTTCTGCAGGACATGCTTTCGCGGCAGACAGGTCCGACGTTCAACAGCATTACCGTCGACAGTGACACTTCCACCTCCGATTCCCTGATTCTGGCCGCGACAGGCCAAAGCGGCGCCGATGCGTCGGCGGGAGGGAAGTTCGAGGAGGCTTTGCACGACGTTATTGCAGACCTCGCCCTGCAGGTGGTTCGGGACGGCGAAGGCGCCACGAAACTCATCCAGATCACGGTAACCGGCGCCCGCAACGACGCTGACGCCCGCAGGGTGGCGATGGCCATCGGCAACTCGCCCCTGGTGAAGACAGCGGTAGCCGGAGAGGATCCGAACTGGGGCCGCATCGTGATGGCAGTCGGAAAATCCGGTGCAGAGGCCGACCGTGATGCGCTGTCGATTCGTCTCGGCGATATCCTTGTCGCGGAGAAGGGCTGGGTTTCGTCAACCTACCGGGAGCAGGATGGCGTGGATTATATGAAGAAGGATGAGATCGAAATCGGCGTTGATCTTGGACTTGGATCCGGGCTCGCCAGGGTCTGGTCGTGCGATCTGACTCACCGTTACGTGTCTATAAACGCCGCGTACCGGTCGTGAACATTGTCCTTGTTTCGGCTGTCGCGCTGATTGACCGTGACGGGCGGGTTCTGCTGGCGCAGCGTCCCGCCGGAAAGGTGATGGCCGGCCTGTGGGAGTTTCCGGGCGGAAAGGTCGAATCCGGCGAAACCCCGGAACAGGCCTTGATCCGTGAGCTGCGCGAAGAGCTTGGCATTGACACCTGGGCCAGCTGCCTTGCGCCACTGACATTCGCCAGTCACGGTTACGACGGCTTTCACCTTCTGATGCCGCTTTTTGCCTGCCGCAAGTGGGAAGGTACGGCTCGGTCACGCGAAGGCCAGGCACTCAGGTGGGTACCCGTGCGGAGTCTAGGTGAGTATCCGATGCCGCCAGCTGATATTCCCTTGATTCCTGTTCTGCGCGACTGGCTTTAGGTCACAGGTGCACCGAGATGAAATTCTGACTGGATCCGATGTGGCAAGATTCTCTTCGTTCTTTCGGGAGCTGAGGATCTCTTGGTTTGTGCGCAGTTCAGCCCAATCAAAGACAGCGTCCGGCGCTCCCCAATTGGAACCAGAACAGGCAGCCTGCACAAACGCATATCGTGTCAGAACGGAATTCCGTGCTAAAATGTCGGCTTCGGATGCGCACACACAATTACAGTACGGTTTGGCCGGTGCGGCTATTTCTGACGAACCGAATTGGCCATTTCCCTAATGGCTTTCGTCAATTCACCCACCGTCGTCGAAGGCCGCCCATGCGGCTCGCCTTCCTCTTCTCTGCGCAAACACAACTCCCTTCCCCTCTTTTCCGCCTCCAGAAGCCGCTCTACCATTTCGTCACAGTTCGGGATTTTCGCTCCCTTTGCGCTGAATTCGGGCCGTAATCTTCGCAACTCGTTCTGCACCTCTTTGCGGTCATCCGGTCTGTGGTAATCCCGCTCATGCAGGATCAACCAGACTTCAAAGCAGGGATTCGATCTTGCAATTCTGACGCCGTTTTCTTCACAGAGCCTCACCGCTTCATCATATCTCTCATGTTCGTCCCGATCGAAGACAGCCCAAATCTGATCCCTTTCCTCAAACGAATTCCGCTCTCCGCGATTGCCTCGCTTCGACCTTTTCCCACCTGCAAATTCCACCGCGTGTTCTGCTATTGTGATAGGAGCCCCGACACCTCTACGACTTTCGATTGACACCAGTGCGTTTGTCCATTTTTTCTTTATTGCGGAAAAATACGCAGGCTCGGTGTTTCTCCCTTCGCAAAACAGGACAAACCGGATCTTGGGTTCTCTATTCGGCCGTTTTCTCTTTATCTTGCCAGTTCGGCTCCCTGGCATTTCAGTAAGACCCGAGCAGCGACGCTAAGGGGTCATCACTTGGCACCGCTCCGTATCGGCCCTGCAGGTACCCCAGTTCCAAATTATCTCCCTTACGGGTCCGAATGTCAGTTAGCGGGTAGATCTCCGTAGCCCCTTCAATATTTTTTTCCGCAAACCAAAGCTGGTCCCTTCGGAGTGCCTCGGAACTCATCAGGTTCGTATCGTGAGTTGTAACGACTATCTGGGCACCACTTCGATTGATTCTCGGAGAGCAAAATAATCGCAATATCGCCTCGCTAACGTAAGTGTGCAGGCTGACATCCACTTCGTCAACAAATAACGGTGACCCATTATCTATTGCTTTGAACGATTGATTCAGAATTATCAACAACCTCCGCGTGCCTGCACTCTCCTGGTCCAAGCCGAAATACACATTTCTTCCGCCTTTTTCTAAGTGAGCAAGTTCGAGTTCGGATAATCTATTTTCCTTCATCAAGCTATTTTTAAGACTGTCGGAAAGGCTTCCAAATTCCTGCTCAAAACTATCGATTAATCCCTGCTTGAATGCACGGTAAGACTCCGGCTCCGGCACCTTCTTCTTGCGGTATCCGACAACGCCCGTTCCTATCGCCTTCAGGAACTCAATAACCCGATCATCCAGCCCATCCCCATCCCGTTCGATACGGAGAGAAAAGTTATTGCTGCCTACGGATATCCGACTCGAAAACGCAACTCCGAGGAAGTATTTATAGATTTGGGACAGAAGCTTATGGCCACTCTGCGCCGCAGCGGAAAGAAACAGGCTGTTCACGCGTGTTAGCTTCGCGATGGTGTGGTTCTGACCTCTCAGCCAGCGCCCAAAACTAAATTCCTGCCCATTTCTCTCATATAACATCCTCCGGTGTGATTTTGGAATCTGGTATAGCCATTCCGACGTAAATGCGTCGTCGGTCGCTTCAAAACCGTAGTGATATCGAATTCCGTCGAGAAGAAAGTCGATCTCGAAGCATGACGGCTTTTCGGAATAAGCTGGATCCAGCAGAAATTCATGACGTGGCACTCCACCACCGGGCCTCCCTTCGATCTGCGACCGCAGCACTAAGTCCCTCATAGTTGAAACCGCATTGATGAAATTCGTTTTTCCGGATGCGTTGGCGCCATAGATCACGACCGCTGGCACAACCGCGCCGCTATGGACGGTATCGCATGCAATCAAACCCTCGCTGTTGTCTTTAAGTGACGACGCGGCGAACGACAGCTCTTGCCTTTCCCGTATGGACAAGTGGTTCTCGACGGAAAAACGCAATAGCATCCGAGTGTACCTTCTCTGTTTGTTTTACGCAGATTTACGGCACTTTTTGTGGAATTTGCGCAAATTTCAGCGATTCATGCTTCGATTTATGCCAAACTGTAGGTGTATTCAAGATCAAACAAGGGCAATTCGGCAATTGGCGGTAGGTTGACTGTCCGCCCGCCGACGGCCGTTCCGGGCGCTCACGACCTATCGCCGTGCGGCTGACTATGTTCCGGCAACTTGGCGAAGTGCTAAAGGGGAGATCGAGCATGGATGGGTCCGCGGCTGCGGACGGCGGCTGAGTATGGCGCGAGTTAGGGCTTCTTCATGTTCCCAAGCATAGTGAGGTAGAGGATCCCCTAATCCGGGATGAAGCGTTAAGAGGGATGAGAATGGCGTCGTCGAGCGTGACAATGGGATTTCTCGTGAAAGAGTTTCCAGGGTTATCGAGTAGCGCTAGGAGTTTTGTTCGCAAACATCCTCGCGAGGCACATGCTGCAATCACAGCCGCATTGGAAGCGGTCGCCGCCCAACACAATGTCGATGACTATCCGGACGTGCCGGAACAGCTGCGTCAGTTCGTCATTCGCCGAAGCGATTGTGAGGCCATCCTGGGAGTTTCCGAAGCTGCGGAACGGCTCGAAGTGTCGCGCACGACGGTCTATGAATGGGTGAAGGCGACTAAGCTGATTGCCTGGAGGGCCACGAAGCGTGGCCTGCGCATTCCGGCGGGGCAGATACTCGGCGCCGGGCGGGTTGTGCCGGGCCTCAAGGACATTGTGGATGTGATCGAAGAGCCGGAACTGGCCTGGGCTTTCCTGACGCAGGAATGGGCTTTTGAGGAAACGGTCGAGCGACCGCTTGAATTGCTCAAGAAGGGCCGTATCGACGAAGTGCTCGCTGCGGCTCCCGGATTCGGCGACACGTTCACGTGAGCGGAGGCCTTTATCCTAGAAGCCGGATCGAACCCGTTCTGGTAACGGCGCACATGCCTCGGAGCTATCGCATCATGGCGAGCCGCCACCGATCGAACCCACTGGGGACAAGTCCCGCCGATTCACGTTTCTGTACGCAAGATAGCGGCTTCGCCGTGCTATACGCGGCGCCTGAATTCACTACGGCCTTCGTTGAGACGGTCGTCAGAGACAGGTTCACGGACGGCAGAACCGCGAAGTTGCATTGAAGGAAATAACGGCGCGGATTTGGGCGCGGATTTGGGCGCGGATTTGGATGCAACCGGAAGAATCGCTAAGGATGGTCGATTTGCGCGGGGATGGATGCGCCCGGATCGGTGCCCCGACCGATACCGTGAATGCGAGGAATCATGCGGCGGGTCGAGCGTTTGCGAGGTACGTCCATGCGGAGCACACCGACATCGATGGTATCGTCTACACCTCCCGCCTGACCGACGACGATGTCTATGCCGCGTTCGAACGCTCAACTAGTAAACTGGTTTTGGCGAAAACCGGATCGCTGGAGAACCATCCTGAATTGACGGACCTCCTAAGACGGTACGGAATCGGGATCGTCGCGTAGCTGTGCCGCCAATCGCATTTGAGTCTATTGTCTAGCTGTGTCATCGATGCCCTGATCGGACGACGGGTTCCGGCCGATGCTTCCCGTGTTCCGTGCGGCGGCGTGGGTGTGGGGAACGAATAGCTTGGTTCACTGGTGTCCCAACGTTTTGATCATGAGATGCCTTACTGCTGTCGGCGGCGATTCAAAACGGCGGGATTTCGGCAGCGAACCGCGCATTTGAGTGGCGGTTTGGCGGTGCGGGTCGGGTGATCGCAGCGTGCGGGGTTGTGCGGCGTTGACGGGAGGCCGCCCGGCCTTTCGTTTTCCGCCTTTGGTTCGGCCCTGTCAGCCCTTCGTGCCGGCGTTGACGACATCGTTCCAGTCGGTGTTCTCTGGCGGGCGGCGTCTCCGGACCGTGACGTGAGGCGGGACTCCCAGCCTTTCGCGCAGGGTCCCGGCCTGACGCTCCCCGGCCTCGTCGTGGTCCCGCGCGACGACGGTCCTGACGCTGGGAAGGATCCCTGCGGTGAGGTCGATCAGTTCGCGCTGGCTTCGCGAAGGTGCCCCGGCGGTGGAGAGGAAGGCATGGCGGGCGGGGCATCCGTCGATCTGGGCCAGGCTGAGGGCGTCGACGGCGCCCTCGGTGACGACGAGGGCCTCGATGTCCCCGGCGGACCCGGCGCGGACGGCGAACAGGCTGCGGGTTCCGCCAGCGGCGTGCGCTCCCAACCGGGCGCGGATGTCGGCGAAGGAGAGCCCGCGGTTGAGCATTAAGCCGGTCGCGGTTCCGTTGTCCTCTGCGTCGCGGGTACGGATTCGATACCGAAGGCCATGTCTGTCAAGGATATTCCCGTTCCATGTTAATGACATAGGCGGAATTCGCCCGTTTGAGATCCCGCTTAAGCTTGTAGCGCTGAAATGTGCGATACAGGTTCCTTCGGACTGGGCAGGCAGTTCAACGGGTCAATGATCGGGCAATTTCCGCGCACTGGCTTCAAAACGGCAAGTCGGGAATATTCGCCCGTGTGACCCCTACGTCGCAATCCGACGCACCGTTCCGATCTCGACTTCCCGGCCAGCGACCCGCGACTCGATCGCCGCAAAAGCAAGCGCAAGTGAATGGAGGTTCTGCGCGGCGCCGTTCGAAGGCTCCCTGTCCTCCTCGGCCGCGCACATGAGCTCGCCCATCGCGCCCCGGAAACCATCATTGAACCATTGGCCTTCGAGCTTCGGACGGGCAACGCCATCCGAAGTGGTCAGCGTTACCGTCTGTTTGCCAAGGTCAGGACCGTCGCTCGTCACGCTGCCTTCCGTTCCCGAGACGAAACTCGTGTCACGGGGACCGTGCGGAACCGACCCGTCAAAGACAAGCGACGCCTGTCCGCCGTCAAGCCGGACCATAGCCTGGGCCAGCAGCGGAGCATTCGCTGTCTGGCCTGACGCGCGTGCGGACGCGGCAAATACGCTTCGCGCTCGATCACCGACCACCGACGCGATGAAGTCAAACCAGTGAATTCCGAAATCATACAGGATCAGATCCTCGATCCGGTCGAACGGAGTGCCCGCGACCCAGCCATGATTCCAGTGCACCGAGGTATGTGCCGAGATGACCTCGCCGATGACTCCCGCCCTGACAGCCTCCCGCATATAGGCCATATGCGGCGCCCAGCGCCCGTTCTGGTTGACGGCAAGCTTCACTCCTTGGTCTGCGGCGACCTGCACGAGGCGTTCGCCGTCATCCAGATCGAGAACGAAAGGTTTCTGTGACAGGACATGCTTTCCTGCCTTGAGCGCCGCTTCGATCAATGGAAGCCGATCCGCTGGATGCGGGGTAAGGTCCACGATTCCGACCTCCGGATCATCCAGAACCTGCCGCCAGTCGTCTGTTACCTGCGACGATGGGCTGTATTCGGCCGCCCTTGATTCCGCCTTTGATAAGGTTCGGCCGCAGATCCATTTCACGTCCCAACCGGCGGTTCTATATGCGTCAAGATGGCTGGCCGCGATGCCGCCGGCTCCGATCAGACCGATCTTCGGCGCGGAACCCTTCGGAGACGGCGGGCGGTATGGAAGGTCAGGCGCCGGGA
This sequence comes from Rhodobacter sp., assembly GCA_022824145.1. Lineage (GTDB taxonomy): Bacteria > Pseudomonadota > Alphaproteobacteria > Rhodobacterales > Rhodobacteraceae > JAPOUP01. Next base: position 14,315 of record JAJEAY010000050.1, on the reverse strand, counting down.
CTTCCGGCAGTTCGTCCGACTTAAGGGCATAGGTATCCGTGTCCGGCATTTCGTCAGTCATGGAACGAGTTCCAGTGTCCGCTTTTCGGAAGCTGACCGAACCGCCGTGTCCACCAGGCGTTGCGCCGTCAGGCAGAGAGTTGGATCAAGTGGCCCACCGACCGGTTCGCCACGCGAGATGCAGCCAATCATATATTCGATCCCGTTGCGCATCCCTTCCGGAAATGCATCGACAGGAATTGGGTGCGGATCCGGCCGGTCACGGGTCTGAACCGTAACGTGATCGGCGTAGTCATAGGATGATATGGTGCCATCCGATCCAACGAAGACAAAGCCGCATTTCGGCTGCGGCTGGATCGTCCAGGGATCGGTGAACGTTCCCCACCTCGTCTCCATCGTGGAAAGCCCACGGGCGTAGCGGCAAACGGCGACAGCGTGCTGGTCAACTTCGATCCCGGGCGTTTCATCCACCGTGCAGGTGACTTCGAGCGGCGCCTCGCCGCCCATGTACCAAGTTCCGAGTGTCGCGCCGTAGCCGAGGTAATCAAGCAGGCTTCCACCGCCCGAGGCCTTCCTGTACCACCAGGATGTCGGTTTCTGGCGTTCGACCTCCTCCGGGCTGACCTCAACTTTGTCAGCGAGATGATACAGCGGACCTCGGTTTCCGCCGTAGGAATGAACCTCGTTCAGCCGACCGATCAGGCCTTCGTCGATCAGCCGCTTTGCGGTCGCATGGCTCTCGACCCAGGCAAGCGGCCAGTTTATTGCCATCAGCCTGTTGGTACCTTTCATGGCCGTCATCATCCGTCGTGCGTCGCCAGCTGACGCGGCGAACGGCTTTTCGACGAACAGGTGCACTCCGTGCGGCGCGAGGCGCTCGGTGTATTCGGCATGGTCAGCGGTCGCCGCGCACAGAACCGCCATGTCATACGGCCCAGCGGCCATGCAGGCGTCGAAATCAGTGAATACCCTCTCCGAGGGAATTGAGAACGCCTCCACCGCATCCTGCATCCTGGCTGGATCCGGATCGAAAATCCCGGCGATCTCAGCCTCGGGATGTTCGGAGACCTGCCGCAGAAGATCACCCATATGCATGTGGTCGAAACTCACTCCGACAATCCGGAAACGTCTCATGATTACCTCCTGTCAGTTCTGTTCCGTGAAGCGCACATGAAGGGCGGTAACTGCCAGGATGATCAGGCCGAACAGAATCCGCCGAGCGCCTTCCGGCATTTGAAGAAGTGTCAGCATCGTCCCGAGGACCGTAAGGATCAGAGCGCCCACGATCGCTCCCGCATATGATCCGCGCCCGCCAAAGATCGACGTGCCACCGATTACCGCCGCGGCTACCGAAGGCAACAGGAGCGGATTGGCAAGCGAAAGCGAAGGCGCCCGGATCATCCCGACATAGAGAAGGCCCGTGATTCCCGCGATTAGGGCCGCGAGAGCATAAAGCGCAAGATAGACCTGCCAGCCGCGGGTTCCCGAAAGCCGGGCCGCATGCTCGTTTGAGCCAAGAGCGAACAGAAGCCGCCCGAATCCAGTGAAACGCAGACCGACCAGAATCAGCACCGAAAAAGGAATGAAGAGGAACAGCCCGTTAGGCATTCCAAACGTCCGCCCGATTCCGAGCCATTCAAGGAAGTCGGGAATGTCGGTGCCGGTAGCGATCACAAACCGCTGGTAGACCTGAAGGCAGCCAGTGGCGACCAAACCGGTGCCAAGCGTCATGATCAGTGGATGTACACGGGCCACGCCGACCCCGAAACCGTTCGCCAGACCCACCAGAAGCGCCGCGCCCAGCGCAATGCCGACACCTGCTGGCACTCCGAACAGCGGAGTGACTGTCGCTACGACAAATGCGGCGACCGTCGCGACCACCCCTGCCGACAGGTCAATGCCCGCGGTTAACATGGTAAGTGTTTGGCACGCTGCCAGCATCGCCAGCGGAATCGCGAATTTAACTGTGTTTCCGAGCCAGAAGGGACTGATGATGCCTGGGCGAAGCAGTTCCAGAACGCCAGCGAGCACAAACAGCAGCGCAACCAGTGGAATCAACGGGTAGTCGCGCAGCAGCCGCGCTGCCACGGCCGGGACCGGCAGTTCCCTGACCAGACCGGTCATCGTCTTCGATCTTTCAGTGTAAACAGGCCTCCAACCATCACCACAATAACCATGATCGTGCCTTCCACTATCGTAGTCACGTTCGGGTCGACCGCCATAAGCGTCAGCATCAAGCGGATCAGTCGCAGGATGAGCACGGCTATAATCGGACCAAGCAGCCCTCCACGACCGCCGCCGAGAGCGACTCCTCCCAAAACAACAGCAGCAACCGAAGCCAGTAGATAAGGGCCGGGCACCGGCTCGCCGATGCCGGTAAGCATTGTTAACGACAGGCCACCGAGCGCCGAAAACAGCCCGGCGATCGCGTATGCGGCGATCCTCGTGCGGCCGACAGCGACGCCTGAGCGGAATGCGGCGAGAGCGTCCGATCCCGTTGCGTAGATCGACAGGCCAAGTTTCGAATGTTTGACGGGCAGCCATACGGCAGCGATGCAGACGGCCATGAGAATCAGAGCTTTCGGCACCCAGCCAACAGCGCCGCCGAGTCCGCCGACCACCGCCGCCGTCAGCCAGTCCGCCGCCGCGCCGCCCGGAGCCTTCAGAATCAGGAGCGCAACTCCCTCCCATACAAACAGCATCGCAAGCGTCACTACGATGTCCGGCACCTTGGTCAGCACGACCAGCGACCCGTTGATCGCACCCATCGCGACGCCGACAAGGAGAGCAAAGAAGGCAATTGCCACAGAAGATCCGCCGCTGGCATGTTCCATGAGAACAGCCGCCGTAACGCTTGTGACCGCCATCATTGACGCGACCGACAGGTCAATGCCGCCCACGATCACGACCACCGCCATCGCCGCCGCCGCGAACGCGAATGGAAGCGCAGCGCGGGACAGGGATTCAATTCCCGACAGCCCGAATTCCGGCTGGATCAGTTTCGTGACGCCGAGCAGCAGGACCAGCAGCGCGACCAGGCCGATGTTCCACGAGTGTTTTCGGACTTGCCGGGTCATGCCCGTTCCCCGTCAACATCCCGGGATGCAAGGCCATAAGCTGCCCGAATCAATGTCGGTTCATCAGTGTCACTGGCGGCGAATGTGGCCACGACGCGACCGTTGAAGATGACCAGCGTTCGGTCACAGGCAAGCGGAACTTCGTCAAGTTCCGACGTGTAATATAGAATAGACGCGCCCTGTTCGGCCAGCTGGCGCACCAACGGATATATCTGCCGCTTCGTGCGCACGTCGATGCCTCGGGTTGGATCGAACAGAAGCAGCGTCCTGAAGCCGGCAGCAAGCCACCTCCCAATCGTCACCTTCTGCTGGTTGCCGCCGGAAAGCCGCCTCACCTCGCCCCGGGCGCGGGTATCTATCTGAAGCCTGTTGACCGCATTGGTGACACGGGCCCGTTCACGGCGCATCTTAAGGGGCCCCCATCGTCGTAAGGGAGCGGAAAACGGGAGCGCAATGTTGTCATGAACCGACCGGTCCATCAGCAGCGCCTCGGCCCGGTCGCCCGGGACGTAGGCTAGCCCAGCGGCAATGGCATCGGCCGGATGCCGGAAGCTGACAGGTGTTCCGTCAACCAGAATCGCGCCACGGTCAGGCCGCAGCTGCCCCGAAAGAACTTCGAACAGCTCATCCTGGCCCTGGCCCTCCAGAGCCACCAGGCCAAGGACTTCACCGGGAAACAGTTCGAAAGAGACGTCCGACAGCTTGTTGCCCAGCGCAATCTCTCCTACCTCAAGCCTCGGCCTGCCCTGGTGGCGGCGGCCGCGGCCAGATCCAGGAGACTGGGCACCGAGATCAACGCCGGCGCCCAGCATCATTTCGACCACCCGATCCTCGACACCTGGCGTTATCGCAAGGTCGCCAACTGTTGCCCCGTCACGCAGGACGCTCGCGCGGTCACAGAGTTCCGCGATTTCCGAGAAACGGTGGCTGATGAAGATCACGCCACGCCCATCTTCCGCCTGTTTGCGCACAACCTGCAGTGCTGGTTCGACCAGATCGGTCGGTAGCGCCGCGGTCATCTCGTCCAGGAGCAGTAGATCAGGACCGCAGGCCAGCGCCTTGGCAAGGTCAAGGATCCGGAGGGTCGCCAGCGGCAGACGCCCGACCATGTCGTCGAGACGAACGCCCTGAAGCCCAAGTTCGTTCACCCAATGCAGGAACGGACCTTGCGGCACGCCACCAAGGCGCAGGTTGTCGCTTATGTCCAGGTCAGGAATGAGTGACGGTTCCTGATAGACGGGCACCAGTCCTGAGCGCCGGGCCTCGGCCGGGGAACCGACATGCGCCTCTGACCCGCGGATAGTGACATGCCCGTCATCCGGCCTAAGCGCCCCGGTCAGAATCTTCACGAATGTCGACTTGCCCGCGCCATTTGCGCCGACCAGCGCCACGATCTCACCGGCGTTGACCCTCAGACTCGCGTCGGTCAGCGCCTTCACTGTGCCAAAGCTCTTCGAGACGCCCTTGGCCTCCAGCAGAGGCACGGCCTGTTCCAAAGCCGTCATGGAGTCCTACGGTTCCGGATCCGCGATCGAAAAGCGACAGGGGTGACCCTCCGACGAAACGCCGGAGGGCCTTGGATCACATCAGCTTCCAGGACCTTCACAGGCTATGATGTCTTCCATCGAATAGGTCGTCCAGCCCGGCACTGAGACCGACACTGGCCATTCCGGGTCGAGATTGGGATTCTGTGCCGCGGCGATCATTGCGCGGCCATCATCCGAAGTGTTCTCCCACAGCACGGGTTCCACAAGAACCGTGCGGTTCTCCGGAGCGCTGCCGCCCAGGATCTGCAACGCAAGAGTGATCCCGGCTCCGCCAACGGACCCCGGATTGGTCACGGCAGCACCCTGCAGGCCTTCCACGTCCTGGAGCATTGCGACAAAGCCGGCGTTATCCGCGCCAACGATGGGCACGAGAGGAGCGCCGGACTCCAGAAACGCATCAACGATCACGTTGTCGATGCCTGATGTCCAGACGCCGTCGAACGGAATCCCTGTAGCGATGAAGTCGAATATCTGCTGTTTGCCCTGGTCCTGCTGCCAGCCGGTAAAGACCTCGTGGACAACGTTTATGCCGTCAAACTCAGCCAGCGCCCGATTGAAGCCGTCATGGCGGTCGTTGTCGGCTGAAGTTCCGGCGGCGCCTCTCATGTAGACGACATCGCCTTCGCCCCCCAGCTGTTCGAACAGCCAGCGCGCTCCCAGATAGGCGTATTCGGACTGGTTGTTGGAAAGGATGTAGGCACCCTCCGCTGTCACGCCTTGGTCGACAGCGACTACGACGATACCCGCATCCATTGCATCCTTGATGGCGGAGTTCAGCGCATCGGGATTGGACGGATTCAGCACAATAGCGTCAACGCCAGCTTCGATCAGATTGCGGATGTCCTCGATCTGACCAGCGGCGTCGGTGTTCCTGTGCGCAACGACCAGTTGTTCGACTTCTCCGGATACCCTGGCCTGCGCCCGCATGGCGCAGATCATCTGCTCACGCCAGCCATTGCCCTGAACCGTGTTCGAAACACCGATCGAATAACCTTCGGCGATTGCCGCCGGAGCAAGTCCCAGAACAAGTCCGGCTGTCACTGCAGCTGTCATCAACTGTCTCATATCTGATTCTCCTTCGTAGTTGTGGTTGGAATTCGCAGGCCGGCCTATTCATTTTATTTCACGTACGGAGACAGCACATCGCGGGCTAGCAGGAACCCGCGTTTCACTTTCTCGTCGCTGCCTTCGAACAGCCGGTCTTCGTGCTCGATAATTACTGGCCCGTCATACCCTGCCCTGTATAGATCCGAAAAGAATCCGCTCCAGTCGACATCGCCAAGGCCACAGAGTCTTGGAACCTGCCATCCGATGCCAACGGACATCACACCGTTTTCGTAGAGTCCGTCACGGTCGATCATCACGTCCTTGGCGTGAACATGCACCATTCGGTGTCCGAATTCCCGGATGAAGCGGCTTTGGTCAATCATCTGCCAGACCAGATGAGATGGATCGAAATTCATGCCTACGTCCCATTCCTCGAGAATGCGACGCCAGATGCGCGGCGAATAGGCGATGTTGTGTCCGCCGGGCCATTCGTCCCGGCTGAAGATCATCGGGCAGTTCTCGAAGGCCAGAGTCACGCCGCAGTCGCGGGCGTGGGCGACCACGTCGGGAAAGATGTCACATGCGCGGGCCCAGTTCTCGTCAAGGCTCATTGTCCGGTCGCCGCCGAGAAAGGTGTTTACCGTTCCGACGCCCATGACTTCTGCGGCGGAGATCACTTTTTTCAGATGCCCGATCGCCTCGGCGCGGTGGCTCTCGTCAGCATGAAGCGGATTCGGATAGTAACCGAGGCCGGAAATTTCGATGCCCGCATCGGCAAGACGCCCCAGAATCTCGGAACCGTGGGAGGCAGTGAGTCCGTCGACGTCTATGTGGCTTGTTCCTGCATAGCGTCGTGCCTCGCCGCCGCTCGCGGGCCAGCACGCGATTTCCAGCGCCTGCAGCCCAATGGAGGCGGCCCAGCCAGCAACCTCCATCAAATCCGTATCCGGGAAGGGGGCGGTCAGAAGGCCCAGTTTCATATTGTTCCCTCCTTTGACTCAGACGTCTGGAATCTCAACCCAACGCCCTTCGCGGGCGCTCGCAAGGATAGCATCGCAGAACAGCATCTGGTAATGTCCGTCCGCGAAGCTGGCATAGGTCGATTCCGGTCGCCGACTGCCAGCCATTACATCCCCATAGACCTGCCGGAAAAGGGCGAAGAATGTATCAGCGAATCCCTCGACATGGCCGGGCGGCAGGCTGGCCGCTGCGGTTCCAGTGCCGTTCATCAGTCCGAAGTCCCGCTGCAGCACCTGGTTCGGCGCATCCCGGTGGCCAATCCAGATCTCGTCCGGCGATTCCGAATTCCAGGCAGCGGAAGACGTCTCCCCGTCAATGTCCCACTGCATAGTGTTCTTGCGGCCCATGCTGATCTGGCTGGTTGACATCACCCCGTGCGCTCCGTTGGGATAGCGCAGCAGGATCATCGCCGCGTCGTCAGTGTCGATCTTCGTCGGCTCGACCTCTCCGCCGGAGGCGGCAAATGTCTCAACCGGTCCTTTTGGTTTCAGCCGCTCCGGCATGAACGTCTTCAGCTCCGCAAACACCGACGCCGCCCGTAGACCGGTGATGAAACTGGTCAGATCCAGCCAATGGGTTCCGATGTCGCTCACCGAACGCAGCCGACCGCCCTTTTCGCCTTCCAAGCGCCAGTTCCAGTCAGTCGGCTTCGCCAGCCAGTCCTGATGGTACCTGCCGCTGACGAGGCGGATCCCGCCCAGTTCACCGCTCGCGACCATTCCATGTGCGTGCTGGTTAAGGGGGTAGAAGCGCGTATTGTAGCAGACGGCGCAGATCTTGCCGCTTTCCAGTGCCAGTTCGACCATTTCCGCCGACTGTGCGGCCGTCATGGCCAAGGGCTTTTCGCAGACGACATGCTTTCCGGCCGCCAGAATCGCTTTCACCTGAGGGTAATGGGCATGGTTGGGAGACGTTACATGGACTACGTCCACCGCCGGGTCGGACAGGAGTTGGTCAAGTGATTCATACGCCCGGGCCACGCCGATCTCCGCCGCCCGCTCCGCACCTCGCTCAGGAGAAGATCCAAGAACGCCTTCGACACGCACACCGAGACGGCGCAGTGCCCAGATATGGACGGTTCCAATGAAACCTGTGCCAATCACCGCGGCACCGAATTGGTTGACTCCGGTCATGGCAGCATTCTCCACATTATCAGATGGCCTCCGCAAGTGTGAATCTACGCAACTGAATATCCCCCGTCCACTGGAAGGCAGGCACCTGTGATGAAGGATGCTGCTGACGAAGCAAGGAACTGCACGGTACCGGCGATGTCCTCGGGAAGCCCCCACCTATGCATCGGAGTACGCTCGCTAACCGCCGCCACAAACGACGGATTGGATCGGGCACGGGCCGACTGTTCGGTCACGATGAATCCCGGAGCGACGGCATTGACCCTGATTCCGTCGTCCGCCCAAGCAATGGCCAGCGATTTCGTCAGCTGCTCGACGGCCGCTTTGCTGGCGCCGTAGGCAGGGTTTGCCGGGCTTCCGAATCGGGCATACATTGAGGCGATATTGATGACGCTTCCTCCACTCGCCTTGAGTTGCCTATGGAACGCTTCCGCACAGCGGAAGCTGCCGGTGACATTGACGTCAAGCACTCTCGAGAAGAAGGAAGGCTCCATCTCCTCGCCCCTTGCGGTGATCGCGGCGCAATTCACCAGAACATCAAGGCGGTCCATCTTCTCGCTGAGCTCGCGCACCGCTTCGGTATCGGTTACGTCAAGTTGGCTGTAAGCGAAACGGTGCCGGTCAGGTTCGACCGGTTCATCCTCGATTCCGGTTATCGTGACCGTCGCTCCCGCAGCCTGGAAAGCGCGGGCGATCGCGGCGCCGATTCCAGCTCGGCTTGCGCCAATGACGATTACGCTGGTACCCGAAAAATCAAATCTGGCCGTTAATGACACGAAATCCTCCACTTGGTATCATGCTTCAGGAATCCAAAGTCCGCAATTGGATTCTCGTTCCCGGACTCACCTCACGCAAAACCCCCTTGCCAACAATGTCCAACTGCCGAATTTCCGTGGGCCCGGTTGCGGATGCCGGATATGGTTCCACAATGCGTTATGCATGGGTCTGTCAGATCAATAGATTCCGGAGGTGATGACCTGGTGTCACTGCAAATGCTCACCTCCACACGAACCTGCCCTGCATCCACGCCTAACCAAGTCCATGGCTGTTCAGTTGGAAGGTGACCGGCTATCGCCGTCTTAAGCGATCCATTTCCGCCATGCCGAGGCAGCAGACACGCGACCTACCTCGGTGTCTGTCCCGGCAGAAAGACTGTGCATGGAGTGGACCTGATTGCAAACCCAGCCCACCCAACCGTCCGAGTGTTGAGTTTCGCCGATGATCCGGTTCCATAGTCCCGCACGGTTCTGACTGGGCGTATTTCATGCCTCAGAACGACTGGGACGAGGACTGAACAAAGTCAGGAATGCGTTTCATCTCACATCGCGGAACTTGTCCAAGATGTGTCAGGGTCTTTTTCAGACTCCTCGGTGAAGCGACTGGGTTGGCGGTCTTCGCGCGGAATTTATGGCACCGACAATGTCGGTTCGCCCGAAATCCATTCCCACGTAAAGCAAAGGACAGTCACGGGACTTGGCAAGATCGTAGGCGAAGCAATCGCCGAAGTTCAGGGCGGCGGAGTGCCCGCCTTTGCCCCATTCAGCATAGGCATCGGCAACCCGGCGAGCCGTCGCTGCGGTCACGTTCACGACTTCGAGGCCGAGGCCATCAATCAAGCCGATCATCTCCGGACCCAATCCTCGGCGTTTGGCGACGATCAATGCTTCAGCAACAGTCGCTGCGGAAATCACCCCGCGCTCGCTTGCCAGAACCTCGGTGCACTCATCCGCAGTCGGTTCCTCCAGCAGAACAGCCATCAAGGCCGATGTGTCTACGACAATCAATCTGGGAGGCCGCTTTCGCCATAAAGAAAATCCTGACTCCGGGCAGCGTCGGCACCGGCGATCCGTTTTTGCGCCGCTGCAGCACAAATAGAGGCTATCGCGGCACGCTTCGCGTCGGGGTCAAGCTGAGGGCGAACCGGCACAAGGGAAACCGCCGCCCTGCCATGACGAGTGAGCACAACGTCCTGGCCAGTTTCGGCACGACGGACCAGTTCGGTCAGCATTCCTTTTGCCTTGGATACGGGGATTTCCATTGGGATGATTCCGTGCTGTGGATACAGGTTCCGATTATTGGACCATTTCATGGTTTATTTCAACTGAAATCAACAGGGCGAACACAATCCATTTCTGCTGTCAGCAATCTGTGCCCGACGCGCCTTTCGTTGTTGCCGAAATTCCACTCAAGAGAACGCAACACCCGCCCATGTGGAGACGCACGTCCATAAGTTCCTGCACCGCCTGAACCCATCCATGCGCGGCGGAATGCATCAACGGACGAGCCCGTTCGTATGTTCATTGAGCCTCCGCTCCCCGGAGCGGTAAGGGTGCGCGAAACAACAGTTCGCGCCCGGCACCTCCAACACCTGAACGTAGTCCATGAATTCCCCGCCGTTGCCCGCCGTGAACGTGTGGAGGGACAGGTGCGGATCGGAGCAAGCTGTTCACGGTTGGACAATGAGAGCCGCGCGGACCAAAAAAAGACCGCTCGGGAACAGCATGCGCGCTCCATGGGCATGTATGGTGTTTGATCGGATCGGTCATTAGGCATTGACCAGTGCAGGACTATCCGTCGGGGTTGTGCAGCACCTTGACCTCAAGACCTAAACCAAGTGCTGACAGCACACTGGTCAGGGTGCTCAGCCGCGGATCACCGTTTTCGTTCAGCGACCTGTGAAGAGCTTCGCGCGACACGCCCGACGTTCTGGATACTTCGGTCACTCCGCGCAAGCGGGCAACCGTGCCAAGCGCGTGAGCAATAAACTTCGGATCGCCGGACTCGATCGCCTCGGCCACAAGCTCAGCCTGCGGCTCTGGAGTAGTGAGGTGCTTGGAAGGATCAAGTTTCGTGGTCTTCATCGTAAGTCTCCTTTGCTAGTTCTCCGGCTATGAAAATGTCCTTTTCCTACGCTCCCTTGCCAGTACCGCACAGCAGAAGACTCGATGTCCTGCCGCGCCGCGTTCAGCCGGCGTCCGGGATCAGGGTCGTCCGTGACCTGGCTCCTGTCCTCGCAGCGCGCCTGTCGCAGTTGAGAGACGATCATGGCGCTGTTCCTGCAGCGCTTGCGTTTCGGCGGCACCGCTCGGGCCAGAAATCGATGCCGAACCTGTTTCTGCCGCAGTATCCGGCACCAGTTTCAGCCGCCGGAATCCGCGGTCAAGGCCGTCCCGGAGGCTGGCGGCCGCCGACGCCCGGCCCGCCCGCGCGATCCGCTCCGCAGCGAAGTCGGAAATATTCGAGAACGCCATCCCGCCCGCGTACCGGGCGGGTTCTATCGGCTCCGGAGCCTGTATGCATACGAAGCGCCTGTTGCCGCCGTCCGCTTCGTTCGCGTCGATGACGGCCTGCGCGGTCGTCCCGGACCCGGCGAAGAAATCCATCACGATGTGGCCCGCGTCCGCGTCCGTGGCGAGATCCAGCATCCGCCTGACCAGGCGCACCGGTTTCGGGTTGTCGAACACCCCTCCGAGGCCGAGCGCCTTGAGGTCGCTGTTGGCCTCGTGGTTGTGGCCCGCTTCCTGATGCAGCCAGAGGGTTGTCGGCGTCACGCGCTCCCTCGCCTCGGAAAGGAAGGTCTTCCTCTGCGGAACCTGCTTCCCGTCCCTGCCGAACCAGATCTCGTCCATCCCGTCCATATGCCGCATGGATGCGTCGCTGAAGCGCCGGTACGTTCCCTTCGGAGGCGCCCAGACCACGCCGTTCCGGAACGTGAACGGCTCCGTGTTCCTGCCGCTCTTCGCGTGGAGCGGCGTGGCCTTCCACGGCCCTTTCGGATGGCTGTCCGGATTGGAGTATGCCTTCAGCTGCGCGGGGCTGCGGGGCTGGCCGCTGAGCTTCAGCGCCTCCTTTCTCCTAGCATACACCAAGATATGGTCATGGCTGTCGGAAAACCACCTCGCATCGTTGGCGCGGGTGTATTTCTTCTGCCAGACGACGTTCGCGACGAAATTCCCCTCCCCGAATATCTCGTCGCAGACCAGACGCAGGTTGCCGACCTCCCCATCGTCGATCGAGATGAAAATCACGCCGTCCCCGCTGAGGAACGTCCTTGCGAGCTCCAGACGCGGATACATCATGTTCAGCCAGCCGGTGTGGAGCCGGCCGGAGCGCTCCGCGTCCTGTCCGGTCATCCGGAGGTACCGGCCGACGCTGTCCCGGAAACAGTCCCTGTAGACGAAATCCCTGCCGGTGTTGTAGGGCGGATCGATGTAGATGAGCCTGACCTTGCCGGAGTGGCTCTTCCGCAGCAGCTTGAGAGCTTCGAGGTTGTCGCCTTCGACGAGCAGGTTGCCCGTCCGTTCCCAGTCGACGCTGAGCTCCGGACACGGAAGAAGCGTGCCGAACGCCGGAGTCCGGGCGGTCCCGCGCGCCTCGCGCTTGCCGTGCCAGACAAGTCCGTAACTCCCGCCGCCGGTTTCGCCGCTGGCCCCCAGAAGCCGCCGCAGCGTCACGAAGTCGATCTCCCCGCCGCTGAACGCTTCCGGGATAGCTTTCCTGAGCTTCGCAACGTAGTCCACCGCTGACTCTAGACGCTGCCCGCCAACCGAACGCGGGCAGGCGTCACTGACTTTCATTTCTCGCCGCTGTTGCTTCCGGCGTTCCGCGCACAGGTCGAGCCATCACGTTCTCCGTCATCCGTCCTACCCGATGCGAAACCAACTAGCCGTACGAGTGCCGGAATCGGTCATGCATGTCCGCTTCCCCCAACTTTCCCATCCCGGCACATCCATCTGCGGGCGGCGTCCGGCATCAGTCACTGCCTGCGCGGGTTGCTCCTCACAAGACGCGCCACCGGAACTAATTTCCGAATAATCAGTGTATTAGTGTTGTTTAATCCAGATGGAGGTCGCTGTTGAAAGATTGGCGCGGAGCCTTGTGGAAACCCATTGCCTTGCCTGCCACCTTCCGGACTATTCCTTATGAGGGGTCCACTTCCGCAGGGCATCGCTTTCAGGCAGCGACGAGAGACATGCCGCAGGGCGGGTCGATCCGAAGACAACCGGCACTGCGTCTTCGGATCTGTGCGGCAGTCCGTTCCCTTCGGACGGAAACAACGGACTTGCCCGTTCGCGCGCGCTTTGAAACAGCACTCTCACGAGCGAAGAGGGCGCACGAAGCAGCAGTCTGCGCGGAGCGCCACGGCAACCTAGACGTGCTCCTCAAATTCGTCGCAGTTGCTTCTCGTGATCATGCGAACAGTGACCGACGCGGGTCGGAACAGGCCGGCCATGGCCGGACAGAAAGCGCCACATTGGTTAGCAAAAACTACTTTGGAAAAGCATATGCGGTCGACGGGAAAGTATGGCCCATGATCGGAGCGATCACTCGGCGCTTACCTACAGAGACCCGGAAGATGCAGAGAGCGCAGCCCTTGTCGAAGTTCGCCAATTGCTGTTAGCGTTGGCAAATGCTGCGGACTGCTCTGCAGAATTTGCGCTGATGAGATCTAAAGTTGTGGAGCCCAATAGCAGTGATCCCTTCTCCTTCTGGGTGAGATTTCTGTATGGCGCAGGCCGATCTTTCCAATTCGATTTAACTGCGCAATTTTTTGCCGAGCCGGATCCGGCGACCGGCCTTGGTCCGGAGGATTCCGTGAAAATCCGCCCTGCGGGCCGAGTATTTCCGTTTTCGCCGGAAAACCGGCCCTGACGGTCAAAGGCGGCAGGGCGTCCACCGTCTGGGGAGCGCGCGCCGCTGGGGAGCGTCTGGAGGACCGCTCCGATGAACTGACCGCAGCCAGCAGCCCCGACTGCCAGTGCCGGAGATGGAAACGGATCCGTCAAGGCGGCAGGGGATAGCCGTTGAAAGCGGGCGCCGCCCTTGTAGGGAAGGCTGCCGGGACCGGCCTGGCGGAGAGCGCCGCCATCCCGAGCCGGTCCGGACCGCCGAACGTTAACGGCGAAACCCTCGCGGCGCGGCCTCGACGCGCGCGGGAGCACATGTTCCGGGCAGCTGTCCCCCGGGACTCTTCGGCCATATCGAATCTGGTATCGAAATCCGCGCGATTTTGAATTTCACGTACGGCGCTGTCTTTGCCAGTCTGCGCATGTCCTGTCGCGGAATCCTGCGGCGGGACCGTTAAGCCGGAGAAAGGCGGAAGGATGGCCTTGATCTTGATCGACGGATCGGCTGCATGGTGCCGCCGACCTTGCGGATGATCCGGGCGATGGATGCCGTTACGCTGGGAAGTTCCCGGTTTTCGCCGATCTGTGTGAGGACGTCGTGCGCTGAGGCCATTTTTGTTCCCGCGCGTCTCGAGCGTGCACGTGCAGGTCCGTGGCTTCGCTCCGGGCGGCTGCCGTCGCTGGCTGAAATGCGCAAGGCGCCGTCAGGAGCCGCCGGATTTCCGGTCAAATGGTGAGAGACATTGCATCCTCGAAGGTCTCTGGTACGGAGGCCTCGGAGGGGTTTTACACACCATTGAACAACGTAGACCTCAAGCAGGAGACAAGAGCCATGAAAGCAGGAATCGGCGCGGCCGCAGCCGCAGC
>JAJEAY010000132.1 GCA_022824145.1 Rhodobacter sp. | reverse complement strand
GTTTCAGGCTAGCCTGTTCCAGAAAGCCAGCCCTGCCCCATTCCAGAAACTAGGGCGCAATTTCTCCTAGGCAACAAGTTTATAGCCTCCTGACTCGGTCACGAGAAGACAGGCGTTGGACGGATCCGGCTCGATCTTCTGACGCAGCCGATAGATATGGGTCTCAAGCGTGTGAGTCGTGACCCCGGCATTGTATCCCCAGACCTCGTGCAGCAGGACATCGCGCGCAACGACGCCGTCAGATGCCCGATAGAGGAACTTCAGGATGTTGGTTTCCTTTTCCGTAAGCCGGATTTTCTTTTCGTCTTCGGTCAGGAGCACTTTCATCGAAGGTTTGAATGTATAGGGCCCCAGCTGGAAGATGGCGTCTTCCGACTGTTCATGCTGGCGCAGCTGCGCCCGGATTCGAGCAAGAAGCACCGGGAACTTGAACGGTTTCGTCACATAATCGTTCGCTCCGGCATCAAGGCCCAGGATTGTGTCGCTGTCGCTCTCCTGGCCTGTCAGCATCACGATCGGGCACTTGACGCCCTGCTTCCGCATCACCCGGCAGAGCTCCCGTCCATCCGTGTCCGGCAACCCAACGTCAAGAATCACCAGATCATAGAATCCAACCTTGATCTTGACCATGGCGTCATGGCCGTCGACCGCCTCGAAAACGTCGAAGTCCTCGGTCATTAACAACTGCTCGCCAAGCGCCTCGCGCAGATCTTCGTCGTCGTCGACAAGCAGGATTTTCTTCAAGTTCGACATATGGGCATGCCTCATCACTTGCTGTTCGGAATCAATTGAAACACTTTTCGGGATTTTCGCAAGATGCGTTGCCTCGGTTTCACGACCTCGTGTCAGCAGTTGTGAATTATTTCAGTTCGCGGTTGCAATCCGGGACCGCGTCGGAGCAACAAGGCGGGATGACGCTGTCCCCTTCCCAAGCCGAGTCTTTCGCCCGCGCCCGCACGGACCTGCGCATAGGTCTTCCTGTCGTGCTTTCGGGTCCAGCAGGGCGCGCGGTGACTGCCGCCGCCGAAACCCTAAGCGCCGACCGTCTGGCCAGCCTGCATCGAATCGGCGAACCGGTTCTTGCGATTACCGCCCGCCGAGCCGAGACCCTCAAGGCCCGTGTTTACGACGGCGATCTGGCGCGCATTCCGCTTGCCGGGAATGTCGGCATTTCATGGGTGTTCGGCGTGGCCAATCCTACCGATGATCTGGCAATGCCGTTCAAGGGTCCATTCGAAACGCTGCGTGGCGGTGACGCGACGCTCGCCCGCGCCGGAATAAGGCTTTCCAAGGCGGCGCGACTGCTCCCGGCAGTGGTAGTGGTCAACGTTTCGGATGCGGATTTCGCGACTTCCCAACGCCTTACCGAGATCGACGCCGCTTTTGTCACGTCGGTTCTTGATGCCCCCGCGCAGCTTCACCGGGTCATCAATGCCTCTATCCCGCTCGCGGTTTCCGAAACCGCTCGGCTACACGTCTTTCGCCCGGAGGAAGGCTCCGAGGAGCACAACGCCATTGAGATAGGCAGACCAAAACGAGATACACCCGTGCTCGTCCGACTTCATTCCGCCTGTTTCACCGGAGACCTGATGGGATCGCTTAAGTGTGACTGCGGCCCTCAGCTGCGCGCTGCGCTTCGGCGAATGGGCAAGGAGGGATCGGGAGTCCTGCTCTATCTCAGCCAGGAAGGCCGAGGGATAGGACTAACCAACAAGATGCGCGCGTATTCCCTTCAGGATCAGGGTTTCGACACGGTCGAAGCGAATCACCGTCTTGGCTTCGAGGACGATGAACGTGACTTACGGATCGGCGCCGAGATGCTTGCGCAGCTGGGGTTTTCGAAAATCAGGCTGCTGACCAACAATCCCGCTAAGGTCGCGATGATGCAGGAGCATGGAATTGCCGTGACAGAACGAGTTTCCCTTAAAGTCGGACTCAACCCGTTGAACGCCAAATATCTCGACACAAAAGCGAAGAAGTCCGGCCATGTTCTGTGAACACCGGCCCGCCATTGATCGGTGCGGATTTCGCCATCGGCTTTGCCCTTGTGATTCGCCATCGACAACGACAGGACAGCGTTCGCCATGACCTGGTCACAGTGTTTCCATGCCCAAGCTCAAAGAGAATCCGGATAGAATGCCGGTTCGCAGGCGAATTTCCCTGCTTCGCCGCCATAGACCCAGGCCTACTCTGTCACGGAGTCACAGCCCCACCTTCTGTCAAAGTGATCTCGTCCTTTCCGGCCAGGGTCTTCGATTCCTGGGCCGGACCTTTCCCTGTTCCGTTGGCCGCTCCGGACTCCAGGCCGAAAAACGCGAAGGCGACGGCGCGACTCCGAGAGGAACGCATCGGATCATTGGCTGCCTCTATCGACCAGACAGGCTAGTACGCCCCAATTTCTGGGCAGTGCCGATTCGCTTGAGCGATCTATGGTGCGACGACCCCGATTCGCCGGATTACAACCATCTGATCCGAGCGCCCTGCGAGGCCAGGCACGAAGCGCTTCGCCGCGCCGACCCGTTATACGACATCGTCCTTCTGACCGACTGGAACTGGCCCGACGCGGTTCCCGGCAAGGGGTCGGCAATCTTCCTGCATCAGTGGCGCAAACCCCATCATCCGACTGAAGGCTGCATAGCAATTTGCAGGGAACACCTGATCTGGATTGCCGGACGGGCCGCCCCTGGAACACGCTTGATCGTTTCCTGAAGCCTACGAATTTCCGCTCCAATAGAAGCACGCACAGCGATGCCCCGGCAATCGTGCTTCAAGGAAACACCGCGCCTGGAACCAAATACGCGTGCCGCTTCAGATTCTCGAGGTGAAACTGTCCTGACAGCACTTCAGGGCAAGCGGTCCCTGAACTCCTCGCCCGCCCCTCCGCCAAGTGCTGGATCTCAGAAAATCCCGTGGTGAAGGGTGTCTTTGAAACCATCGCCAAACGTCGATGCCGTCCCGTGTTCGCTAAGGTGCGAAACTGCGACATGCGCCGCTGAACATGGAACCCGCCCCATCAGGTTTACTCAGTTTCAGCGTCTGCCGATCCAGTTCAGGCAACCAAACACTGAATGGAAAGTGACTGACGTTCGACGGTCTCCAAACCTTCGAAATGTCCGTTTGATCCCTTTCCAAAGAACGCCGCTTAGCAACCGATGTCTCCGAACGACATAAAACACGCCG
>JAJEAY010000265.1 GCA_022824145.1 Rhodobacter sp. | reverse complement strand
CGAACTGATCCGCGACTACGGTGCCAGGACGCTGATCCGCATCGGCTCCTGCGGCAGCATGCAGGCGCACGTGAAGCTCCGGGACATCGTAATCGCGATCACGGCGTCCTCGATGGAGACGCCGTCCAAGGGGATGTTTCGGGAGCTGAATTTTGCGCCCTGTGCCAACTGGGCGCTTCTCCGTGCGGCAGTGCTGGCCGCCGAAGGGACTGGGGTGCCCACGCATGTCGGCGGCATCTACTCTTCAAACACATTCTACGATGAACGTCCTGACCTCAACGAGCAGATGACCCGTCACGGCATACTGGCCGTCGAGATGGAGGCGGCGGAGCTTTATACGGTCGCCGCACGCCACGGAGTGCGGGCACTCGCGGTCCTAACCGTCTCAGACCAACTGCAGACCGGCGACGCGCTGGATTCGGAAAGCCGCGAGAGGTCGTTTGGCGACATGGTCCGGATCGCACTTGAGGCGGCTTTCTCCAGTTAACTGGGGAACTGATACGCCGACCACCAATTGCGATCCCAAACTATAGGAACGCACTATGCAGACTTTTTGGGCTCCCCCTGCGATCCAGACGGACCACGAACGTCACTGGATACCAGAAATCGTCGAATGCCCCCATTGGACGACGCTTGATCGGAGAGGAATTCAGGATCTAGGCACAGTCCGGACACTTGGGTCTTGCACTCAGAATCAGCTTTGCATATATTTCTTGCAAATTCTGATCTGCAATACAAATCTCGCAAAGGAGGTTGCCGTGAGCCAAGTCATAGGAACGAGGATGCGGGCGCTAAGGAAGGAGCGAGGTCTGTCTCAGGATGACATGGCGTTCTTGTTCGGCTTCAAGGATCGGCAGACCGTTTCCGCGATAGAGACGGGCATGCGACGCGTTACGGCTACTGAACTCTTGCTTGCCGTGGAGAAGCTGAATGCTCCACTCGAGTACTTCACGGATCCCTTTCGACTGGATGGAGAGGCACTGTTTTCCTGGCGGCAGACGAACGTCGCAATGCGTGAACTCCAGGGGTACGAGCGAGCGGCCAATCGTTGGATAGGCGCGTACCGGAACCTGTCTGCCCAGGTTGGTCGGACCAGTCCCTTGATGCGGCAGACCCTCGGTCTCGCGAAACACTCGAAGTTCGAAGATGCGATGGATGCTGGTGAGCGATTCGTTGACGAATTCGGGCTTGGCCCTGTGCCGGCAAAGCGGCTCACCGAGGTGATGGAGGACCGCCTTGGAATTCTCGTCCTCCTGGTTGACGCTTACCAAGGCATTTCCGGCGCGGCCTGCCGTCTGCCCGAGTTCGACACAGTACTTGTCGCACGAGGAGAACCGGCAACACGCCGCAATTTCGACTTGGCCCATGAACTGTTTCACATCCTGACATGGGAAGCGATGCCACCCGACCACGTGGAGAATGCAAACGAGTTTGGTGGCGGTCGCGCGGAGCAGCTAGCTAACAGCTTTGCCGCCGCTTTGCTTATGCCGAGAGCCACGCTCGAGGCGTTCGGTGATTGCAATGAGCTGACCAAGAATGAACTGATTGCTCGATTGAACGCTGCGGCCAACGAATTGAATGTGAGTTCTTCCGCCCTGAGGTGGCGTTTGGTGGCACTTCGAATGCTGAAAAAATCAACAGCGCGTTCAATCCCCGACACTGCCTTGCGGAATAACGGAGGCGAAAACAACTCTGCACTTCCACCGCTGTTTTCGCGATCATTTGTCGAAGTGATTGCGACGGCCATCGAACTGGGTCATTTGTCGGTTCGCCGCGCCTCTCGGTTGATAGGAGTCTCCATCGAAGAATTGCAGGAATTGTTCGCTGACCACGGCGTCGAATGCGCGATTGACCTGTGATCGACAAGATCCACCGGCGAACGGTGCTCGTAGACACAAATGTGATCATCGAGGCGCACCGAACCGACACTTGGCGGGCGCTGACCGGCGGCTATCGCGTGGAGACCGTTGAAGACTGCGTAATCGAGACGCAGACGGGCTTTCAATTGCGTCGACCGGAGCAGTCGATCGCATTCAGCCAGTTACGAGCCTCTCTGGCAACCGAACACCAGGTCGACGACAGGCAACGCGCGGATTTACTGTTGCGCATAGAAGGGATCGCACTGGACCGAGGTGAAGAATCGCTATGGGCTCACGCACTCGGGCGGGCAGACGAGTGGATTCTGTGCGGCCCGGACAAAGCCAGTTTACGCTGTGGAACACGGCTCGGATTCAGGGATCGTATCGTGTCTCTCCAAAAACTTCTGGAAGGCGTAGGCCACAATCCCAGGATCGCGCTAAATAGTCACTACACAAAGAAGTGGTTGGACGCAGCACTCTTTGAAGTGCTCCTCGCCGAAGAGCCATCCGCAACAGCAAAGCCGCAAATTCACAAGGACAAATAGATTGCGCTGGTTGAGAAGGCTTAGGTCGTTACCGAGCGACTCGGGGCGAATGTGCAGTTGCGTTCCGTTACGTGCTGTCGTTCAGATGGGTACTAGGCGCATTAAGAGGAGAGCAATGTGGACGACCTTCTGAACTCGCTTCGCAGGTTCGACGCACTAAGGGATGGAGATTCAGGTGGGGACCTTGTCGAGCACCGCACTTTAGACGCCGTTCCACCGACCTACGCGAAACATTCAGTAATTTCGCGCCTTGGAAATCGGCTGCGCGTGGCCTTAGAGGCGAAGGGCATCAATCGGTTGTACCAACACCAATCGGAGGCAATAGAGTGCGCCCTCGAAGGATCAAACGTAGTTCTCCAGGCACCCACAGCGAGCGGAAAGACGTTGGCGTTCCAAATCCCAATGCTTGAATCCTTGTGCGATCCTGGGGCGCACGCGCTTCTACTCTATCCCACTAAAGCCTTAGCATTGGATCAACGCGATCAGCTTACGCGGCTGACCGACGCTATGCCAGGACCCGGAATCGACTCTTGGTGGTACGACGGCGATACCGATCCTGAACATAGAACGGTGCTGCGGAAAAACCCGCCGCCGATACTGATCACAAATCCAGACATGCTCCACAACAGCTTCCTCGGCCATTCTGATCAGTGGGCTAAGTTCTATAGGGGCTTGAAGTGGGTGATTGTGGATGAAGTGCACGAGTACCGCGGGTATTTTGGCTCAAATGTCGCCATGATCCTCAGGCGCTTCTCGTATCACCTCGCTTCCCACGGCATTCGACCGCAGTTCTTTCTAAGTTCGGCAACGTGCGCCAATGCCAGGGAGCACGCTGAGAGTCTGACAGGGCTGGACTTCGTGGAAGTCAATGCGAACGGTCAAATGCGACCTCGGCGTGAGTTTCTGTTCGTCCAACCTGACATTCCTGACTACCAGTACTGGGACATCCTGCAGATCCGAACTGTGATGGCGGGTCTGGCATGCGTGTCAGAAGGCAAGTCTGTACTTGCCTTCTGTCCAACGCGGAAGTTTGCCGAAGCATGTTATCCCATTGCGATACGGGAAATCGAGAAGCGTCGAGCAACAGGCGATCCCCTGATGAATCCCGCAGCGGTGAGGGTGTTCCGATCCGGTCTGGCGGTTGAAGAGCGGCACGCGGTGCAGGAGGGACTAAAACGAGGCGACGTGCGATTGGTGTTCACGACCAATGCGCTTGAGATGGGGATTGACATTGGCGGTCTTGACGGGGTTATCTTGGCTGGCTTTCCAGACAGCATAATGTCTGCTTGGCAGCGAATCGGCCGCGCCGGACGCAGCTGGGATGCTGACGCCTTCGTACTCTATTTCGCCCGCAACAATCCGGTTGATCGATTCTACGCTGCCAACTTGGACACCTGCCTCAACAAGCCCTTGGACGATCTTGTCGTCAACCCGCAGAACGAAGATCTAGTCGAAAAACACCTCGGTCCCCTTTTTTTCGAAACACCCGATGCCACTGAAGATGCGGGTCTCCTAGGCCCGGCGATGGAGCATCAGTTGCGAAAGAAGATTGAATCGGGCGCAACGCCGGTCAAATCGGGAAGGTGGCGGCCACACCATCGCCTAAACATTCGAGGTAGCGGCGCAGGCATGTTCGTCCTCAAAGAAGGGAACAAGGAAATCGGAACGCTGTCGGCGCAGCAGCAATTTCGCGAGGCCTATTTGCGAGCGATCTACATGCATGGAGGACGGAGTTACCGGGTGACGGAGGTGGCGTTGACTGGCAGCAGCGGCGGCGAAATCGTACTTGAGACAGCCGATTCTTGGCTGCGGACTCGCCCATCAACATTTACGATGTTGACGGAGCAAGATATTTTCTCTGGATGGCGATGGGTTGGCGACATTACTGAAGTAAATGCGTTTTATGGAAAGGTGCTGATCACCGAATCCGTAAACTCCGTGCAGGAGGTCAATGAACGAACAGGAGAGATTCTTGATCAGTGGACTCCGCAGAGTAATTCTGCGCAGTTCAGCAACGCGCATGCGTTTTGGGTGCAGGAACAACGGCCGCGTGATGTGTCCGCAGCTGGTATGAATGCTTTCCAACAGCTGCTCCGTGTCGGAGCACTTTTTTCTGTGCCACTCGATGCGCACGACATATTTCCTCATGCAATCCCGAAAGAACAGAAAGCCTATATCGTGGAAAGCTATCCTGGAGGGATTGGAATCGCGAAAAAGATCTTGGAACGCTGGCGTTCGGTCCTAAGGGTGGGTGTAGACATCGCATTGGCATGCACTTGCCGGAACGGATGCCCAAACTGCATCGTTCCACCTCGAGCAACAGAGGACATTGACAAAATGGAGGCGGTCGACTTTGCCGAGACCCTGATGGAGGTGACGCAAAATGACGCAAGCGGTATTTTCCAGGGTGGCCTCTGGGTGCCAGTAACAACAAATTAGGTGCGGACATGCTCGCTGACGCTCGTACCAATGTCGAAGTTTCTGTCACTATCGGCATCAATTGTTCTACGAATGAACCGATTTCATGCGGACCGACCCCAATACCTACATGATCCGCCACAATACTGAACGGCTCTACCTATGTCGAAGCATGAATGGCTGGAAACCCATCGACGTCTTGGCCGCCAATCCAAGGATGACAAGGAAGCACCGATGCCGCTGGTCGCATGATTCTTGCCACCTGCCAAGGGCGGCAAATGTCAGGCGACAACCCTCGCTGCACACATCCAGTGCCTGCCTATCACCTACTCCCTTTCACGACTCTACGAGAACAGCATGGTTCACTCCACCGACGGATCTCCTCGACGCAGTCCGGACGGCACTCCGAGCCGGGGCGCATGTGGAGCGGACCCGGAGATTCGAGAGCATGAAGGCCAGCGGCAGGTAGGTCGCACTACACGCGACTTCCAGGGCTCAGTCCTTAACCTGAAGTTCTTGGGGTGTTTTCAGGATATTCGTTTTCCGTCAAGGGGATGCGCCTGAACGGGCTGTCCGTGTCTGCCTACATCTCTGCGTTTCGCTACATTTTCGCGATGTCCTTCAGCAGCGTCAGCGCCCTCTCCTGTCTTGCGTCGGGCCGGGTCGTCACCTCGATCATGGTCTCCGCCTTGCCGCCGTCCGGGCACGGGATGGCGTGCGTGGAGCGGACAATGGCGGACAGGCTGTCGAGAAGCGTGCGGAAGCTGTGCA
>JAJEAY010000159.1 GCA_022824145.1 Rhodobacter sp. | reverse complement strand
CCGAAGAGCAGGTTCCCGCAGGCAGGCATTCTCCTGTCGTCCTCGACGGAGCGGGCTGGCACCGGTCCAAGGACCTGGAGACCCCCGCCAACGTCTCCCTGCTCCGGCTGCCGCCCTACAGTCCGGAACTGAACCCCGTCGAGACGCTGTTCCCGGTCCTGAAGCATCGCCACTTCGCCAACCGGGTGTTCCAGAGCGCCGAGCATGTCAGGGAGACCGTCGAAGAGGTATGGAACGGGTTCGCCCGCAAGACAGGAGAGATCATGCAGATCACCGCAAGAGAGTGGGCAGCGCTGTGACGTGCGGACGCGCTTCTATCCGTGATTTCCTATTTGGTTTGGTATTACATCGACCGGCCACATCGCATGTTAGTGACACGGACTCCACAATTCTCTTGACTCCATGCCGTCAAAGCCCGACATTGAAGGAACATTCTACCGTGATCCAGCTGGTTCACCGCTCCAGACTAGGGCGGCGTTTGAGCGCAACAAGCCTTGTGACAGCACGACGTGAACAGACCGCGCAACCACCGGATCGATGTCGAAGCAGCGCTTTATGCGGCAATGAGGCGTTTCTGGCGCCAAGGATATGCGGACACACCGGTCTCTCCTGAAACCACACGACCGTGACGGTTGTTGAGATTTAGGCCGGGGATTAAGCTATCACGAACAGGTGAAGTCATGTCACAGCAATCCACGAACCCGGGTAATCCGTCTGGCGAAAAGCACTGGCGCGGCTACGCTCAAGCTATCCTGATCATCCTCGTCATCGCCGTCGCCCTGTATTTGGCCCGCGCCCCGCAGCGGACCGATCTTGTCACTGTATCCGCCCCTGCGGACGCGGCTCCGGCGGTTCAGGTGATTGTCCCGTCGGCGACGGAACATGTACTGGAGCTTGATCTTACCGGAACGGTGACCCTCGACAGGAAGGTGACGGTAGTCTCCGAGGTCGAAGGCCGGGCTGTCTGGGTGTCAGCGGATTTCGTCAACGGAGGCAGCATTCCGGCGAACGAGGTGTTTGTCCGGATCGACCCCCGGGAGTACGAGCTCGAGGTCCGGTCTGCGGAGATGGCGGTCGCGAAGGCCGAAGCGCAAGTGCAACTGGCGCGACGAGTTGCCGGTCCAGATGCCGAACCGGCAATTGCCGAGGCGGAAGCCGGGCTCGGACAGGCCATGGCCAATCTTGCTCTGGCAAACCTCCAGCTGGAGCGTACCGAAATCAGCCTCCCCTTTGACGTCCGCGTGATGTCCTCGGAACTGGAAGTTGGCGATCTGGTTGGCCCGCCAGATGCTGTCGGAAAGCTGTCTGTTCTCGGTGTCGTGTACCGGCCCGAAGCCATTCAGGTGCGGGTGCCGATCAAGGTTGAGGACCTTGATTCACTTGAGTCCGCGATCGGGCGACCTGCACAGGTAAGGACAGACAACGGGACATACGACGCCGGGCTGGCACGGATTTCGTCGGTGGTGGCGCTTGAGAGCCGCCTTGCCCATGTGTTTCTCAAGTTTCCCGAAGACATTCCGCAGACCGAGTTACCGGTTCCCGGGAGCTTTGCGGAGATCACGATCTTAGGGCCGTCGCGCGACAACGTCTTCGTGCTTCCCGAGGCGGCAGCGAGGGAACATGAGAGCATCTGGATCGTCCAGGACGGCGCCCTGCGAGCCCTGAGACCGGCAACGGTCGGGCGTTCGGGCGATGGATGGGTCGTCGAGGCGTTCCAGCCCGGCGAAGGAGTGGTGGTCAGCGTCCTCGCCGGCGCCAGCGAGGGCCTGAGAGTCTCTCCCGAGCCTGCATTGTCCGGACAATAGGATACCGCGGTCCGCGAGCTCGAAGAGTTTCCTGGAGCGACCACAGCATTAGGGGGATAACTTGAAGAAAGGGCCAATCACTTATTTCGCAGGGAATCCGACCGCCGCCAACCTGCTGATGATATTTCTTGTCGTCGGCGGCATCATTGCCAGTTTGCAGCTCGCCGTCAGGCCTCTCCCCGCAGTTGATCTGCGCAAGATCGTTGTGAAGGTCGAGTCTCCGTACGCTGCGCCCCGCGAAATGGAGGAGGATGTCAACCGCCGTGTCGAAGAGAGCATCGTCGGGCTTGAGGGTGTGGCGCGCGTGGTCAGCGAAGCAAAGGAAGGGGTGGGCAGAATCGAGGTTGAACTCGATACGTTTGCAGACATCGACGCGGTCTTTGACGACGTCAACAACGCGGTTGACAGCATCGAGAACTTTCCACCTGTAAACGCGGAGCTGCCGCAGATTGAGGTCAAGAGACTCAACTACGAGGTCGTGACCATTGCGGTGTCATCGGAAGTTCTCTCGGAAGACGCTCTTCGGCTTGCTGCCGAGGACATCTTCAATGAACTGCTGGCGCTGCCTTCGGTGTCCCAGATCCGCTTTCGCGGCACCCGGGACCGTGAAATTGCGATAGAGATCGATGAAGAGGGACTGCGTCGTCACAGCCTCACCATTGCCGAGTTGACCAAAGCAGTGCGGCGGGAGTCCCTTAACCTGTCGATCGGAGAGTTGCACACGGATGCAGGCGATGTCGTGCTCAACGTTCAGAGCAAGAAACAGTACGGGCAGGAATTCGAGGACATTCCTCTGATCACTCGGAAAGACGGCACGAAGCTCAAGCTTGGCGATGTGGCAACGGTTCGAGATGGTTTCGTGGACAGCGATATCCTGTCGGAGGTTGACGGCGTTCCGACCGTCTTTCTCCGGATCGAGGTTGCGGAAGGGCAGTCCTTCACCAGAACCGCAGACGTGGTCAAGGACTGGCTGGAGCAATACAATCCGCCCCCTGCGGTGGAGGTGGCCGTCTGGAAAGATGCAGCAGACCCGCTTTCAGACAGGTTCGCGGACATCCTTCAGAATGCGATCATCGGCATCGTCCTGGTATTTGCCTGCCTTGTCCTGGTCTTTGACCTGCGAACTGCGATTTGGATATCGGTCGGAATACCGTTGTCTTTTGTCGCTTCACTCATGTTCTTCGGTTTGGCCAACCTGACATTGAACGTGGGAACCATGCTGGCCCTTTTCGTCCTGATCGGCATCGTTGTCGACGACGCGCTTGTCGTCGGTGAGAGCATTGCAAAAGAACGGGAAAGCGGCAAGAGCGGATTTGACGCGGCTGTTTCGGGCGCACGCGCCGTAGCGGCGCCAGTAACAGTAGGCGTGATAACGACGGTTTTGGCATTTGTGCCGTTTCTCTTTGTAACGGTCGAAAACTACCAGATCATTCAGGTGTTCTTCCATGTTGCACTGCTTGTGCTTGCCATTTCACTGATCGAGGCATTCTGCATCCTGCCTGCCCACCTGTCACACGACCGGACCTGGAGCCTGTCTCCGTTGCGAAACGTCAAGGATTGGGTTTGCGAGCGGATTGACGAGGTTCGGGATGTCGTTGTCGTGCGAGCGGTGTCATGGTCGGTGCGCCACGTATTGCTGACCTTCGCACTTGCCGCGGCATTTGTTGTGGCCGCCCTCGCCCTGGTTCGAATCGAGGCCGTCAACGTTGTCGTTTTCGATAGGTCCGCCAGCGTAAGCAAAACCATACATGCAGATCTTCGCCTGCCGGTCGGCGCCCCGTTCGATGCAAGCGCAGGCGTGGCGCAACGTTTCGCCGCAGCAGCGCAACTGATCAACGAGCAGCTGCCGGGCACCTCCATTGAATCGATCAGCGTAAGGGTTGGCGAACTCAGCGACAGTCCCGCGTCAAGAACGGGTCAGGACCGCACGATACTGGATAACGTGGCCACGGTCGCCCTCAGGCTGCATGATCGGCCGACCAGGCAGGTCTCGCCAGAGGAAATCGAGCACGTCTGGCGGCAGAATGTCGGGCCCACGCCGGAACTGGAGGAAACCTCCATCCACAAGGATCGGGTCCGGGGCAAACCCTCGGTCGCATATGCCTTGGTTCACGATGATCAGGAGACCCTGGACGAAGCGGCGATGGAACTGAAATCCTTCATGGAACAGATCCCGGGCCTTTACGCGCTGTCGGACAGCCTGTCGCCCGGCAAACGCCACTTCGACATAGAACTGACTCCTGTTGCAGAAGCTGCCGGTCTGACCTCGGCAATGATCAGCAAGCAGTTGCGGGCGAGTTTTCACGGCCTGGAAGTCCAGAGAATCCAGCGCGGCCGCGACGAAATAAAGGTCGTGGTCCGATACCCGCCGGAACGGAGACGGAGCGTGCGGGAATTGGCCAATGAGTGGATCAACATTCCGGGCGGGAAAGAAATTCCGCTATCGTCCGCTGCGATTCTGACCGAAAAGCGCGAACCCGCCAAGCTGATACGCATTGACGGGCGGCCGGCTGCCCTTGTCAATGCCGAGGCGGACCCGACCACCACCACACCGGTCCAAGCAAGACGCAGGATCGCCGAGGAAGCGCTTCCCGGGCTGGTTGCCAAGTTTCCCGGCCTCATAATATCCCACGATGCCGGCGCTCGGGATGAACAGGAAATGCTGCGGGTATTGGCCGTCGTCGTCCCGATCGTGCTGCTCGCGATTTACGGCCTGATTGCGTCGTTCCTTCGCAGCTACTGGAAGCCGGCCGTGATCGTTGTCGGAATTCCGATTGCCGCAGCGGGAGCGGTGTTTGGTCATTGGATACTTGGATGGCACCTTACCGCTGTATCGACTTTCGGAATCATCGGTGCTTCCGGAGTCATCGTAAATGACGGGCTGGTTCTTCTGCACCGATACAGCATGCTCCGTCGTGAAAACGAAATGCTGCCCGCCATCGCAGCAATATCCGGCGCGGCCCGCGACCGATTTCGCGCGGTTTTCCTCACTTCGCTTACCACGGTTCTCGGCCTTTCGCCGCTGCTCTACGAACGAAGTGACGAGTTGCTGTTCATCGTGCCGTTTGCCGTAAGCATGCTGGGCGGCCTCATTGCCTCAACCGCGTTTACCCTGTTCGTGCTTCCAGCGATCTTCCTGCTTGTCGAAGGAATGCAGGAAGACCGACAGACCGCCTGAACCACTGTCGGGACAACAAGCACTCGGGCTGGGCAGGTGCAGGAAATACTTCAATTGAAGCAGCCTGTTGACGGTTAGCGAGTATGAGCGGATTCCGGAGCCAGGATCAAAGGGCGGCGGCGACGGCAGAGATCCTGCAGCGTCCTGAATTCGCTTGATGCTGTCTTGGGCCCAACCCCCTGAATAACGTCCAGCAGGCAGCTTGAGCCGAAGATCTTCCACAATCCGCCGGCAACCGCCGCGAAGGGCTTCGTTCAGCACTTGTCCGTTGGGCGTACGCGGCATCGCGGTCCACCTTTCCCCAAGCGACGGTCGTCGCATGGGCGATTGACATTTCCACGCCTTTGGACTTAGCTAAGACTTAGTCTAACTGGGGATCGAGATGCAGGCATCAGTTCATGAAGCAAAGACAAATCTATCCAAGCTGTTGGAAAAGGTCAGCCGCGGGGAACGAGTGATCATTACACGTCATGGCATCCCCGCCGCAGAACTGGTTCCGGCGCGCGCCAAACAGGTGAAGCTCGGCAGCCTAAAAGACGTCGTCTCGCCTCCGCCCGGCGAATTCCTTGAGCCCCTGGACGAAGACGAACTGCGGGATTGGGAAGGGGAATGACATCTTACCTTCTCGACACGAACGCCTTCTCGATGGCACTGACGGACGACCCCCGGTTACCGAAAAGAGCCTATACCCGAATGCGCGAAGCCGACTGCCTGGCAGTTTCGGTGATCTCGTTCTACGAGATCGGCCAGAAGGTCAGAGCGGGCAAGTGGCCTGAGATGGCCGCTTACGTCAGGCGCCTGGAGCAGCGAGCAGGCTCCGATGGCTTCGATCTGATCCCGCTGACGGCAACTGCGTGCCTGACCGCGTCGATGCTTGACTGGCGCCACCGCGATCCATTTGACCGCATGATTGCAGCGGTTGCCCTGCTGGAAACCCTGCCGGTGATTTCCTCCGATCGAGCCTTTGACAGGATCGGTATCGAAAGGCATTGGTCAACATAAAATGGTGAGTCCACAAAGCGCAATTGGCATCTTCAAGCAGCGGATGACGACTTGTTGCTCCACCGACATGCCGTACAGCTCTGGCGTGCCGAAAGTGTCGTGTCCGGCATCGGTGTCTGTCGGCACGAATAAAGCGCTGGCACCAGATCCGTACAAGCTCGAAGCCGAGTTGTGGAGTGGCATGAAACAAATGGGGCTTATAGGTGGATACGGAATTCTCCGACAGTTTGAAGACGATCTGGCACCTGCCGACACCTCCGCCATAAGCAACCGCTTCGGTTAAGACCCGGTGGTGCAACGCAGGCACGGCTGCTTCCGCGTTTCGAGAGTTCACGGCGAGTCGGCCGTTTCGCGCGCCTTCGCGAGGTCTTCCGAAAGCCGCCGGCCCGCGGCAGTTGCTGGCGCCGCTTTTGGCGGTACGGCCATCGGGCGGCCTTCGAGAAGCCCAGGCGCGTGATGTACAGGAGAGGGCGGGTCAGCGGCGAAAATGCGCGGAACCAGATGCGCCATCATAGACTTATAGGCCTGACAACTTGGCAGGCAGGCCGAATTCAGAGAACATCGGTCTGAAGGCACGCGGGTCGGGCCATCTTTTCCGCTTCGACGCGGAATTCCTGCCGGTCACTGGAATGCATTGCCTCCAGCGCAAGTGGATTCTGAACTCCACAGGCGTCGGCGTGGCGCAAGCCGATCTGAAACACATCGGTCGACCGACCGGCGAAGCAGGACGCGCAGGACGCCAGATAGTAGTTCCACATGCGGTGGAATCTTGAGTCGAAACCCATCGGCGCAATGTCATCCCACGCGGCGTTGAAGCGCTCACGCCAGCATCGAAGAGTCTGCGAATAACTGTCCGCAAGCGAGTCTTTCGTTTCGATAGCCAATCCAGCCCTGTCCGTTTCCCGCCGGAGCGCCGCAGGACTCGGCAGCATTCCGCCCGGGAAGATGTGTTTTCGTATGAAATCGGTATTGCGGCGGTAGTCCGGAAAGTACCTGTCCGATACCGTTATGGTCTGAAGCGCGATCCTGCCGCCGGAGCGAAGCCGGTCGCGAAGAGCTCCGAAATATGCAGGCCAGTAACGCTCGCCGACCGCTTCAAGCATCTCGATGGAAACGATCCTGTCAAATTGACCCTCAATATCGCGATAGTCGCAGAGCAGGACCGAGACCCGTTCCGCCAAACCGGCTTCAAAGAGCCTTCGGCGGGCATAGTCCCGCTGCGCACGGGAAATCGTGATGGCGGTAGTTGTTGTGTCATGGAACCGCGCCGCGAACTCGGCAAAGCCGCCCCAGCCACACCCGACTTCGAGCAAACGGTCACCGGGTCCAAGGTCCGCGCATTTGGCGATCGCCGCGTATTTATTCCGCTGGGCATCTTCCAGGTTCTCCCGACCATTGAGGAACAGCCCGGAGGAGTAGGTCATGGTCGTATCGAGCCAGGCCCGGTAGAATTCGTTGCCGAGATCGTAGTGGCGGGCGATGTTCCGCCGGGCACCCCGCAGGGAGTTGGCCCGAAAAAGATGGCGCAGGCGTTCAACGGCCCGGATCAGGGCCGCACCCGGAAAACGCTGCTCGACAGCGTCGTCGTTCAGCATGATGACGTCCAAGAGCTGCTGCAGGTCCGGCGTCGTCCACCATCCATCCACATACATCTCGCCGAACCCTGTTTCGCCGTCGCGTACGAGGCGCGAGAAGAAAGCCCAGTTCGTAACGGTCAGCACACCGTGAGGACCCGGATTCGCCCCTTCACCATGGAACAGGCGGCCATCAGGAAGCGTGATGTCGATCCTGCCAGTCTCTATACTTCTGACGGCGTTCAGAAAGCGGGCGAGCCAGAACGGAAGACGGCGCGCGCGTTCGGATTCACCTCCAGCCGGCCTTTCCCTTTCGGCCACGGATGAGCGCATCAGGGTCATTCCGGTTTCCGGAGTCGAAGCCGGCCCGAGCGTGCGACCAAGGCAAAATAAATCCGACGCGGCAATGCCGCAAGAGTTGCCAGCGCGGTTCTCATAATCCATGGAAAGGCAATCTCGAATCGGTTTCCAGCCATACCGGAGACGATTCGTCGGGCCGCCTCTTCCGGGGACATCAGGAGCGGCATCGCGAAACGGTTCTTTGCGGTCAACCGGGTGGCGACAAAACCGGGGTTGCAGATCTGAACGCGAACCGCAGTTCCCGAGAGGTCGCAGCGCAGGCTTTCGGCAAGATTGATCAAGGCAGCCTTGGTCGCCCCGTAGCCCCAGGCATTGGGAAGGCCGACATAGCCGGAGAGCGACCCGACCAGGACAATGTGGCCAGCGCCGCGGGCACTGAAAACCGGAACGACAGCAGCAAGAACCCGCAGGACGCCAGTCAGGTTGACCGCGACCATGTTTTCAACGGTTCCGATGTCAGGCTGAAGTGCCGACATCGGCTCATAGGCGCCTGCACAATAGATAATTCCGTCAACTTCCCCTGCCGATTCGAAGGCTCCGAACGGGCTGTCCGAACCAGTAACGTCAATTGGCAGGCAAGCATGCCCTTCAACCGGAAGCCCGACCGTCGGAAGCTCTGCAACGAGTGCCTGGAGTGCCTGCGAATCCCTGGCAGAGACAACCAGCGCGACTCCCTCATGCGCGAGGCGAACCGCAAGCGCCCTGCCGATGCCTTGGCTCGCGCCGATCAGCCAGAACCGCTTTCCCGACAGTCCGCTCATTCTTGATCACCTGCTGGATTCCCGCATCGGCGAAATGCCGAGATCAGTTCTCCGACCTTCAGCCCGAATTTGGACATGCGGGTCCGATTAAGGAGAACGTTGTCGGGCATCAGGAAAAACCAGTCTTCCATGGACAGCACGAGCTCGCGGCGCCCGCGGGGAACTCGAAGGCGGTAACGCATCACTGCCGCATTGCCGGCCTGACAGCCCGCCGCCTCACCGACCACATCCTCAGCTGTGACCCGAAAATGGAAGTCATCGGCAAAGGTGATTCTCCAGACCCGTGAAGTCTCTGCGCCATCCGCGTAAGTGAACCGCTCGGAAAGGGTGCCCACCGAACCGTTCCAGACCCCCGACATCCCCACCTGGAAACGGAACCCGGCACGGCCTCGGGGTCCGAACATTGCCCCCGAGGCCTGAACCTTTCCATCAAGAAAGGACCGAAGGTCAAGAAGCGGCCGCTCTGCGGAATAGCGTTTTACGGCCCGGGCCCGGCGACCGTTGAGCCAATTCAGGTAGCGATCGTTCATGCTGCGTCTCCTTCGTTCACCAGCGCCGCGCACGCTGCGAGGGCGGCTAGCTTGAGGCCGCATGGAACAAGCGCATATGCCGTCGCCAGCGCCACCCGGCCCTGATCCGTGACACTGGCCGGATCGAACCCCGCCATCGCAAGGAGAGGCAGCGTCACACCGGCCGCAATCGCCAGCGCCGATTTCTGCAGAAACGTCCAAAGCGAAAATATGCGCCCGCCGCCGCCACGGATCCGGGCCGCGAGCATTGCGGGAAGCAGGGTCATGTCCGCCCCGAGCGCCATCCCGGATGCAGCAGCGATCGCATAGAATACCATCACGTCGCCTGGTCCCAGCGCATAGGCGCCCACAAATGCCGGGATGGAAAGGGCCATACCGGCCATCAGCGTCGGCTTGCGCCCGCAGAGTTTCGCGACCTGTGCCCAGAGCGGCGCGGCGAAGGCTGCGGACGCAAAGAACACCAGCAGCATCATCCCGGCTTGCGATCCGGCCTGCAGGACATCGGTTACGAAGAACAGGAAGAGCGTCGCAGTAACCGCCGTTGACAGGGCATTGACGAATCCGACCGCGAGCAAAGGGCGGATTCCGGGAACATGAGCAGCAGCAGCGAATCCAGTGCTTCCCAACCCCTTGCGCGAAACCATCCAGCGCCCCGCCATGGCCAGAACCGATGCTGCGGCCAGGACCGCGAAAAGCGCCGCATAACCCATATAGGAAAGCGCGGGACCAAGGACTGGCGCGAGCGCAGCCGGTACAATCGCGGCAAGCAGCACTCCCGAAATGCCGCCGACCTCGCGCCAGAGCGCGACGCGGGTGTAACCGCCGCATGCTGCCTCAGCCTGGGCGAGTCCGTGGTCGTAGAGCGCGATCTGCAGCGCACTGAAACCCGTAAAGGCAGCGACCAGGCCAATACCCAGCCGGACAATCGGGTCGGCGCCGCCGGGCGGGGCAAAGATCAGCGCAAATCCAGTCACGAGAAGGAAGGCGGCTACAGGAGCCCATGTTCCACGGCGGTGCGGCAACCTGTCGGCGAGACGCCCGATCAGCGGGTCCTGAAGGCAGTCAACACCACGCGCCGCCAGCAGGACCACACCGAGCACCGGCAGCGCGACTTCCATGGTGTCCGCATAGTAGCGCGGTGCGTGGATGTAGAGCGGCAGTCCGGCGAAAGCGAGCGCACCCGCCAGCAGGCTTGGCCGAACGAGATCGCGCGGCGCTGGCGTGACGGCCGTTCCCTCAGTCATTGCAGCGACCATTCAGCAGCTTCGCCCGCCCGGCGGGATTCCGGGTTTCTGGACCGATCCAGATGTCGAAAAACAGCCCGACATCGTGGTCCAGCTTGCCCGTCCGCCGTCCGTTCACAAAGACAACGGCACGGTTCGGCCCCTCCTTCCATGCAGTGATGCGGTCGCCAGCGGAAACGTTCCGAAAGGCCGCTGCAAGGCTCCGCCGGACGGCTGCGAAGCTCTCGACGGAACGATCAGACATTCGGGCCATCTCTCCAATCGAGCTTTCAACCAGTTCCTGCTGGCTGAATCCTCTTCGGTAGGTTAACGACAACCCGAATTGACGGCCGGGAACAGCCTCAGCATCCGTCCAGAGTTCTGCCCTGTAGAGGTCCAGAAAGAGCAGCCGATAGTCGGCACAGCCCGCCGGTAGAGTTGCGGACACCCTGCCCTCAAGCTCCTCCGGTTTCGCCATGGCTGAACCCGCAGCAAACCATAACGCAGCGGCAAAGATCCAGGTCATGTAACGCTCCCGTCCGGCGGTTCCGGACGCGGTCGATAGACGTGACCTTTGCGGAACAGGCGGAGCGCCTGCCAGTGGATCAGCCAGGTCACCCGCAAGGCTCCGAACGGCCGAACAAGCAACGCCCGCGCCAAGGAGATGGTGGTAAGCGGCCGACGGTGTCCAGAGAGCGATGTAAAGAGTCCGCCGCCGGCACCGTCATCATAGACGATTGTGACGGCGATTCTCGTCTCATTAAACGAAAATCTGAATCGGTAGGTTCCCCGAACATCGAAGAAGGGCGAAACATGAAGCCGTTTCGGAGTCTCAATCCACATGTCCGGCGCGAGGTCGACACCATCCGCACCCGAACAGAGGTAGGCGTGGCGGTCACCGTATGTATTGTGGACCTCAGCAAGCACGCAACGCAGGTTGCCGGAGTGACCGGTCAGGAACCAGAAACTGACAGGGTTGAACGTGTACCCCCAATAGCGGGGATGGACGAGCAGAAGAACACGTTCCACGCCGAGTATCCCGGATCCGCGGGCAAATTCACGAACGCCGTCGGCGTCCTTCAGGCCAGCAACTCCATAATCGTCCGCATGCAGGGACACAAGATTGCCGCTTCCGCAGGACAGGATCGACGGTCGGCATCGTCCCGCGAGATGGGCTTCGTCGAGAAGCAGATAGTCGACGCCATAGGCGAAGCGGTTCCGCTTGGGTGCCCGGCGGGCGTGCCGGACCCGGGCCGTGACCAGGGATGCGCTCAGCAAGTCCATGGAGGAGTCACTCCAAAACGCTCAGCGACGGCCACGGAACTTGCCAGGCCGTCTTCATGAAACCCGTTACGGGTCCAGGCGCCACAGAACCAGACACCTCCCCGCCCCTGGATTGAATGAAGGGCGGACTGGGCGTTGACCGCCGAGAAATCGAACTGCGGATGGCGGAATGTACATTCATCGAGGACGGTCTCTTCCGGGACAGCACTTTCCGGATTGAGCGTAACGAAGAGCGGCGTGGAGTCGGGGATTCCCTGTAGCCTGTTCATCCAGTAGGTAACCGATGCCGCTGGCTCCCGCATGTCCGAGCGCGCACGGTATACCCAGCTTGACCAGCAGGCTCTACGCCGCGGCATCCGGGTCGGGTCGCGGTGCAGGACTGCCCGGTTGCTCCGAAAACGGATCTGACGCAGCACCCGCCGTTCGGCCGGATCCGGATGCTTCAGAAGCGCCAGCGCCGTATCGGCGTGGCAGGCCATGACAACCTCATCGAAACGTTCCGGCCCGGAGCGGGCTGTGCAGACATCGATTCCGTCCTGCCGCCGGACAACTGCGCTGACCGGTGTCTCAAGGCGGGTCTCCGCAGCCATCGCTGCCACCATGCGCCGGACATAGACCTGCGACCCTCCCTCAACGGTCCACCATTGATGCTGCCCGTTCAGCGACAGCAGACCATGATTTTCGAAGAACCGGACGAGAACTCCAGCTGGAAAGTCACGCATGCTGCTCCGGGGAGTCGACCAGATCGCACCGCTCATCGCCAGCAGGTAATACTGCAGGAACCAGGATCCCAGTCCAAGTCGGCGCACCAGCCCGTCGACGCTGAGCTCACGATCACTGTTCGCCACAGCAAGCGCCCTTTGGTTGAACACCATGATGTCACGAAGCATGCGCCAGAACGCCGGTCGGATTCCGTTCCTTGGTTGGGCGAAAGCGGCCCGAAGGCCTCGACAGCCGTACTCGATCGCTCCGTCATCCACGATGACGGCAAACGACATGTCGCTGGCCTGAACAGGCACGTCCAGACTCGTGAACAGGCCGCATAGATTGGGATAGTTAACCTGGTTGAAGACGATGAATCCAGTATCTACCGGTATCCGGTGCCCTTCAACCTCTGCGGTGACCGTTCTTGCATGGCCTCCAAGCGTTCGTCCGGCCTCGAACAACACGACATCGTGACGGCGCGACAGCAGCCAAGCAGCGCCAAGACCCGAAATTCCGCCTCCGACAACCGCGATCCGGCGGCGATGCTGGCTGTAACCGCTACGATTCTGTGTCATGCTGTTCCCTGCCCGGCTTTAAGAGCATACGTGATGGAGGCGGCGGCGGTTCACCCGGAAACAGATGTTTCCGGTGATCCGGAAGCAATTCTCTAGCGTATAGGATACATGGCACAATCCAGTAACGTAACACGCCTGCCCCGCAATGTGCCCGAACGCGTCCAAACCAATGAATCCGGCGCGGGGGCTGACAATGAACCGGGAAAGCTTGACGACATGTCCTCCTGCCTCGTGTCGGTAGCCGAAACACAGGACACAGCCGCTTTTTCCTCATTGTTCCGGCACTTTGCACCCAGAATCAAGGCGTGGCTCCTCCTTTCCGGCGAGCGTGGCGACCGCGCCGAAGACATTCTTCAGGATACGTTTGCTGCCATCTGGAAGAAGGCGCGGCTCTATGACTGCCGGCGCGCCACCGCTGCCACATGGATTTTCACCATCGCCCGCAACCGGCGGATAGACGTTCTCCGGAAGGAGCGTCGACCGGAGTTTGACCCTGCGGATCCAGCCTTCACGCCGGATCCCGAACCCTGCGGCGAGCAGGTTTCGATGATCCGCGAGCGCTCGGAAATCGTACGGGACGCGCTGGCCGGACTGAGCGAAGAACAGCGCGAGGTTCTGAGGCTCGCTTACTTTGAGGGAGAGTCATACAGCGCTGTGGCAGCTCGGCTGGATCTGCCGCTCGGTACCGTGAAATCACGTATCCGGCTTGCCTTCGGCCATCTTCGCACTGCCCTGGACTCCCGGGTTGGGGATATTCAATGACAATCACGCATCATCCGGATACTGACCTCATCGTTGCCTATGGCGCAGGGATCCTCGACGAAGCAAGCGCTCTGCTGATCTCTGTACATATGGCACTTTGCCCGACCTGCCGGACCGACCTTGAAATCGCCGAATGTATCGGCGGCGTACTGGTCGACTCAGAATTGCCGTCCCTTCCGGTCGATGCTGTCACACACACCGCTATCGCTGCGGCCGCCGAGCGGCCGCGCGATCCAGGTCCCGCGGCCATCCCCCTCCGAGGCCGCGGGACCGACTTCGTCTTCCCGCAACCGCTTCGTGAATATGTCGGCGGCGATCTTGGCGATATCGCGTGGCGGAGCCTTGGAGGCGGAATACGGCACTTCCCGATAAAGCTGCGTGGCCCTTCAAAGGCGCGTCTTCTCAACATTCCCGCCGGGGAACGGGTTCCTGAACATGGCCATAAAGGCACGGAACTGACGCTGGTTCTGTCGGGATCCTTCTACGACCGGGGCAGCTGGTACCGCCGCGGGGATGTCGAATTCACCGATGAAGCGACGATCCATCAACCCGTCGCCGGTCCTGAGGAGAACTGCATCTGCCTTGCTGTAACTGACGCCCCGCTGAAGTTTCGTGGATGGCTGGCCCGACTCGCCCAGCCGTTTCTCCGGATATAAAATCCTGTTCGATTGTTTGGATTCGATTACCCGGAATCCACCAACGGCAAGCAAGCGAGACAGGACTGCGGATTCTGAATGCAGCTTTCGGCGCCGACAGAACTTGGGAGCACCGGCGAACGATGCGCGGCGACTACGAATCCCGCCGTTCCGCTCCATGATCCGGCTGGAAGACCAGTTCAGGAACAACGACTTCCCAAGACTCGCACTTTATCGCTCGTTGAAACTCCGGCTTCATTTCGTCGCGCCTTCTGCCGATCACGGCAAACACTTCCGCTGACCGGAAACGCTGCCCTCGCGGCGGTTCAAACGCTTCGGCAAGACGCCCGACGATACGCCCCGACGAATCAAAAAGCATCCATCGCCCGTCATTCCTGACGCGTACATCAAGCCGGTCGCCGGCCGAAAGCCGACCAATCGCATTGTGGATGGAATCATTGGCATGGCGGCGTCCTGCAAAGCCGATATCGACCTCCTTGAGGGCAGCCCTGACATGGCGACATTCGATTGCCTCGGAACCGGGGGCGAGTTCGGTGCTTTCGCGCAGCACAGTGAAAGGATGGTTCGCGATCCCGTTCTGGAATCCCCCCGAGCCATCCAAGCGGGCAAGTGTCAGCGTCTTCCGCGCACGTGTCATCGCGACATAGTAGAGTCGGCGGGCCGCGTCTGGATCCTCGTCCTTCCCTACTCGATCCCATCCACCATCCAGCAAGGCCACATGATCGAACTCAAGCCCTTTGGCGCGATGGGCGGAAAGCAGCAACAGGCCCTGCTGACGACGGCGAATGTCCCTGCCCCACTCCGCCAGCCATTCGACAAAATGGCCGGCCGGGGTCTCACCGCCACCGGACTCCAATGCATGCTCATCCACGGCTTGGCACAGCAGGTCACGCCACAGGTCTTGAGGTCTTTCGGCTAGCCAACCGCGCAGGGCTGCATCGTCAACAATTCCGGACTCGGATCCGCGTAGCCAATCGACGAATTCCCTTGTCTGCCTAAGGCGCCAAAAGCCCGGAATGTCTTCGTTCGCCATTTGCGCCCGAATCCCGCTGGCCTCGCAATACGCCCGGACAGGCACGAGATATTCCCACTCGCGCGCAATTACGGCACATTTAGCCCAGTTCCAGTTCGCATCATCCAGACCGCGCAACCGCTCCAGTTCGGCCATCACGGCCCGCGCCTGATGTAGAGGATCCTTACCCGGAGAAAGGATCTGCACCCGCCCACGCGAAACCGGATCGAGCACTTCCCATTTTCCGCCTGGCGGTTCCTTGTCGCGCGCACGGTTTATCCGGATCGGATGGTCGACCTTCATTCGGTCACGCGCAGGCTCGATCACTGCATTGGAAGCAGCCACGATATGCGCCGTTGACCGGTAGTTTTCGGTAAGAAACTCCGGTCTGGGGCCGTAATCGTCCGTAAAACGCCGGATGAACTCCACGGAAGCGCCATTGAACGCATAGATGTTCTGATCGTCGTCACCGACGGCAAACAGAGTGAGCTTGCCTGCGTCCTCCCCCAGCGTACGTCCTCCCAGAGCTGAAATCAGTTCGTATTGCTCAGGCCCGATGTCCTGGTATTCGTCCACAAGAATCCAGCGAAAGCCTGCCAGAAGCCGTTCGCGACGCTCATCTGCCTCTTCCGGCGGGAGGCCTTCGCCCTTTAGCAGCGCTGTCGCACGGTGCAGCACTTCTTTGAACATTCCGTCATCGGGCTGCTCCGCCCGGCCTGTAAAGCTCGCTCCGGCGAGCCGCATTGCCAATCCGTGGCAAGTGAGCACTGTCACTCCGCGGGCGTCGTCTCCGATCAGTTTATGAGCCGACGACGGATA
>JAJEAY010000157.1 GCA_022824145.1 Rhodobacter sp. | reverse complement strand
CCTGTATCAGACTGCCACTTGCGCCGTCCGAACTGCCGAATTACGCTGCGATGGAAAGGACGGCAGTCGTTTCTGGCAGGGATTTCAGTGACAGGGGTCGAAAATTCCTGCCGCTGGTATGTTTTCTTTAGCTCCGGCCACGCCCTGAAACCGGACGGGCCGCGACGTCGTACATGGACTGGAAGCGGGTGACTTTGCCCGCGCCTGATTTCAAGCAGGAGGCTGCGCACAATCGTGTTCAACAACCCATTCGGCTCATTTCAGGACTCAGTAGCCGCAGCAAAGGTAGAACGTGAACAGCTTGACCGGCTGCTGACCGTTTCTACGCCACGCGAGCGTGTGCTCGCCGCTGCAATCGGTCTCCTGTCCGCACTTCTGGTGGCATGGTTTTTCTTTGGCAATGTGGCCGATAACCTCAGTGTGGACGCCGTCATTGTTAAGCCAGGCGAAGACCCGCAGGCGACAGGCCGTTCACTACATGCGCTTGCCTGGATGGAAAGGGATGCCGATTCTCAGATTGGGGCTGGGTTGCATGTGTTTGTGAGATTGCCTGACGCGAATGGCGAAATAGTGGCGCTTGGAGGCAAGATTGAGGAGATCTCCTCGGTGCCCCTGTCCGAGCAGTTGGCTGAGTTTGATCTGACAGCGCCGATTTCTGTGCACCACATCAGAATCGTGCTCGACGAGAATCTGGAAATCGAGGCGCACGCAGGCACCGAATGCGAGATTGTCATTGAACTTGGCAGGCAGGCGCCGATCGCGCTCTTGCGTATGGGCTAAGCAGCAGATGCCGTTGGGTGCCTCCAGTGGAGTTAAGGGAAAGGCCGCTCCCGCGAATCAGCAGGCGCGGACTCCTATTCTGTTGCAGATGCATGCGTCGGAGTGCGGTGCCGCCTGCCTAGGAAGCATTCTGGCTTACTTCGGCAAATGGGTGCCGCTTACCGAACTACGCGAAAAATGCGAAGTGAGCCGAGACGGCAGCAGTGCCGCGAGCATCGTACGCGCTTCCAGGCACTATGGGCTTGAGGGCAAAGGGTTGAGCCTGCGCGTGGACCAGCTCAAGATGCTGCAACTGCCTGTGATCGTGTTCTGGCAGTTCAGCCACTTCGTCATCCTGGAAGGGTATGACAGCGACAGCTTTCATCTAAATGACCCATCGACCGGGCGGCGCAGACTGTCCGTCGAAGAATTTTCCAAGGGCTACAGCAATATAGCGCTTCAGTTCAAATGCGGCCCCGACTTCAGACCCGGAGGTGAGTGGCCAAGCCTGTTCAGGCTGTTGGGCGCAGTTCTTTCCGGCACATGGAGCGTACTCGCCGGAGTCGTGGCATGCGGATTCATTCTGACTCTGCTGTTGCTCGTCATTCCCGTCTCGCTTGGTGTCTTTGTGGACGACGTGCTGGAAAATCACGGGCCGTGGCGCGGTATCGTGGCTGCAATGCTTGGCAGCGGCGTATTGGTGTACATCCTGACTTTTCTGAAGCACAGGTTTCTAAAGCGGCTCGCTGTCCGGATTTCGATAGCGGGCTACAACCGGGGACTGTCCCGGCTGCTCCGGCTGCCTGTTGAGTTCTTTGAGCACAGGCTGGCAGGCGATTTGACCGACCGAGTCTCATCCATCGACAGGATTGCTAGGAACCTGACGGATTATTTTCTGGTGCGCACTGTCGAAATGGCGATGAGCGTCGTGCTGCTTGCGGCTATGGCCGCACTTGATTACCGCCTTGCGCTGGCTGTCGTGCTGTTGGCCGTTTTGCACGGAATCCTCGCTCATGCCCTCAATCGCATCCAGGCTGTCCGGATCCAGTCGATGAGGCGGGAACAGGGACTGCTGATCGGCTACGGCATGCAGATGCTGAGCAACGCAGACAGCCTGCGCATTACCGGATCGGATGACAGGTATTTTTCGCGCTGGACCGGACAGCAGGCGCGCGAACTCCATGCACGTCAGCATCATGCCGAACTGAGCGCTGTAAACTCAGCGCTTCCGGTTCTGATTGCGGGGTTTCGCAGCGCAGCGGTTCTGGGCATTGGCGGGAGCCTGGTTCTGGCGGGACAACTGACTCTGGGAACGCTGGCTGCCTTCTACATCCTGGCAGAGATGTTTCTGACGCCCTTCGGGCGCTATTTTGAGTTTTCGGAAAAACGTCATGAACTCGAAACCGATCTGCAGAGAATGGAAGATGTCTACAGAACCCCGGAAGCCCCGACCTTCGCCCGCCGAAACCGGGACTCCGAAATGATTCCAACGTTCAAGGGTCGTCTCCAGCTAGCGGGTCGGCTGGAACTGCGAAACGTTTCATTTGGCTTCAGCAGGGGTCGGCCGCCCCTGATCAAGGACTTCAGCCTGACGATCAGTCCTGGGCAGCGTGTCGCTGTGGTCGGACCCAGCGGATCCGGCAAGTCAACTCTGACGCGCCTGGTAGCGGGACTCTATCAACCTTGGTCGGGCGAAATCCTGTTCGACGGCCATCCCAGGGAAGATATTCCCGAGGAAGTGCTTCGGCAGTCCATATCAATGGTGGATCAGGATGTCGTGCTCTTTTCCGCATCAGTGCGCGACAACATCACCTTGTGGAACCCAGCCGTTCCGGATGAAGCCATTTTCGCCGCGGCCCGAGATGCCAGTATCCATGACGAGATCCTGCTCCGGCCGCAGGGATACGCGACCCTCGTCGAAGAGGCAGGGACAAATTTCAGTGGTGGCCAGCGCCAGCGGCTAGAAATCGCCCGTGCGCTTGTAGGCAACCCTACGATACTTGTTCTGGACGAAGCAACCAGCGCGCTTGATGCCGCCACCGAGGAATTTGTCGATGAGGCCCTGCGTCGGCGCGGCATCACATGCCTGATCGTGGCGCACCGGCTGAGCACAGTGCGTGACTGTGACGAAATTGTTGTTCTGGAAAGAGGCGCAGAAGTGCAGCGAGGCACTCATGACCAGCTGATCGCGGACCGGGATGGCACCTACTGCAGACTCGCAGAGTCTGGATGATGCAGGATACCCGACGGACATACGTAACGATTTCCGAGCTTGCTGCTCGGTCGGGCGAGTCCGTGCCCTGCGCCAGCAACCATCCGGTGAAACTCGACGACCCGGACAGTGTCTGGTTCATTGAAAATGGAACGGTCAATCTGTTCCTGGTCGAAGCGAAGGACGGGGTGGAGACCGCCGCACCCCAGAATGTTCTGTGCCGCGAGTCGGGCTGGTTGCTTCCCGGTGTTGCGCCGGATGAACAGCGGGACGGCACGGACACCAAACTTAGCCTGGTTGCAAAAGGGTCGCCGGGAACCCTTCTGCGCCGCTTGCCGGCATCTTCGCTGGCAGAGGTTCGCCCGTCGGAACTGGCAGACCAGATCGATGCCTGGCTAATAGCCATAACAGACACGCTTTCGCGTTTTGCAGGACGTATTCCGAGACCGACTGCCATTGCCACGCCCGGACAGAGCCAGACTCTTGCTACGGGGACGCTGTCGGTTCGGCGTGGTGTGGTGTGGGTATCCGCACCGCCGTGTGGAGTCGGCCTTTACATGGATATAGTTGACACGGCGGACTTTGACGAAGCGGCCGGAACGGACGGAGCGCTCACTCCACTGACTCGGACAAGCTGGCTCACCATGTTTGACTCGGCAGCTTTGGCGGGGAAATCAACAGCGGAATTGGCGCGTCAAGGCACGCTGCTGCCGGATCTTGCTAGATTCCACAAAGTCGCCTTCGTTCTGGAGCGTTTCAACCGCAGACTGGCGGTGGCGGACGACGCGAATCTCGAACAGGCGATGACCAGGAGCCGGCGTGCCGCCGAAGTCGCAGCTCGGCAGCGCCTCTTCAACGTTTATGACTTGCCTGTCGATCAGGACTTCGGTGTCGAGGAAACGGCGCTCGCGGATGCGCTTCAGGTCATCGGTCGTCGCGAGGGAATCGATTTCAAGGTTCCGAAGCGTTACGGTCCGTCAGATTCTCCCATCGGACTCGTCGACATCCTTGATGCGTCGGGAGTGCACGCGCGCCGCGTGCGACTGCGACGGGAGGACAGGTGGTGGCGCGGCGACAGCAATGCGCTGCTGGCATTCCGCGCCGAGGACGGCGGGCCTGTAGTTCTGCTGCCGGGCTTGTTCGGCAATTACCGGCAGATCGAACCGGACAGACAACGCAGTGTCCGGATCACTGCAGACCGTGCCAATGCCTTGATGGACGAAGCATGGATGTTCTATCGTCCGTTGCCACCGGAGAACGTTAAGCCTGCGGACCTGGTGTCTATCGCCCTGCAGGGATCAAGTGCGGATATCGCGCGGCTGGTGTTTGCCGGACTTCCCGGAGGGCTGATCAAGCTGCTGCCGGCGCTTGGGCTTGGATTTGTCGCAACCCAGGCTGAGGCAGGTGGGAACGCGGGAGCCCTCCATGCCCTCGCTGTAGCGCTTGCTGTGTTTGGCCTTCTTGGCGCTATGCTGCATCTGCTTCAAAGTAAGGCGATGATGCGGCTTGAAGGACGCTCGGCGACGCGCCTCGAGGCCGCCTTCTGGGACCGACTTATGCGCCTTCCGCCGACGGTTCTGCACCGCCGGTCGGCTGGTGACCTGGCGACTTCTGGAATGACATTCCAGAACCTGCGCAACGGCATTCAGTGGGCTGCCGCCGACAGCCTGCTGTCGTTCATCTTCCTGCTTCCGGTCCTGGGCCTGATTTTCTTCTACGATGCCACGCTCGGGATGATCGCCCTTGTTTTCGGTCTGGCATCGCTGCTTTGCATCCTGATCCTAGGGCTTTGCCAGATTTCGCCCTACAGGCAAATGATTCGAGCGTCGCGACACGTCGCGGGGCGGCTGTTCCAGATTGTGGGCGGCATCGCCAGCCTGCGTGTGGATGCGGCGGAAGGATCAGCGTTCGCGATCTGGGCGCAGGATTACCGTGAGCAGAAGCAGGCGGAACTCAAGCTGAACAATCTTGAGGGACATACGCATGCGTTTAGCGCCGCACTTCCTTTTCTAGCCGGTGGTGTTCTTCTGTTTGCGGCGGCAACAGGCGATCAAAGCCTTGGAATAAATGGGTTTCTCATCGTCTTTCTCGTATTCATGACCTTCCAGTCGGCGATTGCCCGGCTCGGCGAGTCGTTCGGTGCCATCGCCGCCGCGCTGCCCGCTTTCGAACAGATGCGTCCGCTGCTTGCAGCGGTTCCCAAAGGCGAGGCAGAAGGGGAGCCTGTGGAGTTCCTGGGTGGCGATATTCTGTTCGATCGCGTTTCCTTCCGCTACGATGAGGGCGGCCCGTTGATTCTCGATGATGTCTCAATTCATGCACGCCCAGGCGAATTCGTTGCGATTGTCGGCGCGTCAGGTTCAGGAAAAAGCACGCTGTTCCGTCTTGCGCTCGGAATTGATCAGCCAATTGCAGGTGCTGTGTATTACGACGGGCGTGACTTGAGGCACCTCAACGTGAAGCAGGTGCGCCGGATGATCGGCGCCGTCCCGCAATCGGTCGCACTCCATCCTGATGATCTTTGGGACAATCTGGTCGGTCACCATGAAGGCTTGGAGGTCAAGGAGGTATGGAAGGCGATTCGGTCCGCAGAACTGGAAGACGAAGTCAGAGGCATGCCCATGGGCTTGATGACCATGGTCGGTACCAGCGGCTCCGTCCTGTCGGGCGGCGAGCGACAGCGGGTCATGA
The DNA here is from genome assembly GCA_022824145.1 of Rhodobacter sp. Classification (GTDB taxonomy): domain Bacteria; phylum Pseudomonadota; class Alphaproteobacteria; order Rhodobacterales; family Rhodobacteraceae; genus JAPOUP01. The sequence goes on along the minus strand of JAJEAY010000157.1, from coordinate 402 downwards.
TCTCCCGCTCGGTGATCGGAAGCCCGCGAGTCATGCTCTTCGATGAGGCGACCAACTGGCTTGACAACGAAAACCAGGCCAACGTGATGCAAAACCTTGCCGCGATTACATCCACGCGGCTGGTCATCGCCCACCGGCTGTCCACACTGGAACGTGCGGACCGCATCTATGTCCTGCAGGCCGGCAGGGTAGTGCAAACGGGTTCGTTCAACGAACTCGTGGAGGTCGATGGGGTATTCAGGGAATTGGTCAAGCGGCAGATCGCCTGATCGGAACAAGTCGGCCATTCCCAGAATCCTGGTAGCGGAAACTGATTTGGCGCACCGTCATGGTAACTGTGAAGAAACAGATGGCCGGACAAAGGGCACCGAAATAGCGGTAGAAGACTTGAAACTTGTCTAG
>JAJEAY010000268.1 GCA_022824145.1 Rhodobacter sp. | reverse complement strand
ATGAAGCTCTTCCCGGGCCATGTGTGCTGTTCAGTTATCTGTCAGGCGGATCGATGGCGTCAGTTCTCAGTATTCCACCACCCGGAAAGCCAACGAAGGGACCGCTGGCGATGTCTGGTGTAGCCGCGCGCTCAGGAACCGCTATGCGTCCGATTGGCCATTAGGCTGAATTCGTTTCCTGCGATCCGTGGGCTGATCTACGAAGCACCGGAAGATCCTTTTGCCAATGCCGAAATTCGGAAATGCGCTACTCAACGCTTCCGGCCAATATGTTAAGGGTCGATGCGGTAAATTCAAACATCGCCAATAGGCAGTTAGGGAATTCCATCCAACGATAAGGTGCATCGGGCAGCAGTTACGACGCACATGCATTCACAGTGCGGCCATGTTCAGTCGAGTCATCGATTAGTTGATTCAATGGAATTCTTCCGGGCTTCGGAAGACAGGCAGATGGCATTCATTGCCGAACTCCACCTTTACAGCATCGAATGAAAAAACCTTGACCAACGATTTTGCCAACGATACTGTTGGCAACAAATTTGTTGGGAAGAGAATCAGATGTTGAGAAAAGGCGGCGGAAACTGGGTTGAAGGAGACAGGTTCTTCAACCGGAAAGTTGAACTCAATGCGCTTAAGGAGCGGGTAGCTGACGGAACGCACACATTGCTCACTGCGCAGCGGCGCATGGGAAAGACAAGTCTCGTCCGGGAGCTGTTGCGGCAGTTGGCAGAGACAGGCGAATTCGAGACGGTCTTCGTTGATCTCGAGGCTGCCAATAACCCGGCTGACATGGTGGCGGAAATCGCCGCTCAGGCATGGAAGCCGCAAGGTGTCCTGCAGACAGTTCAGACGGTGTTCGCCAACATTATCGAGGCGGCCGGCGAGCGCGTCGAAGAAATGTCCATTGCCAACCTGAAGGTGACTTTTCGTGCAGGAATCAACGACGGCAACTGGAAGCAAAAGGGCGATGAAGTATTCGAAATTCTGACCGCGGGCGACTGTCAGGCTGTGCTTGCCATCGATGAGTTGCCGGTCCTTGTCAACCGGATGCTCAAAGACGGCGACGAACACGTCACACCTGAAGGAAAACGGATGGTTGACGAATTGCTAAGCTGGCTCCGCAAGACCGGTCAACTCAACAAAGGTCGGATTTCAATGATTCTGTCCGGCAGCGTCGGACTTGAGCCGATCCTGGAGCAAGCCGGGCTAAGTGCGCACGCCAACATTTTTTCGGGGTATGACTTGAATCCCTGGAGCGAAAAAACGTCTGTTTCCTGTCTCGAAGAACTCGCCAGATCGTATGGAATCGATCTTTCCGTTGAAGTCCGCCGGGAAATGTGTCGCCGCCTTCGGTGCTGTATTCCCCATCACGTACAGATGTTTTTCGACAAGCTGCATCACCATTTAGAAAATTCCTGCAGGACCAACGCGTCGTTGAAGGATGTCGATGCGGCTTACCGGTACGGGATGCTGAGCGTTCGGGGCCAATCGGATCTGAAACACTATGAGAACCGACTGGAGATAGTCCTTGGTAGGGCGGGCAACGTGATTGCTCTGGATATACTGACGACCACCGCAACATGCGGCATTCTTGATGAAGACACCGTTGGCCTCTATCTTGCACACTTCCTGGATCAAGATGAAGACAATGGCACCAGCGTTCCATCTGTCGTAAATGTGCTTCATGTGCTGGAGCACGACGGCTACCTTGAACGGTTCGGCGGCGGTTACAGATTCGTTTCGGGATTGCTCGAAGACTGGTGGAAAAACAGGTATGGCCGGAACTTCGAGCCCGTTTTCGAGCGGCAGCGGCGAGACCGGAGGCCCATCTGATGCCTGTTCCCGCCAGAAAATACAATCCGGGTTTTTTATCGGATGATGAGCTAATCGATTCTTTCTGCGTCCGGACGGTCGAATATAATTCGATTGTCGAAGAACTGCGCGAGTGCCGGGGAAAGGCAAACATTCATCAAATTGTGATCGGCCCACGTGGCAGCGGCAAGACAAGCCTCTTGCTGAGGGTCGCGGCACAGATACGCCGAGACGCTGATCTCTCGTCACGCTTGTTCCCAGTGATCTTCGCGGAAGAGAGCTACGAAGTCGCTTCAGCTGGCGAGTTCTGGCTTGAATGCCTGGCCCGCCTGGCAGACCAAGCACCTTCTGGAACGAGTGGGCCAGACCTGCGTCGTTCATACAATGAACTCAGGAAAATCCCGGACAACAAGGCTCTCGGCGACCGCTGTTTGGGCGTCCTCCAAGACTATTCGGACCGCGAGGCGAAACGTCTCGTGCTAATTGTCGAAAACCTGAACATGATGTTTGATGAAATGCCGGATAAGGAGCAAGGATGGCGGTTGAGGCACACGCTTCAAAATGAGCACCGTATAATCCTGTTGGCGAGCGCGACAAGTCGATTTGACGAAATCGACAACCAAGATCGTGCGCTCTATGACCTGTTCCGGACACTTCAGTTGCACCCCCTAAACGTGGATGAATGCGCGAAGCTGTGGCAGACGGTGTCCGGCCAGCATCGGGCTCCCGAGACGATCCGGGCATTGCGGACTCTTACCGGCGGCAGCCCCCGAATTCTCACGATTGTAGCCCGTTTCGGAGCAAAGCTATCGTTTGGAGAGCTTCTGAACGACCTCCTCGATCTGGTGGACGACCACACGGAGTATTTTAAAAGTCATCTCGATGCACTCCCTCCGCAGGAGAGAAGGGTTTACCTCGCCCTTGCAGATCTATGGAAGCCTGCGACTGCCCGAGAGATCGCTGAGCGTACCAGGCTCGATACCAGCAAATGCAGCGCGCAGCTTGTGCGCTTGACCGGACGGGGAATCGTGGACGTAACTGGTGGAAGTCCCCGACGCAAACTCTACTATTTGGCAGAGCGACTTTATAACATCTATTACCTAATGCGCCGATCCCGCGGGCCCGGGCCACTGATTGAGGCGTTGGTTCACTTCATGGAAGTATTCTACTCGCCTTTTGAACTGAGGGACATTGGAGTTAGCATTGCCAACAATGTAGAAGACATGGATACTCAGACACAATCGGTCTTCCGTGCCGCATTCGAACATCTTGTCTCACTCCCGTCGTTGGAGGCACACCGTGAAGAACTGCTTTCGCTTGCACCTGAGATTTTCTTAGGTCCGCTAGCCGGATACCGGGACGAACCCGCTGCCCCAAGTGACGCAACATCATTCTTAGATGCGGCGGAGGCTCTTGCAAGTGAAGGGAAACTTTCGGAAGCGCTTGCCGCCTGGGAAGAGATTACCCAACGCTTCGGCGTTAGCGAAACGTCTGTGCAGCCCGAGTGTATTGCGGCGGCGCTTTTTATGGCGGGGAAAGCACTCGCTGAGTTGGGCCGGCCCGAAGAGGCGCTGGCAAAGTGGAACGAGGCGATCAAAGGCTTCGACGCAGGCGAAACGGCGAAATTTCCCGAAACCGTTTCAGCGGCTCTATTCACCAGCGGGGTGCTGCTGCGCCAAATGAATAGGCAGGAAGAGGCACTCGTCGCGTGGCACGAAATTGCCCAACGCTTTGGTGCAAGCAAAGCGCCCGCGCTTCTTGAGCGAGTCGCCGGTGCGCTAGTCAACTCGGGCAGCGCGTTAGCAGAGCTCAGCCGGCCCGAAGAGGCGCTGGAAATGTGGAGCGAAGTGACCAAGCGCTTCAGCGCAGGCGAAACAGCGGAGTTTCCCGAAGCTGTTTCAATGGCCCTTTTCAACAGTGGGTTGACACTATGCAAACTGAATAGACCGGAAAAGGCGCTCGCCGCATGGCATGAACTTGTCCAACGCTTCGGCGCGAGTGAAGATCCTGAACTTCTTGAGCAAGTCGCCGATGCCCTAGTCAAGTCTGGCAGTCTGTTAGCAGAGATCGGCCGGTTCGAAGAAGCGCTGGAAATGTGGAGCGAGGTGACAAGGCGCTTCGGCGCGGACCATACGTCGGAATTTCCCGAAGCTGTTTCAATGGCCCTTTCCAACAGCGGAGCGCTGCGGCACCAAATGAATAGACTGGAGGAGGCGCTCGACGCTTGGCACGAAATTGTCCAACGCTTCGGCGCGAGCGAAGATCCTGCGCTTCTTGAGCGAGTCGCCGATGCGCTAGTCAATTCAGGCGGTGCGTTGGCAAGACTCGGCCGGCCCGAAGAGGCGCTGGAAATGTGGAGCGAGGTGACAAGGCGCTTCGGCGCGGGCGATACGACGGAATTCCCTGAAACTGTTTCGGCGGCCCTTTTCAACAGAGGTTTGACACTATGCAAACTGAATAGACCGGAAGAGGCGCTCGCCGCATGGCAGGAGGTTGTCCAACGCTTCGGCGCGAGCGAAGATCCTGCGCTTCTTGAACTCGTTGCGAATGCCTTACTCAACTCGGGCAGGGCACTCTTTGCACTGGGTCGGCGCGAAGAGGCACTGGAAATGTGGAACGAGGTGACCGGGCGCTTCAGTGCGAGCGAAGATCCTGCGCTTCATGAGTCCGTCGCATATGCCCTGCTCGACTCGGGCAGCGCGTTTGCGGGGCTAGGTCGGCCCAAAGAGGCGCTGAAAGTGTGGGGAGAGGTTGTCCAACGCTTCGGCAAGAACGACGCCTCTGCGCTTCTTGAACCCGTCGCAAAAGCCCTGCTCCGCTCAGGCAGCGCACTCGCTGGGTTGGAATTCTTCCATGAAGCGCTGAAAAGGTGGGGCGAGGTGATCGGGCGCTTTGGCGCAAGCGAAACCCCTGCGCTCCTTGAACCCGTTGCGGGAGCCTTGGTCGGCTCAGGCAGCGCACTCGTTGGGTTGGGCAAACCGGAAGAGGCGATGAAAATGTGGGACGAAGCGATCAGGCGTTTTGGTGCAGGCGGCACGGTGGAATTTCCAGGAACTGTTTCGATGGCCCTTTTCAATAAGGGGGTTGCGCTACGCGACCTGAACCGGCAGGAGGAGGCGCTTGAGGTATGGAATGAGATTGTCCAACGCTTCGGCGCGAGCGTAGATCCTGCGCTTCATGAACACGTTGCTCGCGCCCTGCTCTGCTCAGGCGGAACACTTGCTGAGTCGGGCCGCACTGAGGAGGCGCTTGCCATGTTCAACGATGTGAACCGGCGCTTCAGCTCAAGCATTGCACCGAAACTTCGCAGCGCAAATGCACTTGCGTTGCTTGAAACGGCAGAGATCGAACTAACGCTCGGTCGGTCAAGGGCGGCAATTGACCTGGTAGACGAAGCACTTATGGGTGGAGAGTGCGCAGAATTCTCCGAGAAACTATGTCGAGGCCATTTGATTCGTGCGCAGGCAAACCTAAATCAAGGCAATAATGCCACGGGTGAAAAATACATCCAAGTTGTGCTGGAAAACCTTCCGAAGCTCGATTCTCTGCCGAAGAAAGCTATTCGTGCACTGTCGGAACTCGCATTTAGTCTGGGACCACTGCAGATGCGAGACCTTATCCAAGCTTCGTCATCAGCCAACCTTTTGCTCCCTCTGACAACGGCAATTGAGTTGGAGTTGGGACTGGAATCCAGGGTGCCGAAGGAAGTCGAAGAGATAGCTGAAGATGTTCGTGAGGAATGGATGCGGTCATTTCTCGATGATATGAGAGACAATCCAGGCTCAGTCAGTTGACGACAGAATCGGACTATTGGTCCCAAGACCAAACACTTGGTCACTCTACGCCCAATCCAAAGCGTGATTCCGGATTCCTTCTGAAGTGGCAACGGAGACCAGCGCGGATGAAAGGGCCGAGAATTTCCTCCCCCGACCTCCGAATTCGGCACTGAAACCTTGTCGGCCTCATGGAAATGCACCGGAAGGCACCTTGCTGCGGAGAATGCCGATCACCCGCAACACTGCGAGCCGACAAGCGTCATGAGGTTGCCGGTGTTTCCGTTGCTTAGCTTGCCGAACTGCCTACTGGAACGTCCGGCAGCCAAAAACATATCGTCAAGGCACCAGTTGGACTTCCGCAGCCCGCACCAGACCATGCCCGAAAAAGCATCGATGCATAAAGCCTGGAACACCACCAGCCCTCCCATTGGGCAGAGCGTAGCGATGAGATAGTTCTGGCCATTCTGTCGACACAGACTACGCCAATGCCATTCGCCCAAAGCATCAGACTTTCCAATCCGGAAAGCAAACGTAGCCATTGCAATTCCGTGACCGGAATCATTGCCGACTCTCAAGATATGAATCGGTGGTGGGTGATGACGGATTTGAACCGCCGACATCTTCGATGTGAACGAAGCGCTCTACCACTGAGCTAATCACCCGCGCCATGCGCATTACCGCCAATCAATGCCCCGCACAAGGGGCAAAGCCAGGCACCAGAGCCATCTCAATCCCGATCAGTGCCTGAGCCTCCAATTTGTCAGGTCACCAAGTAATTCGCCGCTGAAAGACAGCCCAGTACTGATGCGGCCGATCCAATAAACTAACCAGCATCCTTTCGCCTCCCGTAATCTCCGCAATCCCGACCGGCAGCGAATACGGAACGATGCGGCATGTCTCAGCCGCATCGTGACATAAGGGAACCGTCGATTCCCGCCAATCGACCCCGCATTCCACTTTTGGATTCAGTGTGTCGTGGCGCTGGTCATGCCATCATCCACCTTAACCGTGGCACGGGCCGCGGCGGCTTCCTCCTCGGCCTCCTCGTCCCACTCGACAGCCTCGGGCTGGCGCACCAGCGCTGCATCAAGAACCTGCCGAACGGTCTCAACCTGGATGATGTTGAGTCCTTCCTTCACGTTATCCGGAATCTCGGTCAGATCCTTCCCGTTCTCTTTAGGAATCAAAACCGTACCAATCCCCCCGCGAAGCGCAGCAAGAAGCTTTTCTTTCAGCCCTCCGATCGGAAGCACATGACCTCGCAGCGTCACCTCGCCGGTCATTGCGATGTCCTTGTGAACGGGAATTTGAGTCAGAACGGACACGATCGCAGTCACCATTGCGATTCCAGCCGAAGGCCCGTCCTTCGGCGTGGCGCCTTCCGGCACATGAACATGAATGTCTGTCCGGTCAAATTTCGGCGGCTTTATGCCTATCGAAGGCGAAATCGCCCGAACATAGGAAGATGCCGCCTCAATCGACTCCTTCATCACGTCACCGAGCTTGCCGGTGGTCTTCATCCGTCCCTTGCCGGGAAGGCGGAGCGCCTCGATGGAAAGAAGGTCACCGCCCGCAGAAGTCCAGGCAAGTCCAGTCGCGACCCCAATCTGGTGATCCGTTTCGGCAAGCCCATAGCGGTACTTCTTGACGCCGAGGAATTCCTCAAGGCGTTCCGGCGTGATCTCAACCGACTTGGTTTCTTTCTTGACAATCCGGGTGACGGCTTTCCGCGCCAGCTTGGCAATTTCGCGCTCGAGATTCCGAACGCCCGCCTCCCGCGTATAAGTCCGGATGATCTTCCGCAGGCCCCCATCCGTCAGACTGAATTCTCCTGTTCTCAAAGCATGGTTCTTGATCTGCTTCGGAATCAGGTGCTGGCGCGCGATCTCCGTCTTTTCGTCCTCGGTATAACCGGCAAGCGGTATGATTTCCATCCGGTCGAGCAGCGGCTCTGGCATGTCGTAGCTGTTCGCCGTTGTGAGGAACAGGACATCGCTGAGGTCGTATTCCAGCTCAAGGTAATGATCGACAAACGCTGAATTCTGCTCGGGATCGAGCACTTCCAGCATCGCCGATGCCGGATCCCCACGGAAATCCCGGCCCATTTTGTCGATCTCGTCAAGCAGAACCAGCGGATTCGTGGTTTTCGCTTTCTTCATGGCCTGAATGATCTTGCCTGGCATCGAGCCGATATAGGTACGGCGATGGCCACGGATCTCCGCCTCGTCGCGGATCCCGCCCAGCGAAATGCGAATGAACTCCCGTCCGGTCGCGCGGGCCACCGACTTGCCGAGCGATGTCTTTCCCACACCGGGAGGACCGACAAGGCAGAGAATCGGCCCCTTGAGTTTCGCCGAGCGCTTCTGAACCGCGAGAAATTCGACAATTCGCTCCTTGACCTTTTCGAGACCATAATGGTCTTCGTCCAGAACCTTTTGCGCCCGATCCAAATTCTTCTTGACCCGCGATTTCACGCCCCATGGTATGGAAACGATCCAGTCAAGATAGTTTCGTACAACTGTCGCCTCCGAGCTCATCGGCGGCATGTGCTTGAGCTTTTTGAGCTCCGCGCCTGCTTTCTCCCGGGCTTCATCCGAGAGCTTGAGTTCCTTGATTTTCTCCTCAAGCTCGGCGAGCTCGCCATCTCCCTCCTCGCCATCCGCCAATTCCTTCTGAATGGCCTTCATCTGCTCGTTGAGATAGTATTCGCGCTGGGTCCGCTCCATCTGGGACTTTACGCGCGTCTTGATCTTTTTCTCGACCTTCAGAACGTTCATCTCACCCTGCATGAGACCGTAGATCTTCTCCAGACGCTCGGTGATGGAAAGCGTCTCAAGCAGATCCTGCTTCTGTTCCACGGAAACACTCAGATGACCGGCGACGAGATCCGCGAGTTTTTGCGGATCACGGGTCTCAGAGACGGAGCCAAACGCTTCCTCAGGGATGTTTTTCCTGACTCTGGCGTATCGCTCGAAGCCCTCGGTGACTGACTTCACAAGCGCCTCAAGCACCGAGGCGTCGCCTTCATCCTCCTGCAGAACCTCGGCATGTGCCTCGAAAAACTTGCTGTTGTCCAAGTATTCAATGGTCTTCACACGCTTGAGACCTTCCACCAGCACCTTCACCGTACCGTCCGGCAGCTTCAGAAGGTGCAGAACATTGGCCAGCACGCCGACCTGATAGATTCCGTCGGCGTCAGGGTCGTCGGCACCGGGATCAATCTGGCTCGCAAGCAGGATCTGCCGGTCGTCGTTCATGACCGCATCGAGAGCTCGAACCGATTTTTCGCGGCCAACAAAAAGGGGCACGATCATGTGCGGAAAAACCACGATGTCCCGCAGCGGCAGGACCGGATAGGAAGGATTTGAAAGCTTTTGCATGTTTATTCCCGGTATCTGGCAGATCAAGGCCCGCGCCGTCTTTGCGGAACCGCTTGCCAATCTGAGTTCACTGCCAAACTACTTGGTGCAACAGCCCATCCATTTCAACCCTGGTTCAGGCCAATGTCGGCAGGTGCCCCTGGACATCCGACCGCCATTCATCCGTTTCTCCCGAGCCGCATGACCGACGAACCGGCCGTTTCACAGCCGCTCGATATCTCCCTGCGACCGCAGGGCATGAAAACCGGACTCCCAATCCGCGAACCGCCCCTCGACGATCGCGTTGCGCATTCCTTCCATGATTTCCTGGAAATAGTGAATGTTGTGCCAGGTCAGCAGCATCGAACTGATGATTTCGCCGGAACGAAACACATGATGCAGATATGCCCGCGTGTAATTCCGACAGGCCGGACAGCTGCAGTCCTCGTCAAGCGGACGTGGATCGTTAGCATGCCGCGCATTCTTGATGTTCACCGTTCCCCAGCGGGTGAACGCCTGCCCGGTCCGCCCGGACCTGGATGGGAGTACGCAGTCCATCATATCGATTCCACGTTTCACCGCGCCTACGATGTCGTCTGGCTTTCCCACACCCATAAGGTAACGGGGCCTATCCATCGGAAGCATTTCAGGAACATGGTCGAGAATGCCGAACATGGCCTGCTGTTCCTCGCCCACTGCGAGTCCTCCGACTGCGTAGCCGTCAAAGCCGATGGCGCAAAGGGATCGGGCGCTCTCCTTTCGCAGGTCGACTTCCAGTCCGCCCTGCTGGATACCGAAAATCGCTTGGGACGGACTGTCACCGAATGCCTCCCGTGATCGATTCGCCCAGCGCATCGACAGCAGCATGCTTTCCTCGATTCGGCCGCGTTCCGCGGGCAAGGCGGGACACTCGTCGAACGCCATTACAATGTCCGATCCAAGCAGCCGCTGGATCTCGATTGACCTCTCGGGAGTGATCTCGTGCTGGGATCCGTCGATATGACTGCGGAACGTCACCCCCTGTTCCGTCAGCCTGCGCAGTCCCGCCAGACTCATTACCTGAAAGCCGCCGCTGTCCGTCAGGATAGGCCCTGACCAGTTCATAAAGCGGTGCAGGCCACCCAGCCTTTCGATCCGCTCCGCTCCCGGTCGAAGCATCAGGTGATAGGTATTCCCAAGCACGATGTCCGCCCCCGCGGCCCGCACCGACTCAGGCATCATTGCCTTTACCGTTCCGGCTGTTCCTACCGGCATGAATGCCGGCGTGCGGACATTGCCTCTCGGGGTTGAGAGCACACCGGTCCGGGCATCGCCGTCAGTAGCCAAGAGATCGAACTGAATGCGCTCAGCCATGCATCGGCATTCACAGATACCCGATTGGTTGTCCAGTCCCGAGCCTCCGTGATTTGTGAGCCCGAACGGATTTTCCGGCGCAGGGCAAAAGCGCTCTGGACGCTGGCAATCCTATTCCTTATATCTTCTGTCAGGATTGATTGAGGATGCCATGCAAACCGATGCGCCGGAAAGACTGGAAGGCACGCCTTTGATCAGGCCATCAACGACCGACCACCCGTTATATGACAGCGTGGTCGAGGCCTGCAGGTCCGTCTACGATCCAGAGATTCCAGTGAACATTTACGATCTCGGCCTAGTCTATACGGTCGATATCAACCCCGAAAACGAGATACAGATCACCATGACGTTGACGGCTCCGGGGTGTCCGGTCGCAGGTGAGATGCCCGGCTGGGTTGCGGATGCGGTCGAGCCGCTGCCGGGCGTCAAGCAGGTCGACGTTGAATTGACCTGGGAGCCTCCCTGGGGCATGGAAATGATGTCGGACGAAGCGCGGCTGGAACTGGGATTCATTTGATGTTCGGAATTCCAGGAAAACAGGCGGTCACACTCACATCGGCAGCAGCCAGACAGGTCGCCAGACTCATGGCCGAGAAAGATGCCAAAGGCCTTAGAATCGGCGTCAGGAAGGGCGGCTGCGCCGGTATGGAATACACCATGGACAGCGTGTCCGAAGTAGATCCGCATGACGAAGTGGTTGAGCAGGACGGAGCAGTCGTGATGATCGCGCCAATGGCGCAGATGTTCCTGTTCGGAACGGAAATCGACTACCAGGTATCATTGCTGGATGCTGGCTTTACCTTCAGCAATCCGAATGTCGTTGATTCCTGCGGCTGCGGCGAATCGATCAAGTTCAGGGACGTCGAGGAACTGGCTGCGGAAAGAAGTGGACTGTGAGTCTGTCCGCCGCCGATGAGAATTTCGCCAAGGAGCTGTTTTCAGGTCTTGGCAAAGTAACTACCCGAAAGATGATGGGCGGTCTCTGCCTGTATCTCAACGGCGTGATTTTCGCCATTGTGCACGGCAGCGGTTCCATCTGGCTGAAAGGAGCGGGGCGATTCATTGCTGAACTGGAGGCCGCAGGATCACGGCGATGGACCTATCAACGCGACGGAGGCAAGGAGATCGCTATGCCTTACTGGTCCCTGCCGGAACCCGCACTTGACGACCCGGAAATCGCCTGCGACTGGGCGAACCGCGCCCTCGCCCATCTGAAATAAGCCCCAAGATATCCTTAGCGCCGGAACCGTTGACGCGGTCTGCTGCCCGTGGGATCCATAGAAGCGCTGAACCACGCACCCTTTGTTCCATGTGTCCGCCGAAGCACGCGCAATGGGAAAGACAGTGACGTCGGGGGAATGTGCCGTGAACGCGAACCGAAGGCGACGCTGTGGAAAGATGGAGGCCTTGCATACCGGCACCTGATCCTATGCTCCACATGTCATGACACCTGCTGCATACCTTGTCTCTCTTCCCATTCGCGCATACCGGCTGTTCCTCAGTCCATGGATTGGATCCCACTGCCGATACTCTCCCACATGCTCGGCCTACGCGCTGGAGGCGCTGGAACGGCATGGCGCTGTCAAGGGCAGCTGGCTCACGCTTCGCAGGATCGCCCGCTGCCATCCGTGGGGCGGCTCCGGCACTGATCCAGTCCCGCGCTGAAGCAGGAACGACATGCCTGTTCAAACTGGCTCGGTGTGGAACCGACCTTCACAACGGCGTTCAGTCCCGACGACAGGCACCTGAAGTCCTTGCCCTATCCGCCAACCCGGATTCCCGTCTGAACCGGCTGCCGCAGAGATGGCCGCGTAAGCCGAACGGAGCGGGCATCCCGACATGGCCGCCAGCGGCATTGTCACCGCCCTTGCCCGGAATCCATGACCACGCTAGAAGCGCACTATGCTTGATAACGCCAGCGACATTCACCCACTCCTGCAGGGAGCGCCGGAAACAACGGAGTTTCGCAAGCTGCGCAAACGGATCGTGCGTGAAACCAGAGATGCGATCGAACGATATGGCATGGTCGAGCGCAGCGCCCGCTGGCTCGTATGTCTTTCGGGCGGCAAGGACAGCTACACCATGCTGGCTGTGCTTAATGAACTGCAGTGGCGCGGGCTTCTGCCGGTGGAACTCCTCGCCTGCAATCTTGACCAAGGCCAACCAGGCTTCCCCGCAACCGTTCTGCCCGAATTCCTCGAACGGGCTGGGGTTCCCCATCGAATAGAATACCAGGATACCTATTCCGTCGTCACGGAGAAAGTACCAAAGGGAAAAACCTACTGTGCGCTCTGTTCCCGACTGCGCCGCGGAATCCTGTATAGGATCGCGCGGGAGGAGGGCTGCAGTGCCGTCGTTCTGGGCCATCACCGCGACGACATTCTCGAGACCTTCATGCTCAACCTCTTTCACGGAGCGCGGCTGGCGACGATGCCACCCAAGCTCGTCAACCAGGACGGCGATCTGTTTGTCTATCGCCCGCTTGCGCATGTGGCGGAGAACGACTGCGAAAAATTCGCCCGGGCAATGAAGTATCCCATCATTCCCTGTGATCTCTGCGGCAGCCAGGAAGGATTGCAGCGGCAACAGATCAAGGCGATGCTCAACGAATGGGAAGCGAGCAATCCCGGGCGCCGGCAGAAGCTGTTTCGAGCACTCATGAACGCCCGTCCTTCGCACCTTCTCGACCTCAGTCTCTTTGACTTCGCAGGCTTGGCACGCGCATCGGAAATACCCCCGACATGCGGTGTCGAGTCCAATACAACGGAATGAGTCCATCAGTGCCACAGACAGCAGGCGGGAACCTGCAAACGGCCCGAATGAATTCGTTGCCGCGGTTTGTGGCCAGTCCGGCTTTACTCTTGACCTTTGGCAATCCGGACTGTTGAACCTCCCCTGATCCTAAGCAGCGAAACGGTGGTGTCCGCATGGACGATCAGAACAAGAACCTCATAATGGCTACGGCCCTGAGCTTCATGGTTATCCTGGTCTGGTTCATTCTGTTTCCGCCGGAGGAGCCGCCGGTCGAGCAAGCGCCGGTCGAGTCATCCCAAACCGGGCCAACCGCCACCCCCACCGCGGAAGCCATCGACGGTGCGACCCGGAATTCATCGGAAGTGGAAGTCACTGATTCGCTTGAGACCGCCCGTATTCCGGTCGAGACGGAAAGACTCGTGGGATCGATCGCCCTGAAGGGCGGCCGCATTGACGAGCTGAACCTGCGGGACTATCGAGCGAAGCTTGCTGAGGGCAGCGGCCTGGTTTCTCTCCTGAAACCTGCGGGAACCGAAGCCGCACACCTAGCGCTGTTCGGCTGGGCGCCCGGAGGAGATCTTGGCTGGGAGGACGTTCCCGGTGCGGAAACGCCGTGGTCTGTCCCTCCAGGAGCGGTGCTGACCGCCGACAGTCCGATCGAGCTCGCATGGACGAACACAAAGGGGGTTACGTTTACCCGAACCATTTCGGTCGACGATGATTTCCTGTTCCAAGTGACGCAAAGCGTGCGTAACAGGAGCGGCGCAGACATTCGGCTGGCGCCATACAGCATGCTGCGGCGCCATGGCGAACCGCAGGATCTGACCGGGTTCTTCATCATCCAGGAAGGCCCGATTCGCCAGTCAGGCGAAGAGATGAGTGAGTTCAGCTACGGCGACCTGCGTGACTTCGACCGTGACGAAAGATGGGGCGCCAACGCGGAAGTTCTGGAGATCGAGAGAAACGGCTGGCTGGGTTTCACTGACCATTACTGGATGACCACACTGGTGCCGCCGACTGAAGCGCCCTTCACATCGGTCCTGAAATACGACGCGAACTCGGATGTCTACACCGCCGAAGCACGTTACCGAACCGTCACTTTGGCAGACGGTGAAGGGTCAGACATAACGACACGGCTCTTTGCGGGGGCCAAGGAATGGGACACGATCCGTGCCTATGAGCATGAGAACGGAATCTACCGGTTCATCGATTCCATCGACTGGGGCTGGTTTTTCTTCCTGACCAAACCGATCTTCGCCGTGCTGCACTGGCTGAACGAACTGATCGGCAACATGGGATGGGCCATCATCGGCCTGACGCTCATCATCAAGGCCGTGCTCTTTCCTCTCGCCTTCAAGTCCTATGTCTCGATGGCGAAGATGAAAGAGCTGCAGCCCGAAATGGCGAAGATAAAGGAGCGTGTCGGAGACGACCGCCAGAAGATGCAGCAGGAAATGATGGCCCTCTACAAGAAGGAAAAGGTCAATCCTGCCTCGGGCTGCCTGCCGATTCTCCTGCAGATCCCGATTTTCTTTTCCCTCTACAAAGTGATTTTCGTCACCATCGAGCTTAGGCACGAACCTTGGTTCGGCTGGATCAGGGATCTCTCCGCGCCGGATCCGTCGTCAATCCTGAACCTGTTCGGCCTGCTGCCCTACTCGACGCCGGATCCGGGATCCATATTCTTCATTTTCTCGCTTGGTGTTCTGCCGATCCTGCTCGGAATCTCCATGTGGCTCCAGCAGAAACTCAACCCGGCGCCAACCGATCCCACGCAGGCAATGATATTCGCCTGGATGCCATGGGTGTTTATGTTCATGCTCGGTACATTCGCAAGCGGGCTGATCATTTACTGGATCGCGAACAACATGATCACGTTCGCACAGCAGTACCTGATCATGCGAAGCCAGGGTTATCGGCCGGACGTGTTCGGCAACATCATTTCAAGCTTCAGACGAAAGTCAAAGGCCGAGGAAAAATGAATGGGTTCGTCGCCCAGATCTGGCGCCATCCGATCAAGGCGCATGGGCGCGAGGAACTGGAATGCGTCCGGCTGACGGAAGGGGAGTGCGTTCCCTGGGACCGTCGCTGGGCCGTCCTGCACGAAGCCGCAGGATTTGATGACACGAGTCCCAGCTGGATACCCTGCACAAACTTTTCGAGAGCTTGCAAGGCACCGCTGCTGCAGGCTGTAACCGCAAGGTCGGACGTCGAACGACATGAGGTGACGCTCAGCCATCCGAAACTGGATGATTTGACCGTCAATCCCGATGATGAACGCGACGCGCACGCCTTTATCCAGTGGATTCTTCCGATCAGCCCGGACAATCGTGCCCTCCCGAAACGTCTGGTGCAGGTTCCTGGAAGGGGCATGACAGATACCGACTATCCTTCGGTCTCGCTGATCAATCTTGCCAGCCACGCTGAAGTGTCGCGGAAAATCGGTCGCGCAGTTTCCCACCTGCGCTGGCGCGGGAACATTGTGATTGATGGGCTCGAGCCATGGGAGGAGACGGGCTGGCTCGGCCGCAGGATAAAGGCAGGCCAGGTGGAGCTCGAAGTCATCGAGCCCACCGTCCGATGCATGGCAACCGCCGCAAGCACCCGCACCGGAATCCGCGACGTAGACGTCCTTGGCGCTCTGCAGCTCGGTTGGGCACACCAGAATATGGGAGTTTACGCGCAGGTAACCAAAGCAGGGGAGCTGCGCAAGGGCGACAGAATCGAACCGGTCTGATGCAATTGGACTTTCCAGTAACCGAGATCGAGGATCCAGCTCAGCTGGAGGCCGGTCGGCGGCTGTTCTCGAGGACGGCCGAGTTCGTCACAGGCGCCGTTGCGCTTCAGGGCCTGCCACCTGACGATCGGGTAGAAGTGTGTTTCGCCGGACGGTCAAATGTAGGAAAATCCTCTCTTATCAATGCGCTGACCGGCCAAAAGTCCCTCGCGCGCACTTCGAATACACCGGGCCGCACCCAGCAGCTCAATTTCTTTGACCTCAACGGACAGATCAATCTGGTGGACCTTCCCGGTTACGGATTCGCACGGGCGCCGTTAAAGTCAGTGAAGCAGTGGCAGCAGCTGCAGAGAGACTATCTGGCCGGACGGCCCAATCTGCGCCGCGCATTCGTACTGCTCGATGCGCGGCATGGCGTGAAGACGCCGGACGAGGAAATAATGCAGCTTCTTGACCGGTCTGCCGTGACCTTTCAGGCAGTTCTGACAAAAACGGACAAGGTCAAGCGACCCGCGCTAGAGACAGTTCTTGACCGTGTACGATCCGGCCTTGGCCGGCATCCGGCGTCTTTTCCGGAAATCGCGCTCACATCAGCTGAGAAGGGCGACGGAATCGAAGCTCTTCGCGCCGTGATCGCCGGAATTGAATAGCGGTTTCGCAGCAGGTAAACCCGGCCGGACGAGACCACTCCGGAAAGACATGCGATGGAAAAGGACCGGTCCGCGACCGCACGAACGCTGAACAAGGCGCTGCCTTTCCTGCAGCGCTATGATGGATCCACTGTCGTCATTAAATTCGGCGGCAACGCAATGGGCGATGACGAGGCGATGCGGAGTTTCGCCCGCGACATCGTGCTCATGGAACAGGTGGGAATAAATCCCGTGGTTGTCCATGGCGGCGGCCCCATGATCAACGAACAGCTTTCCCGGCTCGGGATAATGTCAGAGTTCGTGAACGGAAAGCGGGTGACCGACGCAGCCACTGTCGAAGTCGTCGAGATGGTGCTGTCGGGCCGTGTTGGCAAGCGGATCGTGCAGGCGATCAACGCTGAGGGCGGGCAGGCCATCGGACTGTCCGGAAAGGACGCCAACCTGATGGTCTGCGACCAAGCCGATCCTGAACTGGGATTCGTCGGCAGGCCATCACAGATGAATCCGGCAATCCTGCGCAGGCTGGGAGAGGCTGGAATGATTCCGGTCATCTCTCCGATCGGCGCAGGGCGTGGAGGTGAGACATTCAACGTCAACGGCGACACGGCGGCCGGAGCGGTCGCCGCAGCGTTGAAGGCGGACAGGCTTCTGCTTCTAACGGATGTGGAAGGCGTGAAAGGAGCCGACGGCAACCTGATCTCCGAACTCACCCAGGCCCGGATGCATGAACTGATTCGGGAACAGGTGATCTCGGGAGGTATGATCCCGAAGACCGAAACCGCGCTTGAAGCCATGGCCAACGGAGTACGGGCAGTGGTGATTCTGGATGGCCGGGTTCCGAACGCATGCCTTCTCGAGCTCTTCACGGAGCATGGTGCGGGAACGCTGATCAAGGGCTGACCGCAGCGGTGCGATGGTGGAAGACCACCCAATCACCGTCAACAGAAACTGAAGGCGGCCACAGTCATGATGGATTACGATCAGATCCGCACAAGGTCACTTGAACGACAGCTGGACATCTTTGGAGGCCTGGTCCCCGAACCTGAGGACGGCGCCCCCGAACACTGCCGCACCCTTCTTCTGCTTGGTCCGGCCGAGCCGGGGTTCTGGCCTGTCTTCACCGCCAGCGCGGAATACCGCGACGACGCGCCGAATGCGCTTGACCGCTGGTCGGTGCGAACAATTCGGGACTTGGCCAATGAGATCGGAGGCGAAGCGCTCTTCCCGTTCGGTGGCCCGCCCTATCTGCCATTCATCAAATGGGCGATCCGCTCCGGAAGGGCATGGCAGTCACCGGCGGGTATGCTCGTGCATGACGGCTGCGGACTGATGATCAGTTACCGTGGCGCGCTTGCTCTTGACGAGCGCATCGATTTTCCCGACTCCGGCCCGTGTCCCTGCGATTCCTGCTCCGGACGTCCCTGCCTGTCCGCATGTCCGGTCGACGCCCTGAATGCAGATACCGGATTCAATGACTCTGCCTGCCATGGATTCCTTGACACTTTGGAGGGCGAGAGCTGCATGACTCGAGGCTGCGCGGCACGTCGGGCTTGCCCCGTCTCACGGGACTATGGCAGGCTTGAGGAGCAGTCAGCATTCCATATGAGGGCGTTTCATCCATGGCACGGCGTCTGATCCTGGTCCGACACGCGAAATCAAGCTGGAGTGATGCCGAGCTGAGCGATCATGAGCGGCCGCTCAACAATCGGGGGCGGCGGTCAGCGCGGGTGATCGGAGCATGGCTGCACAGAAAGGGCTACGTTCCCCAGCGGGTTCTTTCTTCGGATTCCGCCCGAACGCGGGAGACCTGGCGGTGGATCGAAAGCGAGTTGAACTCCGGTGCCGCCGTGGATTGGCTTCCGGCACTGTACCACGCAGATGCACAGACCATGCTGGACACGCTCCGTTCTT
>JAJEAY010000089.1 GCA_022824145.1 Rhodobacter sp. | reverse complement strand
GCAGGCTGGCGGAAGCGGTGAGCGCCACGATCATCGCAGCGGATGTTCTCGTTTTCATGAAGTTCTCCCAAAAAACTGATGCCACCAAGGCATCCATGCAGGCGACGCTATTTGAGGGACGTACATCACGTCAACGGCAATTTGTGGGATGCGCATCATTTGTGGATAAGCCGCTGCATTCGTGGGAGGCACTTTCCCGTCATCCCTGACGGGAATGAACCAGGTTTGAAGCACTCGGGGAGTTCATTTCTTTCAAGTCACTTGCGCATCATCGTTAATGCAATGCTGCCTGCATGGCGCCAAAGAGCGCCGTCCGAATTCGCCGCGGCGATTGCGTGAACTGAACCGACAGGTGATTCGCGACGGAACCGGGGGAAGCGTCGGCGCTACCTGACTTGCGGACACGGAGACATCGAGGCGGCTGCAAGAGCTTTGTCAGCAACGGCTTCAAGCAGCACTGACGCCGTCAAGGAGCCGCCGATTGCCGTGCCAACTTGTTGCCGCATCAGGCACGGTCGAACCGTCGATTTCCGTAATCGAGCCGAATCCCGAAGACCCAATCCGCACTGCACGCCAAGCAACCGCCTCCGCTTGCATCCCCGGGATTCTGCGCTAGAAGCTCTCGGGATTCACGAAACCTGCGACAAAGGAAGCTCCGATGCGCGTATATTATGATCGCGACTGCGACATCAACCTGATCAAGGACAAGAAGCTGGCCATACTTGGGTACGGCAGCCAAGGCCATGCACACGCGTTGAACCTGCGTGACTCCGGCGCCAAGAACGTTGCCGTGGCGCTTCGTGAGGGTTCGCCATCGGCCAGGAAGGCAGAAGCCGAAGGGCTGCAAGTGATGGGAATCCCCGACGCAGCCGCGTGGTGCGATCTCATGATGTTCACGATGCCCGACGAACTGCAGGCCGAAACCTGGAAGGCCCATGTCAAGGACCACATTCGCCCAGGCGCCGCCATCGCGTTTGCACATGGCCTCAATGTGCATTTCGGATTGATCGAGGCACCCGACAGCATCGACGTGATCATGATGGCACCCAAGGGTCCCGGCCACACGGTCCGGGGCGAATACGTCAAGGGCGGAGGCGTGCCCTGTCTTGTCGCCGTTCACAACGACGCATCCGGCAAGGCCCTCGAAGTCGGCCTGTCCTACTGCTCGGCCATAGGAGGCGGACGTTCCGGCATCATCGAGACCGACTTCAAGGAAGAGTGCGAAACCGACCTGTTTGGCGAACAAGCCGTTCTTTGCGGCGGACTTGTGGAGCTTATCCGCATGGGATTCGAGACCTTGGTCGAGGCCGGCTATGCGCCCGAGATGGCATATTTCGAGTGCTTGCACGAGGTGAAGCTCATCGTGGATCTCATCTATGAGGGCGGCATCGCCAACATGAACTACTCGATCTCGAACACGGCCGAGTACGGCGAATACGTCTCCGGTCCGCGCGTCCTGCCCTATGACGAGACCAGGGCGCGCATGCAGGCCATCCTCAAAGACATCCAGTCCGGCAAATTCGTCCAGGAATTCATGACCGAAAACGCCGTCGGACAGCCCTTCTTCAAGTCGACGCGCCGGAACAACGACGCGCATCAGATTGAAGAGATTGGCGAAAAGCTCCGCGCGATGATGCCTTGGATCTCGGCAGGCAAACTCGTGGATCAAGCCAAGAACTGAGTGACCGCACACGGGTCAATCGAATTGCCGCCGCGTTCCATGCCTGTCCGGATAAATTCCGGACGGGCAATCCGATCGATGCCGGAACGGACGACTGATTGACCTCAAGGCTCGTCAGTCTTCGCTGAACTGAAGCTCGTACAATCTCGCATACAGCCCGCCGCGCGAAAGAAGCTCTTCATGCCGCCCCTCGTCCACGACCCGGCCGTTGTCCATGACGACAATCTTGTCGGCATCTCGAACGGTTGACAGGCGGTGGGCGATCACCAGCGTGGTGCGCTCTGCCGCCAGTCGATCAAGTGCGTCCTGCACATGGGCCTCGCTCTCCGCATCAAGGGCTGAGGTCGCCTCGTCCAGCAGGAGGACCGGTGCATCACGCAAGAGTGCCCGGGCGATCGCCACCCTCTGACGCTGCCCTCCTGAGAGTCCCGTGCCCCGCGGCCCCGCCGGCGTATCCAGCCCTTCGGGGGATCCAGCAACGAAGTCCTTCAAGTGCGCGGCATCGACCGCAGCAAGAATGCGGTCTTCCGTCACGTCTGGTGTGGCGAGCACGATATTGTGGCGAAGGCTCTCATCGAACATCGGAGCGTCTTGCGTCACCACCGAAAACAGCTGCCTCAGATCGGCGAGATCAAGCTTGGTCGTCGCAACATCTCCCACCGTGATCTCTCCGCTCTCGGCATCAAGAAGGCGAGTCAAAACGCTGAAAAGAGTTGATTTTCCAGCTCCAGATGCTCCCACGAGGGCGGTAGTCTCCCCGGCCTTGGCCACAAAGGTCACGTCCCTGAGTGCGGGAACATGGCCATAGGAGGCCGCTACATGTTCAAACCGTATGTCCGCCGCACGGGGATCGTTCGGCAGGGCCGCGGGTCTTGCCGGTGCGTGAATGGTCGGCGCCACATGAAACACGTTCCGAATCCGCTCCAGGCTGGCACGCGTGGCCTGCCATGCACCGGCAACATTCGCGAGTCGTCGGAACGGGTCAAAGAGAAGTGCCATCGCGGTGAAGAACGACATGAACTGGCCAACGGTCTTGTCGCCGTCGATGATCTCGCTGCCGCCGTAGATCACGACGCTCGCAAAGCCGATCGCCGCAACCACGTCCATTGTCGCAGGCAGGCCCGCCTGCCCGATCCGGGTCTTCATTTCCTGG
>JAJEAY010000079.1 GCA_022824145.1 Rhodobacter sp. | reverse complement strand
GTCACAGCGGGTGTTTCTGTCAGATCCTTGGTAAGGTGCAGCGGCCTGAAGTATAGTCGCGCGGTCGAAATTCAGCGGGCAGGCAGCCGTTCAAGCTTGATGCCCTGTGATATCTTCGAGTCAAGGCCGAATCCAGCCAGGCACTCTTCGTAATGGAACTGCGTTCGGCCAAGTCTATATTGGTAGAAGACGGTGAGTTCCACCCGGTCGGGAAGCGCTTTATCCGCTTGGCGGCGTACTGCCAATGACGAAGGTGGCGGGAATGTTGGCGTCGGGGCGAGAAGACGGTGGTGACCAAGTTATCGGTGCGTAGCCACAAGAGACGGGCGTTCAGCGAAAAGCCGCAGGTGAAAGGGCGAGATTGCATCCATGTACCGCAATGGCAGTCGGCTGTGGTTGCGGATCTTGCAAAGAGACGACTGTCCATATCTTAACATTTTGGACTCGTTACAATATTTCTTGAACCCCGATCCGTTCATGCGACGTGCCAACACTATTGCAACACGGCGCCTCTGCGGCGACGGCAGGCATTGCGGCGAGTCGTCCGCCAGCGACCGCAGGGCCCCTGCCGGATCGCCCAGAATCCAGTCTTTTGGGCAACGTCGGTTGCGGCAGCGGTCAATGGTTGGCATTCCGACAAGCGGTGGTGACACTAACGTCTAGACTGGACGAGAGCCGTGACGAGGACGTAACCGTTCGACGCTCGGGTGATGAACGTGGCGGCAGGTCGCGCTGCAGCGCCGATAGTGCGCTGCTTCCCTAGGGACTGCATCCCTTCGACAGCGACCGGGCATGTTTCCTCCCCTGGAACCCGAACGGTTACGATTGACAAGGCTTTCCACGAGGATGGACTTTGCCCCGGCATGTCGCATGGCCGGTCTCGGCCGGACGTGAAGCGTGCCCGCGAGCACTTCGGCCACCATGTGGGACGGTGCGTCGAGCATGTCCTGACAGGTCGCCTTGCGATGCGACCGACCCTTCGGTTTCGTCTGGATTTTCATGCCATGCGTCTCCCCCTCCAAGTACAGTTCTGAGGAAGATCCAGCAGCGTCATGCCAGGCCCCGGCGCCTGCGCTCGGCCTCGTCCCAGACGGTGAGTGGCTGGTAGTCGGGCACGAAGCCCAGCCCCTTCCTGGCGTCCGACGACACCGCGTCCTGCGAGGTGACGACATCGACCACTGCCGGAGCATTCTCCAGCGCCCGGGCAATGGCGGCCTTGAGGTCGGCCGGATCCTCGACCCGCTCGCCATGTAGGCCCAGCGACCTGGCCATTCCGGCATAGTCGGAATGACGCAGCTCGGTACCGACCACGCGGCCGCCGTAATTTTCCGCTTGGTCGAAACGCTCGATGTTCCAGGCGGCGTTGTTCGACACGATGATGACGGGTTTGGCGCCATGGCGGACTGCGGTGTCGATTTCCATCGCGTTCAGCCCATACGCCCCGTCGCCGGTCACGCAGATGACCTGCCGGCCCGGGAAGGCCAGGCTCGCGGCGTTGGCATAAGGCACGCCCACGCCAAGGCAGCCAAATGCGCCGGCATCGAGGTAAGTCGAGGACTCCAGCCCGACGCGCGCAAAGCTGAGAAAGTCGCCGCCATCGGCCACGGCGATATAGTCATTGTTTGCCACCTGCTTCAGCGCGTCGAAAATCGCCATCGGATGGATCTTGCCGTCAGCTCCCGTCTGCGGGGTCTCGCGATTGCCGCCCGACGCCCGCGCGACATGCCTGGCGCGCGTGCCCTCGGACCAGTCGCGATCCAGTGCGGGCTTGCCCAAGGCCGCGCCGGCCTCGGCGATGGCGTCCAGTGCCAGCGCGGGCGTGGCGAGCAGTTCGGGTGCGCCGCGGCGATTGTCGATCAGTTCCGACGCCGTGTCGGAAATCCGGATGAAGCGCGCATGCGGGAAGACCGCCGGAGAGCCATAGCCCAGCTGGAAATCCAGCCGGCGGCCCACTGTGACCACCAGATCGGCCTCCTGCATCACCTGCCCGCGCATCGCACCCACGGAGGAAGCATGATCGCCGGAGACAAGCCCGCGCGCCTCCTGCGTGTCGAGATAAAGTGCACCGGAGGCATCGAGCAGCCGGTTCAGGGCCTCCGCCGCGCCGTTGGCGCCTCGGCCCGCCACAACAATCGGGCGTTTCGCATGCCAGAGCGCCTGAGCGGCCTCCGCCACCGCGTTCTGGTCGGGCGGCATCACGCGGAGCGCCTTGGGTGTCATCCAGTCGTCCAGCACCAAGTTTCGGGGCACATGCTGACGCAGCACGTCGGTGGGGATCTCAACGTAAACTGGCCCGGGCTCGCCCCCGTCCCCCATGGCGCGAGCAACCGCCTCGTCCAACTCCCGAATCGCTTGGTCCGCCACGCGCGCGGTTCGTGACAGACGGGCGACAGGCTTGATGATGTCCACATGCGGGATGTCCTGCAGCGGTCCCATATTGGCCTGAGGGCGCGAGGTGCAGCCGCCGATCACCAGCACCGGCATCCGCGCGAGCGACGCATTGGCGATGGCCGTCACGGTGTTCGTCACCCCCGGCCCCGCCGTCACCATCGCCACGCCGAAGCCGCCAGTCAGTTCGGCATGGGCATGGGCCATATGCAATATGCACCGCGGCGCATTCGTGACGCACGTCGACAATGCGGATGCCTTGCTGCGCAGCGAAATCCCAGATCGGCTGGATATGTCCGCCCTGCAGCCCAAAGATGCGGTCCACTCCGCGCGCCGCGAGAAATTTCGCGATCCATGCGGCCACGCTCAGGCTGTCGCTGTTCAGATCCTGGGTCATTCTGCTGCTCCTGCCATCCGGACATTGTCGAACGTCCCGCTAAGGAGTTTTTCCTTGAGGACGCCGTGTTGGATCTTGCCAGTCGTGGTACGGGGAATGTCCTCCGCCGCAACGAAGCTGACGCTGCGCGGGCGCTTGAACCGGGCGATGGAGTCACCGCACCAGCCGATTACCTCAGCCTCAGTTGCGCAGGCACCGTCCTGCAGCACCACGACCGCGTGGACGCGCTCGCCCCATTTGTCGTCGGGCAGACCCACAATCGCGATGTCGCGCACGGCCTCAGCCGCGCCCAGCACTGCCTCGACCTCGGCGGGATAGATGTTCTCGCCGCCCGAGATGATCATGTTCTTCTTGCGGTCGATGAGCCGGATGAAGCCGTTCTCGTCCCGAAGCGCCATGTCGCCAACGGTGCAATAGTTGCCGCGGAAGGCCTCGGCCGTCTTCTCGGGCAGATTCCAGTAGCCGTCGAAGGTGTAAGGCGTGCAGTGGTAAAGCTCGCCGGGCTGGCCGTCGGGCACCTCGACGCCATCGTCGTCCAGCAAGCGGATCGGCGCGGTGCCGACGCATTCGCGGCCCACGGTGCCCAGATTGGTGAACTGTTCGTCGGGGTGCAGCATCGTCACCCAGCCGCCCTCGGACGAGCCGTAAAGCTCGAAGAGGCCCGAGTTGCGGAACATCTCCATTACCGCGCGTTTGGTTTCGGCGCGGGCCGGGGCGGAGGAGATCATGAGCTTGGTCATCCGTCCCAGATCGCGCGAGCGTGCCTCGGCCCGGGCCCGGTCCAGCATCATGACGTAATGCGTTGGCACCAGCGAGGTGAAGGTCGCGCCGGAGCGTTCCATCACGTCGAGCGCCTCCTTGGCATCAAACGAGGTGCGCGAATAGATCGACGTCACGCCGCCGCGATAGCTGAAGGAACAGAAGAAATTCAGCGAATTGGCGTGGCACATCGGCATGACCAGCAGCGCGTCGTCGCGCGCGCCGATGCCGATCTCGATCTCAGTCCCGAAGGCCAGCAGCGCCTGGCTGCGATGGCTGCGGATCACGCCCTTGGGCTTTCCGGTGGTGCCCGAGGTATACATCAGCGCCCAAGGGTCGGTATCTGCCACATACGTGTCTGGCGCCGTGGCGGCGGCCGACAGCAGAAGATCCTCGTAGTCTTGCCAGCCCGCGGCCTGCCCGCCAAAGATCACATGGCGGTTCGCCGCAATGTCCAGACCGGCGCGCACCTCTTCGATGGCCGTGTGCAGCCCGTGTTCCGCCAAGATAGCTGCGGCGCTGCAGTCTTCGATGACATAGCGCATCTCGAGCGGGCTGAGCCGGAAGTTCAGCGGAACCGCGATCAGCCCGGCCTTGGCGGTAGCGGCATAGATATCGGCCCATTCCAGACGATTATGGGCCAGAACCGCGACCCGGTCACCCTTGACCAGCCCCTGTCCCAAAAGCGCATTGCCAAGCCGCCGCGCGCGGTCGTTCCACTGCGCGAAGGTCAGTTCGCGTTCCAGATCCCGTGCGCCAAGATCGTTCGGCCGCAGGCGAGCGAATCCGTCCAGCATCTGTCCGAAGGTCAAAAGGGATCTTGTCATGTCAGGCCCACTTTGCATTCCGAATTCAGTTTTGCCAGCAACCGCTTGCCACGTTATCAGTCGTCTAGATTGAGACAGTCAACAGCCTTTCCGTTGTTGCCCGGGTCGGCCCGCAGCGCATGCCAGTCGGCCCCCGGTGACCGGATTCCGGACTTTCGCAGCTTTCGCCATTGCCGGTTCCGCCTTAAGGCCGACGCACCCCTATGCCCGCGGCCATGCCAGCGCGAAGTCGCCGCACTATCCGCGAGCGCGGTCGGAAGCACCGAGCGGCCGTCCTCGAGGTCGAACGCTCCCGGCGTCTTCGCGTCCGGATCCATGGACCTGGGATGCGAGGCGCCCTCTCGGAAGGCGATCGCCCGCCTTTCGTTTTGGTCGATCCGACGGGTCGAGGGCGAGACCACCCCGAAGGTCCAGCCGGGCGAGACGGTGCAGTACGCGGAACCGGGCCATTCGGGCATCGTCTCGCGCCGCCATCCAGCGAGATCCGGCAAATTGAAATCGCCACCCATATGCAGTTTCGGTCCGAAGACGATCCACCATCCGCCGGAACCGTCGCTGCTTCGGCCAAGCGGATTGATAAGGCGTCTCCGGAGGATGGACTTTGCTCAGGCACGCCGCATGGCCTGCATCGGCTGCACATCCAGTGCGCCCGCGAGCACTTCGGTCTCCACGTGGGGCGGTTCGTCGGACATGTCCTTACAGGTCCACGTCCTGACAGGTCGGTCTTTGATGTGCCTTTCGGATTCGCCTGGGCATCCATGTCATGCGCCTCACCTGCGCCTTGAATTGCCATCAAATCCCGGAGAATTGCATATATCACAGTCCCAGATAGTCACCGAACTGACTCGATGCTCGAACCCGACGGATCCCCGCGTGTCTGAAGTTGTCAGAGCAGCCGTGAACGAAGACTCGAGCGCGGTGCCGATTCATGCTCGGTCTGCCTGTCTGCGAACGACGAAGGCCGGGCGGGAAGATACTGCACCGGCGTCGGCCTGAAGGTGCTCCCGCAGCGGCTCCATCCTTCGTCGCGCCATTGATCAGGACGCGGTGGGAGTTGGCTTCGGGACAGTGCGGGCCGAAACCCGTCCATCGACGAACAGCCGGAAACCAATCTCGCAGCACCTGCCACCGGCAGGTCGACAGGAAGGTCGATAATCAGCAAAGACCGGCGGCAGACCCAAAGACACACAGGAAAGCTGAGCCTGCTCGGTAACCTTCAGCGAGTTCAGGGAACCAGTAGCAGCAGGTCGAGCCCATTCAGAGTCAAAGAAAAATTCATTCCCTACCGCTTGTTTCCTCAACGCTTGCTCAAGCCCAGAATCAAGATAGAACTATCCTCGACTTATTTCCCGGAGGCGCTCCCCGTGCAGAAGCCGAACATCCTATTCATTCAGGTCGATCAGCTCGCGGCGCATTTCCTTCGGTGTTACGGTGACAATGTCTGCCATGCGCCGAACCTCGAGCGGCTCGCTGAGCGCGGGACACTGTTCGAAACCGCCTACTGCAACTTTCCCCTCTGTTCGCCTTCGCGTTCCTCGATGGCGACGGGCAAGCTGTGCTCCGAGATCGGCGCCTATGACAATGCCGCGGAACTGCCCGCCTCGATTCCGACCTACGCTGACTATCTGCGCTCCGCTGGCTACAAGACTGCGCTTTCAGGCAAGATGCATTTCATCGGACCCGACCAGTTCCACGGCTTCGAGAAACGTCTTACTCCAGATCTCTATCCAGCTGATTTCTCATGGGTTCCGAACTGGGGCGACGAAGGGAAGCGTGACACAAACGACCCACGCTCGGTCACTATCGCCGGAGTCTGCGAGCGGTCGGTGCAGATCGATTTCGACGATCTCGTGACCTACAACGCAATCCAGTATCTCTACGACGTTGCCCGCTCCTCGGACGAACGCCCGTTCTTCCTTCAGGTATCCTACACGCATCCTCACGAACCTTACCTCTGCCGCAAGGAGTTCTGGGACATCTATGACGGAGTCGAAATTCCTTTGCCGTCGGTACCGCCTCTGCCAGCGGCGGAACACGACGCGCATTCGGTTCGGCTGCTGAAAGACTTCGGAATGCTGGACATGCGGGTGACGGATGAAGACATTCTACGCGCGCGCAGAGCCTATTATGGCTCGATCTCATACCTGGACCGGAAGATCGGGCATGTGCTGGATACGCTCCAGGCTATTGGGCAGTCCGAAAGCACAGTGATCGTGTTCACGTCGGATCACGGCGAGATGCTGGGCGAACGGGGCATGTGGTTCAAGAAGCACTTTTTCGAACCATCCCTGCGTATTCCGCTTATCATCGCGGGCGGCAGCTTCGGGTCCGGACGAGTCCAAACTCCGGCATCTCTGGTCGACCTTTTGCCGACCTTCATGGGGATTGCCGAAGGCCCAGGCTGGACGAGTCCGGTTGAATCGCTGGACGGCGCGGATCTCTCGGTCCTGCTCGACGCGCCTGAGCCGGAGCGACCGATCTATGCCGAATACCTCGCGGAAGCCACTACGGCCCCGATCTTCATGGTTCGCCAGGGACGCTACAAATATGTGCACTCCACGGCTGATCCTCCCCTGCTGTTCGATGTTGTGGTCGACACCGAGGAGCGCAGCAATCTTGCCGGAAAATCAGAAATGGCCGACATCGAAGCGCGCCTGCGCGCATTGGTCCTGCAGCGATGGGACAGTTCCGCGCTGGCCGAGGCCATCAAGCTCAGCCAGCGTCGTCGCCAACTGATCCTTCGCGCCGCGAAACAGGGCCTGCGTCCGCGCTGGAACCACGGGGAAGAGCCGGGCAGCGACGTGGTCTGGTATCGCGGCGAGTCCAGCTACAACGACTGGGCATTTCAGTACCTGCCCTTGATCGAGCAGGATTGATTCAGGGGAAAGCCTGCAGTCAGCCTCGCGGGACGTGCTTGTTGAAACGAAGAACTGTGGCCGGAATCTGGTTCAGACAGGTTTCTTTGATCCTGTGGACTCCTGCTCGAGCCGGACATTGGAGGCGGGAACGGCACGCAACGGCGCGGCGCGTCTGTAGTCTTGCTGTCCACGTTTGAAGTGCCGGTCATGACGGCGCCGTCTTTTGGTGAGAGGTGACCGATTCCGGATTGCAAGGTCATGCAGGCCACTTCAACGTAAGCCGCTTCTGTCGCCTACGAAGCGGTACGCAACCGAAGCGGGAACCGCCAGCGAGGCGTTTTGAGCTTCTCCCCGAGGAAATTCTCAACCGCTTCTACGTCCAGAACGAACTCCGCCGCGCGGCTTTCGTGTTCATGCAGCATGTAGGTCGGGAGGTCACGCCATTCGAAATCGGGGCGCCCGAAACTGTTGGTTCCGACGCGGACCCAGACCTTGCCTCCTTCCGAGAACCAGCCCTCGCTGTCTGGATGTGGCCGCTTCGGTTGGCGGCGGGCTGGATCCAGAAGGCTGCGAAGCTGTTCGCGGAGAGCGTCATATCGGGTCGATGCGTAGTCTTCCCAGAGAACCGGTTTTGCCCAGGCAGGATGCTGTCCACAGTCCGAAAGGATGCCCGACAGGATCTCGGAAGACAGCCGAAGCCAGTCACTCTCGTCTTCATCAAGGTGATCAAGCACTCTGTGCAAATAGTAGCGGTAGAGGTGGGTGGTTGGCGTGATCTCGGACAGCCTGTTGGACATGGTTATGCGTCCGATTTCATCTTCGCTAGGAAGCGATGCGGAACTGTAGATCAGAAGGCTCCGCTTCGACACTTCGTCTGGAAAGGCGCCAATCCGGGCATTCATCGACAGGATCATGCAAGGGGTCTCTTCATGCGGTGACAGTGTTTCGTCCTTGATGAACTCCGGCGCGTATTCGCGGAAGCGAGACCAGGCCACATCGTCAAAAAAGGCGGGCATGCGCCGATAGGATGCATCGATCTCGCGCAGCAGCAGCCCCGTCATCCGTGTCGAAATCGCTTTCGGAAAGTCATCCCCGAGCATGAACTTTCCGGCGGTTTCCACGAGCTGCGTCTTGCCGGCATTTGATTTGCCGTAGACGGTTCCGACCCGCGGATAGCGGATGACGTCACGGCCTTCCAAAGCCGCCCGGCGGCGCAAGGTACACATCAGCGGCGAGAAAAACATCCAGCAAAGAAAGACGAAGTAGTCTTTCTGGAGCTTGTCCACGTCGCCCCGGAAGGCATCACCGTAAGTATTCCAGAAGGATACCAGCGCGGAGGCATCCTGACGTACCTGCTCTTCGTCACTCTCAAGCTGCCAGTCGGTGCCGGAGATGCTGGCTTTCCGCTGGTCCAGGTCGAGAGTGAAGGTTGGATGGGTGGGTGTCTGTTGACGGACCTGGCGCCTGATCACGCCCGAGAGTTTCCTGCGAATGGATTTGTCAATCCTGAGTGCGGCTCCTTCGTTCCTGCGCCTGTCTTTCGGCAATGCCGGAAGGACTATGTCGTGCAGTTTTTCCACGCCGCGCGCCCGCTCGATGGCTTCCTTGGCCTCGGCTGGCTGCGCGAGCTGTATCAGATTCAGGCTCCGGTCGGGTGCTAGAACCGGCGCGTCCGAAGGTGACAGGTCTTCGGACGGATCGAGACGTTCTTCCGTAAGACTCGCTATCGGAACTTCGGCAGTGGCATGCTCCCTGACGTCGAGATACTGGCTTTCGAAATGATCCCAGGCGAGGTCGTCACTGAAACGGATGAGCACTTCGTGCTGGCTCCCGAGCAAGGCCGACGTAGAGAAATTGGCGGAGCCGGTCAGCACGCACCGTGCTCCTTCAGGTCCCTCGGAGAGGAGAAATATCTTGGCGTGGGAGACATGGCCTTCGACTACACGCACCTGCAGTTTTCCGTCACTGACCCGATTGAGAACCTCCTGTCGCCTTGAAGCGGAAAGAGTGCGAAGTGCCTTGCGGACATCTTCCATTGCGGCAGTCTGCAGGGCGATGACTGCCGCGAGGTTGTTGACAGTCCTTGAATAGCCGAGCACGCATTCGACGCAGGCGTCCTCGAACTGCTCCAGTACGGTAGCCAGCATCGCAACGCTTGCCGAATATGTGAGAATCCTGATCTTGCGGTACTTCGCGAACTCCTCCAGCGAAAAGTCGCGGCTTGCGAGGCCTTGAGCGTCGAGTATCTGCGTCTGCACCCACGCGGCATTCGATCCAAACAAACCGGGCATGGTCTCGGACGGGGCACCTGCCATGCCTGTGCGTTTCGACATACTGTCCGTCCTCTCCTATGCACTTCACGCTGGGGCACCGTCAGGTCGACGAGGCCAATCATTTCGACGCCGTTGGCTTTGGATTAACGTTCCATGCCTGAACGGGCAAGGAGGCAACGCTCGGTACGAAATCCCACCTAGAGCAGTCCAGACCAGGCGCTGGATCCCGGCTGAAGCTCGGCCGAACGATTGAGCCACGGAAATTGCCTGAGTGCGCTCCGACCGGTCGGTCTCTCCGTCACATCAACGGAATTGCCGCGGCTTCCGAGCAGATTCCCGACGTGATGCGTCACAGGTAGGATGTCCCACGCAAAGAATTGCATTACAGACTGGCATAGGTGCATCATGTAGCTTGCCGAGATCAATACGAACATAAGTGCGTCAATACTGTGCTGGCCGCCTCTGAATCGAATGCTTGAACGACTTGAGTTGATTAATGTTGGCCCGGCGCCGGAGATGGTGCTGGATCTGCAGAGCAGGATGAATCTCATTACCGGCGACAGCGGTCTCGGGAAGAGTTTTCTGCTCGACGTTGCATGGTGGGCGTTGACGGGACGATGGCCCCGAGATCTGAATTCCTGCCTGACTTCTGGTTATGCAGCACGTCCAACGAACATTGGAATTCCCGCAAAGTTGCGTTTTGAGCTGGCCGATGATGGCGGAAAGAGCATTGGCTTTGAAGGCATGTATTCTGTGATGAACGAAAGATGGACTGGACCGCCGGGAAGGCCTTGGAGTCCCGGACTGGTCGTCCACGCACGCGACGACGGTGGGTTCTCGGTCTGGGATCCAGTTCGAAACTATTGGCGAAAGAGGACAGACACTTACGGTCGGGATCGGCTTCCGGGATATGTTTTTTCGTCACAGGAGATCTGGAACGGGCTGGTCGTTCCGATCGCGGGCAGGTCGACCAAGGTCTGCAAAGGGCTTCTCGATGAGCCTCTTGCAAAATTATTCCCGTTCCGGTGGCCGCGGCGCTTCAGCGGAGCGGTCCGGCGACTCAGGAGCGGGCCTTGACGGGTCTGCGGCTGGATTCCGGCCCTTGGGTGCGGCAGGATGCCGCAGGCGGAAGGCCCG
>JAJEAY010000135.1 GCA_022824145.1 Rhodobacter sp. | reverse complement strand
CCTGTCATCGGAGTAGGTGAAGGCAGCTGGCCGAGCCTGGTCGGGGAACTGCAGCAGTTGACGAACTTGTCCCATCAAATCGTGCAGCAGCGCCTGAAAGGAACCCGCAAATATGGCGTCGCGTTCGAGGGTTGGGGTCGGCGTGGACGAGACTTCACTCACTACTTCACACCGCAGCAGGTATCCTATGGCTACCATCTGTCAGCGGACCTGATGGCTGAACTGCTTCATGAGAGTGCACATGCCCACCATATTGATGCGAAAGTGAACAGAATCAAACGTGTGGATGGTGGTGCTCAGATAGAATTTGAGGGGCGGGCGCCTGAACGGTACGACCTTGTATTCGATGCTCGGGGTTTTCCGGGAGAACTCCAATCCGAGCAGCACATCGACATTTCATTCATCCCGACCAACACTGCTGTCATCCGGCGCTGCCCGGCAGTCATCAAGGAGGTCAAGGACGGGCCGGTACTCGAACACACATATACCCGTGCTGTCGCTCGCCCGCACGGTTGGATATTCGTGATTCCACTTACAGTTCATACATCTTACGGGTATGTTTTCAACAGTGGCATTTCGAGTCTTGACGACGTCGAAGCGGATTTCGACAGATTTCTCGAAACTGACGGCGTTTCGGAATTCGAAAGACGCGCGGTCATTCCGTTTCCCAATTTTGTCCACCGACGGCTATACGATGGGGCGGTGGCCCGCATCGGGAATGCCGCTGCGTTCATGGAACCCCTTGAGGCAACGGCGATCGTTTCCGCCCAGCTGCAGATCGGGATGGTTCTCCATATGCGCCTGAACCGTTCGATTGAATGTCTTGAACGTGATGCCCCAACGGTCAATCGGTTTCTCGTCAAGCGCATGCTCGGCTATGGTCTGTTCGTCGGATGGCACTATTCATGCGGTTCCAGGTTTAAAACGGAATTCTGGCGTTACGCCCGCGATCGCGCGTGGCCTGAACATATCAAAGCGGCAGATCCCAAGGTGGCGGACTGCGATGCGCTTGGAAGCTTCCATGAGATGATCAATCTGTTGAATCAGCCAGTGATTGAGGAGGCGGACTGGAACCGGATGTGTGCGGTCCCCCTTACCAGCTACGCCCAGATGTCCCAAGGTCTTGGCTGCCACGGTCCGAACTCATAGGTGAGTCGTGACGGCGACGGCCGTGTTGGAAACTCTACCGGGTTGATTACGTTTGCATTTTTCGCCGAGATCAAATGCAATACAGAGAATATTCCTTGCTTGTCTTTGGACGGGGAGGGAAAGCCGAACAGAGAGGTTCGGTGAACGTAGAGCAAATTGCCCAACTGGCAGCTGCCGGGGAATCGGAGACGCTCGAATTCAAGGAAACGACGGGAACGCGCCGGGAAGCGGCGATGACGGTGTGTGCCATGCTTAACCAAAACGGAGGGCAGGTGCTGTTCGGAATTGCGCCTGATGGCACAGTTGCAGGGCAGACTGTCAGCGAGCGGACATTGGAGGAAATAAGCTCAGAGCTTGGGCGCATGGATCCGCAGGCGTTTCCAGCGGTAAGAAGGATGCCCCTGCACAATGGGCGTGAGGTAATTGTTGTTTCGGTTGGAAGCGGACCCGCCAAACCGTATCGATATCGGAGCACCGCGTACCGTCGGGTCGGCAACACGACTCTCCCAATGGGCACCGAAGAGTACAACCGAGTGCTGTTTGAGAGACTGCACGCCGACCAGCGCTGGGAAAACCAGCCTGCGGTGGGATGGTCAATTAAGGATCTCGATATTGCGGAGATTCGTAACACCGTCGCTGAAGCCGTAAGAATTGGCCGATTGAACGAACCCGGCACCGGGATCCGGAAGGCCTGTTGCGCGGCCTTGGCCTGTTCCGTGACGGAATTCTGCTTCGTGCGGGGGCCTTACTCTTTGGCAGTGCGGAGCGTCTTGAATTTGAAATGCCGCAATGCCTGCTTCGAGTCGCGCGCTTTCGGGGGGTTGATAGAACGGAATTTCTCGACAATCGGCAGTTCAATGGTAATGCATTCACGCTTTTGTCCAATGCCGAGCGTTTCCTGCGCGATACGCTGCCGATAGCGGGCCGTTTCGAGCCGGGTCGGTTCCAGCGTATTGACGAGCCGCTCTATCCACCGTTGGCCACGCGTGAGGCATTGGCCAATGCG
This sequence comes from Rhodobacter sp., assembly GCA_022824145.1. GTDB lineage: Bacteria > Pseudomonadota > Alphaproteobacteria > Rhodobacterales > Rhodobacteraceae > JAPOUP01. Next base: position 12,442 of record JAJEAY010000135.1, on the reverse strand, counting down.
CTTTGCCACCGCGATTACACTGTTGGCGGCGGCTCCGTGGGACTGGCTGTGTATGATGACCGTCTGGAGGTCACCTCAACAGGCGGCTTGCACTTTGGACTTACTCCGGACGTTCTCTTCAACACGCATGAATCCAGGCCTTGGAATCCGTTAATTGCCCGGACGTTCTATCGGCGTGGAATTATTGAGGAATGGGGCATGGGAACCCTGAAGATGGCTGAATTCGCTATGTCAGCCGGATTGCCGTGTCCTGAGATTGAAGACATTGACAACTGTGTAACTGTTCGTTTTCGGCACGGAGCCGCTTCTCCGACAGCCGGGGCTGAGATGCAGGTTGAACGGCGGAACGCAATTCTAGCGCTTCTGGAGGAAGTGGAAGAAGGTCTATCGCTTCGCGAAATCCACGCTCGGTTGCCTGACGTGGCCTCCAAAAGGCAGATTCGACGGGCATTGACCATCTTGAGAAACCTTGGATTGGTGCACGTTTCCGGCTTGGGTCATTCATCTAGGTGGATGCGGGTGAGAGGCGAACCAAAGCAGGTGGAGCCAAAATGACTTCCAAGGGGGTCGCAAGGGGGTCGCAAGAGGGTCGCAAGAGAGTTCTGCAGGGCGCTGAGTGGATCCGCCTAGAGCAAAGATTCCATTCGGCGCACCCTGCTCCCTGAAACTTTGCCGCAAAGGGGTTTCGGCGTCAGGCAAGCGAAAAAATTGCGAGAGCCGCTTTCCCGCCTGAGGTGCCGTGACGCGGAATGACACCGCCCGGAAATCGTATGCTGAATGCGACGGAGTCGCCTGCAACGCTGTTCATATCATGGGAACGGCAGATTCGCTGTCTCACTTGGCCGGGCAGCGGAATCGAAATGCATGTGATTCCAGCCGATGCAGGATCGCGAGCAGTCCCGGGTTTAATATCCGAGCCAACAAAGGCGATGCGCCTGCCAACCGCCTGCAGCTGGATCGGCGCTTGCAGCGGAAGGCTTCTCCGCTGCACCCGTCGAAGGCGTTCCGCAATGCGATGGCATCGTCGTGCCCGGATAGCTTGCCTTCTGTCTGGAAACGGCGGAATCCGCCTCCCATAGGTGCCGTCTGCGGAACCGGAGTGTGTCGATGGAGTGCAAAACCAGACTGCGTAAAAGAGCACCAACAGCGCTCTACGGTATAGATCAACCTCGACAGGATGGAATTCCGTGCTCAATGCCGCTCAAGCCGATGCCAGATGATCCATCGTCATAGCTGGCCATTTGGCTAAGCGGAACGTGGCGCGGAGCCTGGATTCGCCCTTTCCAAAGGCATCCCTCCATTGAATCCAATCCATTACCGGTCCACGGACGAAAACCCTGTCTCCAATGCGTTCAGCACGATCTGAACATCCTGCTCTGTCAGCACCAGTGGTGGAGACATCAGCAGGTTGTTGCCCGATATCCTGACCATCGCTCCGGCTTGGTATGCCTTGGCCTGAATCGCTTCGGTCACCTCTTTGCCTGCAGGGGCTTTTGACTCCCGGTCTTCGACTAGCTCGAGAGCGAGCATCAATCCATGGCCGCCGCGGACATCGCCGATCACTTCGTGGCGTTCCATAAGCGCCTGGATGCCGCACCAGAGTTCCGCGCCCCTTGCTGCGGCATTTTTCTGAACCTGAAGCTTGATGGTCTCGTCAATGCAGGCCAGCGCCGCGGCCGCGCCGACCGGATGGCCAGAATAGGTATAGCCATGGCCGATCATCGCCTTGGATGCCTCGCCGCTCTCGAAGGTCTCGGCAACGGAATCGCAGATCATCACGGCTCCGAAGGGGAAGTAGCCGTTCGTGATGGCTTTGGCGGTCGTGGCCATGTCTGGCTGGACACCCCAATGGCGGGCGCCCGTCCAGTCGCCTGTACGGCCGAAACCGGTAATGACTTCGTCGCTGATCAGCAGGATGCCATGCTTGGCGGTGATCTCGCGGACCCCCTTCATGAAGGTATCATGAGGTACGATCACGCCACCCGCGCCAAGAACCGGTTCCATGATCATGGCTGCAATGGTGTCGGTGCCCTGAAAGGCGATTTCGTCCTCAAGTGAACTCAGGCACAGCTGGGCAAGCCGCTCTGCATCCGTTTCGTTGAACGGGTTTCGGTAAGTATATGGCGACGGAATATGGTAGCAGCCGGGCAGCAGAGGCTCGTAGGGTTTGCGGAAATTGGAATTCCCGTTCACTGACGCGCCGCCGAACTGGGTGCCGTGATACCCCTTCTTGAGGGAAAGAAATTTGAAACGGCCCTCGTCACCTTTGATCTTGTGGTACTGACGGGCCAGCCTCAATGCCGTTTCGACGCTGTCGCCGCCTCCGGACGTGTAGAACGCACGCGTCAGACCGTCCGGGGAGAAGAAGTCATGCAGGAGTTCGGACAGTTCTATGATGACGTCGCTGGTCGTACCGCGAAAAGCGGAATAGTAAGGAAGGCGGTCTAGCTGGGAGGTGATGGCTTTCTTTACCGGTTCGCAGGAAAACCCGAGATTGACGTTCCAAAGACCACCTACAGCATCAACCACCTCATGGCCGTCGATATCGCGGATGCGGGTACCATGCGCCTCCGTTACGATTATGGGAGGATTGGCCTGCATGTCACCAGGGTGGGCCATCGGATGCCAAAGATGGCGGGCGTTGTGCTCTTTCAGGAAGTTGCTGTCTTTCATCGGACGTTCCACTCACGACAGAGGGTGATTTGCGCACTTCGGCGATTGGTTGCGAGAGGGCGCGGCGGGTTTAGGGCGGCGGGAATTCCGGATATTCCCAATCCGTCGGTCTGGCATTCCCTATAGTGAGTCGAATTGCAATCCCCTTGATCAGTGGCATGAGCGCACACCGCCGAGGTGGTTCTGCGACCGCCGCGTTCTTGATGAACTGCAGCCGAACCTCTGAACAGGCGCTGGGCTGGCTCCAAATTGGCAGGGCGAAGCAGGATTGAGTCAAATGGCGAACGGCACCGGAACCCTGCCCGAAGAGCCAGGCACCTGAATCCAAAGTCCATTGATCTTCGGCAGGCTGTGGCGTGATATAAAGCCTGCACAGCTGGAGGCTCCAGTTCCATTGCCGGGATTCGCCAGTCAGTCCCGCCGCTGCATTCCTGATCGGCGTGCGTCGGCGCGTGCGCGGTGTGACTGCCGGATTATATATTCATTCAGACCGGATCAGTGCGTTGAAATTCCGGTTTTGTGTGAGATCACTGAGTATTGGATACCTTTTGTGAGGCATGCGCGGCAGAGAGCGACCTTGCCCGTCGGCAACCCTTCTGACTTTGGGCCATGAACACGCGAACAGGGGCGGGTGAAGCCCAGTCTTGGTGAACCAAACGCTTGAAAATTCGGCAGAGCGACTGCTGGCGAGGCACAGGTTCCGCAAATGAAGGGCGGTTACGGAACTGCGCGGCCCGTCATGATCGAGTAGAAGCGGGGGGATTCGCTGTCCCGGGACGGGACAGTTGGGCTGATACTGGCCCTGTTTCCCTTATCGACAGGACACGAAGCCGTTGCGCTGGGCAATGAAACCGTTTAAGGGTTGGCGTCTTGATTTCGGAATTAATTCGGGCACTCCGGATGGTGCGCTTTACTCGGCCATGTTGACACAGATGTCAGGACGGCGGCCGTCAGGAGGTTCGGAGATGGCCATGAAAAGCGCCTTCCTGGATTGGAGAAGCAAGCTTGCAGTAAGGCAATCTGAATTCAGCCGAAGCGGTCTGGCCATGCTGTCGAAAGAACTTCTGTGTTAAACTCGGTGTGCATGGGACGGGCCAGCCCCGAATCGACATGTGGTTGGGAGCAAACAGGGAAGCGGACTGTCTTACGGAGCAACGAAGTGCGCATCGGTTTCCTGGAAGCGTATCTGACCGGCCGACGGACATGGCGAACCGGAGCTGAGCAATGAGAAAGGCAACGCTGCATTACCTGAAGTGGGCTCTCGCCACCACTGTGCTCGGGATTGTTCTGGCCGGATGGCTAGGCTGGGCCACATACGGAACGATAAGTGGAACGCTGTCATTTCTGTTGATCGGAATCGTTCTGGCGATCCTGGAAATATCTCTCAGCTTCGACAACGCGATCGTCAATGCCAACAAGCTTGAGCGGATGACTCCGGTCTGGCAGCGGCGGTTCCTGACCTGGGGCATTCTGATCGCAGTATTCGGAATGCGGATTGTTTTTCCGCTCGCCGTGGTCACGGTCGCAGCAAATGTTGGGCCTTGGGCGGCGGTTAAGCTGGCGGCAACCGAACCCCGCCAATACGCGGTCATCATGAAGGACGCTCATTTGGGAATAGTTGCCTTCGGAGGCGCATTCCTAATGATGGTTGGTCTCAGCTATTTTATCGACGAGGCCAAGTCAGTCGACTGGATTGCGATGGTCGAGCGCAGGCTGCGCAGGCTTGCCTCGCTGCGGGGACTGCAGATCACTTTGACTCTTGTGGCGCTGCTGGGGTTCGGAACCTTTGTGGAGGAACACGAGAGGGCGACATTTCTGTTCGCTGGCTTGCTGGGTTTGGTTACGTTTACGCTTGTTGAGCTTCTGGGCCATGTGCTGGACCAGCGGGAAGCGTCTCAGTCCGCTGCCCGAGCGGGGGGACTGGGAGCCTTTCTTTATCTCGAAGTGCTGGATGCTTCGTTCAGTTTCGACGGGGTGATCGGTGCTTTTGCCTTGACACAAAACCTGTTCCTGATCGGAATCGGACTTGGCGTCGGCGCCATGTATGTGCGTTCGATGACCATCATGCTGGTCGAGCAGCGGACTCTTGCACAGTTCCGCTATCTGGAACACGGCGCCTTCTACTCAATTCTGGCGCTGTCCCTGATCATGTTTGCCCAGTCGCTATTCCACATTCATGAGTTGATCACGGGATTGATTGGAGCCGGCCTGATTCTTGGCGCGCTTTGGTCGTCTATACGCTGGAACAGGATGAATGGCCTGGATTCCAGGCCCGCTAAGTCCCGAAACTGACCGAGCGTGATTCAAGCTGCTGCCGAGTCAGCAGTTCCAGGGGCGGGAGGCCTGAGCGTGATACCGCAGCGATTGGGCGGAAAGAAGGAGAACTCCAGTGCCGGAGGGAAACGCTCGCGGGGCCATTGTTTCAAGCAGTCGCTTCAGCGTTGCGCCAATGATGGATTGGACTGACCGGCATTGCCGCTACCTGCATCGGCTTATGTCCCGGCATACGCTGCTCTACTCGGAAATGATCGCGGCTCCGGCGCTAGTTCGCGGAAAGGCATGGCACCTTCTGGACTTTGATCCCTCCGAGCATCCAGTCGCGGTACAGCTTGGCGGCTCCGAGCCGCAGGAACTGGCAAAGGCTGCGGCAATGGCGGCCGATGTGGGATATGACGAAGTCAATCTCAATGTAGGATGCCCTTCAGATCGGGTTCAGTCCGGCTGTTTCGGCGCAGTATTGATGAGGAAACCTGAACTGGTTGCGGAATGTGTTGCAGCGATGATTGCGGCGCAGCCTGTTGAGGTCACGGTCAAGTGCAGAATTGGTGTCGATGAGCAGGAGTCCGAGGAGACGCTGCCTGCATTCATAGAATCAATGCGCGCGGCGGGAGCTCGGCGAATGGCGGTCCACGCGCGCAAGGCGTGGCTCAACGGTTTGAGTCCGAAGGAAAACCGGAACATTCCGCCTTTGGACTATCCGCTTGTCTACAGGGCGAAGCAGGCGTTTCCGGATATGCACATATCAATCAATGGAGGAATCAATTCGCTTGGTGAGGCAAAGGCGCACCTGACCCGGGGTGTTGACGGGGTGATGGTCGGACGCGCGGCCTATAACTCGCCTGCCGAAATCCTGTTGCGCGCTGACGGCGAGATATTCGAGAACCCATCGGAAAGGACTGTATGGGAGGTGGTGGAACTCATGCGTCCTTATATCGCCGAACATCTGGAAAACGGTGGCCGGCTGAATGAAATCGCGCGGCACATGCTCGGAATGTTCTCCGGTCGCCGGGGTGCGCGAGCCTGGCGGCGAACACTTTCGCAGCTGGGAAACCGCAAGGGGGCAGGGATGGAAGTGATTGACGCTGCGCTGGCGCAGGTGTGGGTTTGAGCACGGTTCGACAGCGGATCTTCCGGGGGGCGTCGGCATCTCGGTCGGCCACACTCGGCCTGCAAGGCAGATTTCCGTTGGTGCACTTCCTGTTTCCGCTAGCCAAAATTCGGGATTTCGCTGCTCCACTTCCAGCTACCGGCGGCGCAACATCTGGCCGTTCCAGAAACAATGGCGGATCCCCGGCTGAGGGACGAGGAGTCACGGATCCGGCCATCGGCCGATCCGTGATCGGAAGATCCCTTTCGTATGTGTTCGCAAGACGCAAGATTGTGTCTCAGGCAGTCACTCTTCGAGCCATGCAGGTCTTGCGGTTTTGCCTGTGCCGCCGTCAGATAGTGCCGCATGCCGCAAGGCCACCGAAGATTGGCCATGCCCAATGGAATGAGGAGATGCTTCTTGTGGATTGACGAGTATTGCACCCGTGGATGGATTCGGTTTCCATTCGACCGGGAACTGCTGGAGTGGGTTGCCAGAACTCTGCCGATTGCCCGCGGTGCTGTCACAGCACCTGAAAACGCAATTTGGCATGTCTGCGAAGGAACCTGGTTCGTAGGCGTAAACGCTCTCCCGAACAAATCGGATGGCTCGGTGGAGAAGGGAATTCCGCTTCGGGGAATGGCGGTCGAAACAGTTGCGGAACTCGGGTTTCCCATAGACCGTTGGGACCGTGCCCAGATCTCAGTGATATATCCGGGTTATCCGCGTTCGCGGGAAGGCGAATCTGAGGCAGCCTTTGCATACCGGCGCGACCGGGACGCCGCGCATGTCGACGGTCTCGTGCGCGTCGGACCCGATCGGAAGCGAATGTTGAGAGAGCCGCACGCTTTCATTCTGGGGATACCGCTGACCGAAGCAGGTTCCGGCGCGAGCCCGGTGGTGGTCTGGGAAGGAAGTCACGAAATCATGCGGAGAGCGCTCGGCGAGATCCTATGTTCGACTCCCGTAGAAGACTGGCCGGAAGCCGATCTTACGGAAATCTATCACGCTGCCCGGCATGAGGCATTCAGGCGCTGTCGGAGGGTGCCAGTATGCGCCAGGCCAGACGAAGGGTATTTGATCCATAGGCTGGCGCTGCATGGAGTTGCGCCATGGGAGCAGGGTGCGGAGGCTTCAGACGACGGCAGAATGATCGCTTATTTCAGGCCGTTGCTTGACGGACCGATGAGCGACTGGATCCACAAAGCCTGACTGCAGTCCTGAATTTCGCCAAGGTCCGTGGCGTTCCGGCAAGGAATTGGAAGAGGTCGGCCGCGCATAGGGCAAGACCGCGTTCTGCCCACTCCACTGGAATCCACTGTCTGCCGACCGGGTGCATATTATGCGCAAGGCATTGAACGATTCGGTCAACTGGCCCGATCCAACCGAGCTGAGCGTCCGCCGCGGCGGCGTGCCTGTTTGCCTGACCGCGTTGGCAGATCCGCCATGATTCTGCGCCGTTCATCCTGTGTCATCGACGACCAGCGGCTGATCTCGTCCGCTGACCGAAAGCAGCCAACACAGAGCCGGGAATCCGGATGCACGACGCAGACGCGAACGCAGGGCGAATCGATTTCATCACGTGTCCAGAGGCTGTCGTCTCTCACCGCTCGTTCCTCAGATTCCGCATTCTGTCCAACGCTCCCTGCAGGATATAGCCAGCTGCGACATGGTCTATGACCTTTCCGCGACGTTTTCTGGATGTATCCGCCTCAAGAAGTGCCCGTTCAGCAGCTACCGTGCTAAGCCGTTCGTCCCAAAACAAAATTGGAACCACGGTTAACCTGGCTAGGTTGCGGGCGAACGCGCGGGTGGCCTGGCAGCGTCTGCCCTCGGTGCCGTCCATGTTCAAAGGCAGCCCCAAAACCAGTCCCGCGATTTCGCGGTGGTCCGCAACTTCAAGAAGGCGAGAGGCGTCCTCACTGAACTTTCGCCGCCGTATGGTTTGCAGTGGCGTCGCGATAGACCGGCTGGAATCCGAAACCGCAATTCCAATCGTCGCAGCGCCAAGGTCAAGGCCCGCGATCGCCCGCGCCGGAGGAAGGGACGTCACGAATTCTGAAATGCTGTCGCAGATCACTCCACTACCCCAGAGCCAACCGCTGCGGCCCGTATCGTCGCAAGAGCCTCAGGGTCGTTGGCGAATTCCGACTGTGCCTTTGACCAGAATTCCGACGCACGCGCCGTGTCGCCCAGAACTCCCAAGGAGCGGATGAGACGGCTCCATTCAGCCGGAGAACCGCTTTCTTCGCTTTCAATCCTTTCGGCCAGGCCATCCACCATACCACGTATCATTTCCTGTCTGTCCGCTTCGTCCATTTCTTCGGCGGCCTCGATGTCTTCAACGGTTGGGCCGGATAATTGGCGGGAAGCCACTGTCGGTGGAATGTAGCGGATTCCCGCGGCCTGTGCCGCGTCTTCGATATGGTCCATTATCGGCGGGATCCACGGGGCATCGGATGGACCTCGTTCGAGCAGCACACGCCAGATCCCGTACGCGAGATCTGGACGGCCTGACTGTGCAAGCATGAGGCCCGTATAATAGCGTGCGGGGCCGTGGCCAGGATCCATTTGAAGCGTCATGTGCAGCGCTGTCTCCGCTTCCGGTGATACAAATCCGTTCGCCGCAAGGATCAGGAGCTGCGCCAGCGTGGCGTAATCGTCGGCTACGGCACTGTCGCCCTTGAGTTCGATCAGGCGTGATTGTGCGGAGTGCGCAGCGGAATAATTTCCGAGCAGATCTTCATATTGCGCCAAGAGCCTGAATCCTTCGACTTCATCGGGACGTTCCGCAACTGTGGAGCGAAGCCTTTCCATCAGGTGCAGCAGGGCTGGATCAACGTTATCGGGTGCTACCCAGACGCGACCGCTCTGCACTTCCGCCTCGGCTTGGCTCATGCGTGACCTGTGGATCTCTTCAGCAAGCGCCAGTCGTTCAGCAAGCGGCAAGTCCGGATAGCCCGGAGCTCCGATGAATATATAGAGTCCGGCGGTTCCACCGATCAGAACTGCGCATACCGTAGCCGTGATAGCGATGGTAGCGTAACGAGGCGGGACATCCGATTTCATCTCGTCTGCTGTCTTGTCGGCGTCCAGCAATCGGCGCGATACTTCTACACGCACCTGTCCAGCCTCTTCAGCGGTCAGGATTCCTCGGGCAACGTCGCGGTCGATTTCCGCAAGCTGGTCGCGGTAAATGCGCATATCCTGATTGGGTGTTGCATTTTCTGCTTCGCGCGAACGCACGAGAGCCATTGCAAGCAGCCCGCTCACTGCAAGTGTCAGAGCTCCTGCAACCAGCCAGAATCCCATCCAGACCTCCTCCTCTGCGACTCTGATCCGTTTACAGGCCCCGTGATTGCTGAAATAGCCCACTGACAATCATGCGCAAGGGCTTGGGCATAAACCGCTACATTGAAATACGTCCCAGCGCTATTCCCAAGAAAGTCTCTCCCCAATTTCAGCGTGAAGTCCATACCTCTGTGCATTTTCGGTCCCGTCGTGAAAGAACAACGTGGGCTTGACCGGGCGAGGCCCGCGAGCGGGGCCGGTTGACACGGACATTGTCGATCTTGAGCGGCGCATCAGGCGGCCTGGCCGCCCTTTGGTCGGAATGGCCGAATGCTTGAAGAAATATTAATTTAATCAAATAATTACGGAGGATTTCTGAGGAAAAGAGTGTCGAGTTGCCGCCTAGACCGTTCGGTAGTCAGCTGGCCACCAATATCCGTCTCCGGGCGTGTGTCAGAACAGGCGGGAATGGCTGTCGACTGTCACGGCCTGCTTTCCAACCGCGAAGTCCTTTTGTATCTCTCGGTTGCGGGAGGGGCATCGATGGCTAGCCATGCTCACGAATTGGAAGCGATCGGAGCGGAGCCAAGATTGGCAGGGCGATCGCGGAGGCTGTTGACCGTCATGTCGAGCGGCGGTTGAGTCGGAACCGGTCTGGTTTGCAACCAGAGTGGGTGTTGGGAATCGCCGCGGCGGTTATCGCGGCCGTGATCGGTGCGCTTTGGATGGAAGTGGCTTCCATTCGTTCTGGCATGGCGAGCAACTGGCGCGTGTTGAGACGCGGCTCGAGCAGATTCAGGGGACGCTCGGGCAGATTCAGATAACGCTTGAGCGGGTTCAGGCAACCCAATTGCAGATGCAGGGGCAATTGGACCGGTTCGCAGAGAAGATCTACTGACTTAAGTCTTTATTGGGAAGTGGGCCTGAGAGGATCCGAAGGGAAGGTTGCCGCGATACCCGGTGACGATGCAGGACGCCACCGGTTCAAAAGTGATTGCCCGAAGATACGCTGTCCCCAGAACGTTTCACGATACACCGGCATATAGACCTGAACAAAAAATTTGACTGTGTGGCCTTCGCGCCTTTTCTCGAGCACGGCGTTGACGATTTGGCAGGCACTGTCACTGTCCGGACCTGAATTACGCTCTCGCGTGGCGCTGTGCCTACGGCAGGAGCAGTTTGGTTGACTCATTTCCCTGTGGGGTCTGTGAACTGTGTCGTCGACCTCAGCTCAAGTGGCGCAGTGTCCGCTGGATCATCACCAACGATCCGGATATTCCGAGTATTCAGGCCACCAAGTAACTTGGATCGGAACAGCGCGGTGCCCTTCGATGAGGAGGCTGTCGACTCAACGCTAGCGTGGCCCCGAATGGTCCCGTTGCATTCAGGGAAGAATGAAAGGACCAGGGGTCGCTCGCGGAGTTTCCGAACTCCCGGCATGGGTTGGCGTCCTGACGGCATGAATCTGGCACGAAGCGCAGTCCCGACCGCAAATTCCGTGACCTTTCGGGACCATTCGGCCGGGCCATGTCGGATTCAGAGGTTCGATCTGCCCATGTGCCAGGCGAGGAGATCGAGTTTGCTGTGTCCAGTTTAAGGATCCGGAATTCCTTGTCTTTCCAGACGAAACCTGCGTGAAGACTACTATCTCTCCGCTCCGAGCCTAGGGTCCGATGGACCATCGCCTCCCCGTGTCTTGGTGCAGCAATTCGTGTCCCGTTTGCGGAACCGTTATCTGCAGTTTCGGTAATGTCAGCTCCGCACAGGCGGCTTGCAATCCGCAATAATGTTCCAAAATTGCGACCAATAACCACCAAGAAGGGAGGCAGATGTGCCAGATGTGCAGTATCAAGCAGTGGAATTGCTTAACGTACCTTCGTATGATCAAGGAACCTTTGATGGCCTCTGCGCCTGTTACGCGGGCGCAATGATGTTAGCGACGTTGTTTCCTGAGCACTCCGTCAAATATGGAAAAGGGAGGTCGCGGGCTACCGCGACGATGTCCGAAGACCCACTAATATCACAATTTCTCCCCAGATGCGATCGCGATGACCTCAGGGCGCTGGCCAAATGGTTCTATAACGGAGCTTCAATTGAGGATGTCGTGGAAACTCTCAATTGGGTAGTAAGAAATTCAGATTGTATCGCGGATGATATGCGCAAGAAAACGAAATTTTCTTACGAGCCTCAGACGTCCTGACCTCGGGAGCCGGCAAAATTCGTCCGGGAGCTTTTTTTGCCAGCAATTCCCGGACTTTCGCGGTTTTCCGTTTGACAGCATAGGAAAGCGGGCTTGCAGAATGGCCTGAACCCGTTTTTCAGGAAAAATGCCATGGACTCCCTCCCTCTCCAGCCCCCGGAAGCCACGCCGATCGGCGCCACCTGCTTCTCCTTCGCCGACGGCGGCGACGGGCGGACCGCCTGCTTCTCCAGCCTCGAGCCCTTCGATTTCCATGACACGGGCGACCGCGGCACCATGCTGCCGCCGGCCGCGAAGTTCGCCGGGAGCGGCGTCCGCCGGGCGGACGTCCAGGAGGCGTTCGGCATCAGCCGCCCGCCGCTGAAGCGTGCGGTGAACAGGCTGCGCGAGCGGGGCGAGGCGAGCTTCCACGAGCCGCGCAGGGAGCGGGGCCCCAGCGTGATGGCCGGCGGGACGAAGGAGAGGGCGGAGCGTCTTCTGGCTTCGGGAATGAGCGCCGCGGCGGTGGCCCGGGAGCTGGGAGTGGCGGGCTCGACGGTGTATTACGGCCTGAACAGCGGCCTCATCGGAGGCGGCGGCGGAAAGCGGGCGCTGCCCGGGCCGGATGAGCCGGAAGCGGACGGCGGGGCGGCGCGCGGACCCGGAGGGTCCGGGCAGGCGGCGGAGGCTCCGCTCGGCCGCAGCGAACGGGATCTCCGCGACCGGGCCGCGCCGATGGGCCGGGCCGCGCGCGACAGCGCCGGGCGGGTCGCGGCCTCGGCGGGGGCCATGGCCGAGGCGCGGCCGCGCTTCGACGAGCCTCTGTCGGCGGTCGCCTGCGGCGGCGTCCTGGCCGCCCTGCCGGCGCTGCTGAAGGAGGGTCTCCTGGAGCGCGCGGACAGGTTCCTGTCGCTGCCGAAAGGGTATTACGG
>JAJEAY010000164.1 GCA_022824145.1 Rhodobacter sp. | reverse complement strand
CCAAAGATCGGACTGCCCATCGGGATAGGCATTGACCAGCAGCAGCCGCTGATCCCTCAGGATCAGCGCACGAACGGCAATGCGGGGCGGTCGGGACATGGCGGAGCATGAACTGACGCGATTCCGAACTCAAGGCAAGATCATTTGATTTATCCCGCAATCATGAAAACGATATCCGCTCCAGTCTTCGCCTGATTGCGTCTGTATTAGTTTTTCCATTTATTATCAAGTATTTGCTTTCAATTCAGTCACCCAATGGTCGCCATGGGCGGGCTGGCACAATCTCCGAGTTCCTTCCTTGTGTTGAATTGCGTGTTGCAAATACGCGCGTTCCGGAACAGGCGGCGCCTCATGGAAATCCTCAAGTCAGCCAAGCGCGTGGCCCGGGTGAAGCTCGCCCTGACCGAGCGCACCGCGGACGCCCGGGAGCCAGCCGACAGGTCCCGGATCGCATGGGACGACAGGCTGGCCGGCTTCGGCTGTTGCGTCCAGCCCTCCGGCGTCAAGTCCCTCATCGCCGACTGCCGCTCCAGCGACGGCGACCCCGACGAAGCGCGCAGGAAGGCGCGCGGCAAAGACCGTGAGGCTCTACCGCCAGATCCTGCGGGCAAGCTCGGCGACTGGACGCGGCAGCTCGCCGCCGTCGTCGGGTGGCTCCGGCAGGACTGCGGCGGTTGTCGGCGGCGAATCGCTGGCCGTGCAGTCGCGGCCCGACTTAACGGTTGCTGCGAGAATGGGACTGTTCGGTAGAGCCGCGGAAGCACGGCTTGACCGGACAGTCACGCGAGAATCCCGCGAAGCTGGCCATTCGTTGCTCCTGAAGGCCTCTGAGGGCCTGCCTTTGGACTTCCGGTGATTCCCATGTGATTCCCAGCGCAGACTTATGCTCCGGCATCGGGAATTGCGAAAGACAAAATTATATCATATTTTCAAAGGATTGAAGTGTCTTCGGGGCACACTGGAAATTTGACGCGCAGCAGGATGCAGAAACTTGTTCCGTCGCCTGCTCGACAAGGAGACCCCTCTTGCGCACACCTTTTTTTGTCCTTGCCTTGCTCACGCCTAGTGCAAAAATCACCAACAGCGAATTCCGGCGACCCGCTTGAACGAAGGTCACGTACGGTTCAGCACGCCAGCAATACGGTCTATCTCATCCAGTCGCATTCGCGATTCGTGACGTTGTGGCCGTTGGGCAAGTACGTAGTGTCGTAGGAACAACTGCCACTGATGCCGGCGTACCTGCCCGTGCCACCGACAATCTCGGCGTGACCCGCGCCCCCTCCGCCATCCTGTATGTCTCCGGCTGTCCGCCGCGAAACCATGAACAGACTGTCGCCGTCAGCGTCGGTGATCGTACAGGGCGCCTCGAGATCGATGCCGGCCTCCGTCATGCGTACAAAGGCAATGCAGGCTCCGGTCGAAATTGAACCTTTCACAAATGGCGCACCGCTGCTTTGAAGCACGGTACTGGTGCCCGTAAGCCACCCCCCCGTCACTTGGCCACCGACATGCTCGATGACGGTTAAGTTGCGTTCATAGCTATGCAGCATGGTGAAGCTGCCGCCCTCTTCGGCAACGGCTGTCGGAACTGCCAACAGAAGCCAGGACACAACAACGACCGGCGACAAGAGTCTCAAGAATTTCAACTTGGCAAGGGGCATTGTTTCCATGTCTCTCTCCATTGCAAAGGGGCGGATCCGGATACGGCAAGATCTCCCCTCGGTAAACCCGTCGGCAAAGCGCGAGGTACACCGGTTTCCAGAAAGCAACAAGACCAATCCGGCCACTGGATTCCGGAAGTCGATCTGGCCGGCAAGGGTGCCCAACGCAAAAATGCGGGAAAGTCCTGTCAGCGTGACTTGCAGTCAATTCCCAATGTCATGTGTGCACATCAAAATGCCCTCCGGAGGTCCGCTCATGCCGTTGACAGTGCCCTCCCTCGATCCAGCGACGTATGGCTTGCGTCGTGACTTTCTCGCGTCTCGCCGAGCGTGTCATCCGCACACCGCCACCTGCGCAGCAATCGCGGCGTGACCAAACCGAATGTTGCGTATGCGACTCCTTTATTCGTCAGCATCTGCGGCGGGAGCGGCGCAGGTCAGGCACTGCGCAGAATCCGGTTCACATGGCCCATCTTGCGGCCCGGGCGAACATCGGCCTTGCCATACATATGAATTGCAATGCCTGGTTCCTCAAGCAGATCCGGAAGGCGGTCGACGTCATCCCCGATCAGGTTCTCCATGACGACGTCGCTGTGGCGGCGTCCGTCTCCAAGCGGCCATCCAGCGATCGCACGGATGTGCTGTTCAAACTGGTCGATGAAACAGCCATTCTGCGTCCAGTGCCCCGAATTATGCACCCGAGGAGCGATTTCGTTGACGACCAGGCCGCTCGGTGTGACGAACAGTTCCACGCCTAGGATGCCTACATAGTCAAGCGCGTTGAGAATCCGGCCGGCAAGCAGTGCAGCCTCTGTGCGTTCGGTCGAACCGAGACGGGCCGGAACCGCAGTGGTGCGCAGGATACCGTCGCGGTGAACGTTTTCGCCGGGATCGAAACAGGAGATCCGGCCGTTCAGGCCGCGGGCGGCAATGACGCTGACCTCGCGGCTAAACTCGACGAAACCCTCAAGAATCGCCGGGGATCCTTCAATGCCAGCCAGCTTGGCGGCAGGATTGTCAGATGAGCCAATGTGAACCTGACCCTTGCCGTCATAGCCGAATCGGCGGGTCTTTAACACCGCCGGGAGTCCAGTCGCGCGAATCGCCCCATCCAGATCGGTGACCGCTTCGACCGGCGCAAAAGGAGCTGTGACCAGACCAAGATCCCGCAGGAACCTTTTTTCGTGCAGCCGATCCTGACTGACCGCCAAAGCGCGGCGGTTCGGACGGATCGGACAGTGCCCCTCAAGCAGATCGAGCGTCTCGGAAGGAACGTTCTCGAACTCAAAAGTAATTACGTCGACGCTTTCGGCGAATTTGGCCAGCGCGGACACATCGCCGTAATCTGCCGTTGTGGTTCGGTGCGCGACATGGCTGGCAGCGGGTTCGGGCCCGGGGTCGTACACATGGCTCCTGAATCCCAGCCGTGCAGCAGCAACCGAGAGCATGCGTCCAAGCTGGCCACCGCCAAGAATGCCGATGGTGCCACCGGGATCAAGCGGTTCACTCATCGACAGGCTCATCCGGAACCGACGCGGTGAGCTTTGTGCGCCAGGCGTCCAGGCGTTCGGCGACATCCGCATCCAGCAGGGCGAGGATCTGTGCGGCCAGAATCGCTGCGTTCGCCGCATTGCCGATTCCCACTGTCGCGACTGGACATCCGCGCGGCATCTGCACGATGGAATGCAGGCTGTCCACCCCGCCAAGCGCTCTGGTCCGAACCGGCACCCCGATTACAGGAAGGCGGGTCTTGGAAGCCATCATTCCGGGAAGATGCGCCGCCCCGCCAGCACCGGCGATGATCACCTTAAGGCCGCGCTCGACAGCCGTATTTCCATATTTCCAGAGGCGCTCCGGGGTACGATGTGCCGAAACGATCCGTGTCTCATGGGCTATGCCAAGCTCGTCGAGAAGCTCGGCCGCCGCTCTCATGGTGGGCCAGTCGGACTGACTGCCCATGACAATTCCTACCTGTATATCCACGTCAACCACGCCTGCTCCAGCACGGAGCATCTTACAGTGGGACAGACTCTCTATGCAATGATGTCAGGCGTAAGCTGATCCTTGATCTGGCGGATCCTGCCCGTCAACTCGAATCTGCGTTTTTTGAGGCGCTGCAGACGCAGAGGATCGGGGCGCCGCGCGGCCTTCAGCGCGTCGATCTCGTCATCGATATCCCGCTGCTCCAGTTTCAGCCCTGCCAGCTCGATCTGTAGCACTTCCCTGCTTTCCATCCTGCAGGCATCCGTCATCGGACTGTCCAGTATCCGCAACTCCGTAGCAGCAGTTTACCCGCTAGCGGGAAAAAACAAAATCCTTCAGGCTGTGGTTGCGCGGGGCGCGGGACGACCCCATATCCCTGTTGCCGGCTGCCCGCTCGGGGGTTGGCGTGACCGCCGCTTTTGAAAGGACGCGTCAATGACTAAGCTGGGCTTGGGATCGCATCCCCATTTGCTGGGCTTCGACAGGCTTGAGAGGCTGATGGAGCGGACTGCCAGGTCCGACAGCGATGGCTACCCTCCATTCAACATCGAGCAGAAGGGGTCCAACGCCTACAGAATCACACTGGCAGTGGCGGGTTTCGGTGAAGATGACCTTAGCGTCACCGTTGAAGACAGGCAGCTGGTCGTGCGAGGCAAACATGCAGAGGAAGACAGACAGCGGGTCTTTCTCCATCGCGGCATAGCCGCCAGAAGATTCCAGCGTACCTTCGCGCTGGCTGAAGGAGTCGAGGTTTCCGGAGCCTGGCTTGAGCACGGCATTCTGCACATTGACCTCGAAAGGGTCGAACCCGAAAAGAACGTGCAGACAATCAGGATCAGCCGGCCCGCAGCAGGAGAAACAGCATGAACCATTCTTTCGACTTCGGGCCTGATACCGACGGCAGAATCGTATATGTCCGGTCAGTTGCCACAAAGGATCTGCCCCAGGAAGTTCAGGACCAGATCGGTGGGACCAAGACCGTCTTCGCTGTACATAACTCTGAAGGAGAACGGCTTGCATTGGTGCGTGACCGTCATCTCGCTTTCGCTCTTGCCAGGCAGAACGATCTGGCGCCAGTGAGCGTCCACTAGGGCGCAGCAGTCTCAACCACCCAGCTCCACTCGAATCGCCCGGGAACAGCCCCGCGGATTCGGCAGCGTAGCCTTCCGCCAACGTCCGTTGACGGCAGACCACCGCTTTCCGCGCCCTCACGGGACTCCTGAATCCTCCTGTTTGGCCGTGTTTGGACAATACCGACCGAACCGACGCGAGCGGTTCGTAAGTGGGCTGGCGCGTTCCAGCCGCCGCCAGTAAGCCGATGCATCCGAGCCTATCGAATCCGCAATGGTTTGAGCATGCCGAGCGGAAACAGTCCAATGCTGACCTGTCCACGCCTTAGCGTCAGCGGAACCTCAAGAATCTCCGATGTCCCGGAAAACGCTGTGAGGAGGTCGACCCCTGCTTCCAGAACACTGAACTGACTGTCGGAAACCCATCCGACGGCGGCGGCAGCCAGCAGCATTTCCCGCAAGTTCCTTGCCCTTACGGTGATGGTGCCGCTTGCAAGACCTTCGGTGTCCACTGTCAGGTCACCAGCAGCCGTGAGTTCGAACTCCCCTCTCTCAACATTCAGCAGGTTCAGCCTGAAGGCAGTGAGATCTGGGCGACGTGTTTCGATGGCGCGGCGGTTCCATGCGGAGTCAAAGGTCAGCTCCGCATCGAGTTTCAGGAACGCAGGAACGTCGGGGACCGCTCCTGCGCTGGCCAGACGGTTCAGTCCTGCGCCCGAGGAGCGTAGTCCCCTTGCCTCGATACCAAGATTGACAGTGTTACTCGCGGTTTCGGATGCGTGAACAGCGACCCTGCCCTCTGCGGCCTCAGCGGTCCAGCCAGCGGAGGAATCCAGCGTGATATTCTCGAACACCGCCGTCGCGCGCTCAAGTTCGAGGTCGAGACCTGGCTTGAGGACCAGGCTGGCCCGGGCCTGGCTTGATTGGACGGTGATGCGCCCGCCCGGAGTGGCGAATGTCTGCTCGCCCGGCCATACCGCGATGACATGATTCGGACGGTAGCTTAGCCGCAGGATCTGAAACAGAGGCGCAGACCAGGCAAAGCCTTCGGCAGGGTCCGCGAGTTCAAGATCATCGATAGTAGTGTCGAACCGGTTCGGATAGCCGCGGGTCTGGATGGAGGCGTAGTTCGCAACCCAGCCGGCATCCGCACGTCCGTCAAGCCAGCCGCGAAGGCCGGACTCGACGGCCCGAGACCCGAACCACCAGTAGCCGGACCAGATCGCCGCAGCCGAAACGACCGCAATCAGAAGCAGGCGCATTCAGACTCCTTTGATCCTTCCCGCAGAATGGTGTCTACAGGCTGCGGCGGTAAAGGACCAGAACAATGGATGGCAGCTGCATGTGGGTATTTGGGTATGGTTCCCTGATATGGAACCCGGGTTTCCCCCATGACGAAACGGTTCTGGCGACACTGCCGGGATATGCGCGCAAATTCTGCATGCGTTCGATTCACCACCGCGGCACACCGGAGTGCCCCGGGCTGGTTCTCGCGCTCGACCCTGATGGAGCATCGCAATGCAGCGGCCTGGCGTTTTCGGTGCCGGGAGCCGCACAGACCGATACACTTGAACGCCTGCGCGAGCGCGAACTCATCTCGTCCGCCTATCTGGAACGGATTCTGCCTATTGGGCTGGCGGATGGCCGGCAGGTCAAGGCGGTCGTATATGTTGTGGACACAGGTCACGCTCAGTACTGCGGCGACCTGCCGCTTGAGGAGCAGGCTGGCATTATCGCGCGGGCAACGGGTGGACGTGGCCCGAACACGGAGTATCTCTTCAACACTGCAGCACATCTGGCCGGGCTGGGCATCGAGGACAGCGAGCTTGCCTGGCTAGCGAACCGCGTGCGGATATTGACAAAGTAGCGGGATAAACCAAAAAGAAAGTGCAGCGGGCACGCGCAAGGGCTTGGACCCGCGGGAAGTCAGAGCAACAGATCGGAACGGAAGTCCATATGGACCAACCTGGGCGCGAGGCCGAGCCCTTCTTCACACAGCCGGTTCGTCAGTTCGTGCTGATGAGCACCGTGCTCGTACTTGCAGGCACGGGATGTTACATCGCCTATCCGCGTGTGGCGCCTGTATTCCTGGCGAATCCATGGCTGAACGGCTTCATTTTCCTTGTCTTTGTCATAGGCATACTCGCCTGTTTCTGGCAGGTCATCATGATTGCGGTCTCGGTGAACTGGATCATGCGCGTCGCCAAAGGACATCCCGACGCGGTTTCCGCCAGACCGCCCCGGCTTCTTGCCCCTCTGGCACAGCTGCTTAAATCGCGCGGCCAGCAGATACTGATCAGCTCAACATCGGCACGGTCGATCCTTGATTCAGTCGCAACGCGGATTGACGAACTGCGTGACCTGACCAGATACATCGTGAATCTTCTGGTCTTTCTGGGACTTCTGGGCACGTTCTACGGCCTTGCCACCACCGTGCCAGCGGTGGTTGACACAATCCGGTCGCTCGCTCCACGAGAGGGCGAGGAAGGCATTGCGGTGTTCAACCGGCTCCTGACGGGGCTTGAAGCCCAACTCGGCGGCATGGGAGTCGCATTCGCGTCGTCGCTGCTTGGGCTTGCCGGATCTCTGGTGGTCGGGCTGCTGGAACTCTTCGCGGGACACGGCCAGAACCGGTTCTACCGTGAACTTGAGGAATGGCTGTCCACAATCACGCGGCTGGGGGTGTCTTTCATCGACAGCGATTCAGCCCCTGAACAGGACGCATCCGTTGCAGCGATGAGCCAGATGTCCGAGCAGATCAAATACCTGCATGAGGTGGTGCTGCATGTCGTGGAGAACCGGGCGGCTGCCGACGCGAGAGTCGGTGACCTGGCCGGCTCGGTGGACAGATTGGCTCAGCATGTGCAGGACGACCGGAGCGCAGCCACACTGGATCGGATCGCCGAAGCGCAGGCCGAACTGCTGAAGCTCCTTGCCGAAAGGGAAGGAACAGCCGGTGGATTCGACGCCGAGAGCAGAATGCGGATCCGGTCGATCGACGTCCAGCTCTTGAGAATCCTTGAGGAAATGGCCGCCGGACGGCAGGAAACCACGTCTGACCTTCGCAATGAGATTGCGGCGCTTACCAAGGCTGTGCGCCAGCTGGCCGATCAGTAACGGAGGGTCGTACGATGGCCCTTACCCGCAGATCCACACGACGCCTGACGGGAAACATCTGGCCAGGCTTTGTGGATGCCATGACCGGCCTCCTGCTTGTGCTGATGTTCGTTCTGACGATTTTCATGTTCGTCCAGTTCGTGCTTCGCGAGACGATCAGCGGGCAGGAAAACGAACTGGACCAGCTCACCGTTGAGATCACGCAGCTTGCGCGGGCGCTGGGAATGGAACAGCAGCGCGCATTCCAGCTGCAGGGTGAGATTGGCACGCTCACCAAGGATCTCCAGGACTCGCGGGCCAACGAGTCAGCCCAGCAGGCACTCATTGCATCGCTTCAGCTGCAGGTGACCGAACACCAGACGGCACTGACCGCCCAAAGCGCCCAAATTGCGAGTTTCGAGGAACAGGTCGCTTCGCTTCTGGCACAAAGGGACGAGGCGCGCGATGCGCAGGTCGCCTTGGGAACCGACCTGGCGGCACTTCGCGACCAGAACGCCGAACTGGTTTCGCAAGGCGATGCCTTGAGGCTGGCGCTGGCGCAGGCCCGCAGCGAGATAGATGAGCGCGTCGAAGCGGCCCGTCTCGCGGCAGCGCGGCGCGAGGCTCTTGACGCGTTGGTAGCGGATCTGCGGAGCCAGCTGCAGGACGGCGAGACTTCGTTGGCGCAGGCACTTGCTCAGCTTGAGGAATCCGCAAGCGAGAACCGAACGTTGAGCGAGAATCTGGCATTGATCCAATCCTCACTGGCGCAGGAGAGCGCCGCCGGCGCAAGCGCCTTGGCGAGAATTGCTGAGCTTGAAACCGAACTGAATGCGGCACAGGCGTTTGCGCTGGCCGAAGGAACGGCATTGAACGACCTTGAGGCCAGATTCGCGACGCTCGAATCACTGCTGGACGAGGAATCCGAAGCCAGGCTCTCAGAAGCCGCAAAAGCGCAAGCACTTCGTGAACAGCTTGAGGACGCGGAGAAAAAGCTGACCGAGGAGGAAACTGAAAAGCTTGCGCAGATTGCGGCGGTAAAGGCTCTTCAGGAGCAGCTGGAAGACGTACAGAGCAGGCTAACCGAGGAGGAAGCCGCAAGACTGGCCGAGACTGCAACGGCGCAGGCTCTGCGCGAACAGCTCGAGAGCACCGAGACAAGACTGTCCGAAGAAGAGATCGCCAAGCTCGCAGAGATGGCCACAGTGCAGACCCTGCGCGACCGGCTCGAGAGCGTCGAGGCAAGGCTGTCGGAAGAGGAAGCGGCAAAGCTGGCCCAGGAAGCGGCGGCATTGGCGCTTCAGGAACAGCTGGAAGACATCCAGGGCAGGCTAACCGAGGAGGAGGCCGCAAGACTGGCCGAGGCTGCAACGGCGCAGGCTCTCCGCGAACGACTCAAGAGCGCCGAGACAAGACTGTCCGAAGAAGAGACCGCCAAGCTCGCCGAAATGGCCGCCGCGCAGACCCTGCGCGAACGGCTCGAAGGCGCCGAGACAAGGCTGTCCGAGGAGGAGGAGGCGAAGCTGGCGGAGGAGGCCGCCGCGGAGGCGCTCCGCGAACGGCTCCGGAACATGGAAGTCAGGCTGACCGAAGAGGAAGCCGAGCGGCTTGTTCAGGAAGCGGCGGCGCTGGCGCTTCAGGAGAAACTGAAGGAAGCGCAGGAAAGGATCTCCGAGGAAGAGGCCGCGAGACTGGCGGAGGAGGCCGCCGCGGAGGCGCTCCGCGAACGGCTCCGGAACATGGAAGCCAGGCTGACCGAAGAGGAGGCGGAGCGGCTCGCGCAGGAGGCGGCGGCGCTGGAGCTCCGGAAGCGGCTTGACGGCCTGCGGACCAGCCTCTCGGAAGAGGAGGCCGCGAGACTGGCCGAGGAAGCGGCGGCGCTGGCGCTGCGGGAACGGCTTGAAAACGCCGAATCACGGCTCAGCGACGAGGAGGCCGCAAGGCTGGCGGAAGCGGCCGCCGCCGAGGCTCTCAGGGACAGGCTTGCCAGCTCCGAAGCGGAACTGTCGGCGCTGGCGCTTGCCCTCGAGGAGCAGCGCAGGGAGGCGGAGCGGACGCTGACGCTGCTCGCCGCGGCGCGGGCGGCGGAAGCGGAAACAGACCGCCTGCTGTCCGAATCGCTGGGCGAGGCGGACCGGCAGGCGGCCTTGCTCGAGATCGCTAGCCGCCGGCTCGGCGAGGAGGCCGCCCTGAAGGCCGAGAGCCAGCGGAAGGCGGAAGCCCTCCGGCGGCAGACGGAGGACCTCAGGAACGAGATCCTGCGGCTGCAGGCGATGCTGGACATCTCCGAGGAGAGGGACGAAGCGTCCAGGTCGCAGATCGAGTCCCTCGGCCAGCGGCTGAACGCCGCCCTCGCGAGGGTGGCGAACGAGCAGAGGCTCCGCGCGGACATGGAGGAGGCCGAACGCCAGCGGCTCGAGGAGGAGGCCCGGCAGCTGCAGGCGTACCGGTCCGAGTTCTTCGGAGAGCTGCGCAAGGTGCTTGAGAACCGGGAAGGCGTGAGGATCGAGGGCGACCGGTTCGTGTTCTCTTCGGAGGTGCTCTTCGAATCCGCCGAAGCGGGTCTGGCGCCCGAGGGAATGGCGCAGATCGAGCGTGTCGTGGAGATACTGCGGGACGTGGCGGCCGGAATCCCGAGCGAAATCGACTGGGTGGTGCGGGTCGACGGGCACACGGACGACGTTCCCTTCGTCGGCCAGGACTCGCCCTACAGCGACAACTGGGAACTCAGCCAGGCGCGTGCCCTGTCCGTCGTTCGGTTCATGACCGAGGAACTGGGCTTTCCTTCCGACAGGCTGGCCGCGGCGGGTTTCGGCCAGTTCCATCCGGCGAACCCGGGGAATACTCCCGAGGCCCGCGCGCAGAACCGCCGGATCGAACTGAAGCTCACCGAGAAATAACGGACCGCAAACGCAGGAGGGCGCGGTCACACCCTCATTGATCGAATCGCTGAATGCCGCCGGAGCGAGTGTCAGCCCGAAACCGCGCCGACTCTACTCCGCAGTCAGAAGAGGCGGTCTTCTGGTGGGAATCCTCGGCGCCTGCGCCTCTTCGATCCGAAGATCGATCCGGCCGTCCTTCACACCAACCTTCACGTTCCCGCCCTTGGCAAGCTTGCCGAAGAGCAGTTCCTCCGCCAAAGGCTTCTTGATCTGTTCCTGGATAACGCGGCCAAGCGGACGAGCGCCCATCTTTTCGTCATAGCCTTTCCTGGCCAGAAGTTCGGCTGCGGGGCGCGTCAGTTCAATGGTGACATTGCGGTCCATGAGCTGGGCTTCCAGCTGAACCACGAATTTCTCCACCACCTGCAGGATGGTTTCCCTGTCCAACGGCGCGAAGCTGATCACCGCATCCAGACGGTTGCGGAACTCAGGCGTGAAGATCCGCTCTATCGCGGCGGTGTCCTCGCCCTCGCGGCGCTCACGGCCGAAGCCCATGGCTTCCCGAGCCTGCTCGACGGCACCGGCATTGGTGGTCAGGATGAGGATCACGTTCCGGAAGTCCACCTGTCGGCCGTTGTGGTCCGTCAGCTTTCCGTGATCCATCACCTGCAGCAGGATGTTGTAGACATCCTGATGCGCTTTTTCGATCTCGTCGAGGAGAAGGACGCAATGCGGGTGCTGGTCGACACCATCCGTGAGCATGCCGCCCTGGTCGAAACCGACATAGCCCGGGGGCGCCCCGATCAGGCGGCTGACCGCGTGCCTTTCCATGTATTCCGACATGTCGAAGCGCAGCAGATTCACGCCAAGCGTGTCGGCGAGCTGTTTCGCGACTTCGGTTTTTCCGACGCCCGTCGGCCCGGCGAACAGATAGCTTCCGATCGGCTTCTCTGGCTCCCTAAGTCCCGCTCGGGCCAGCTTGATGGCCGATGACAGCGCATCTATCGCCGTGTCCTGGCCAAAGACCACGCGTTTGAGATTCACCTCGAGCTCCCTGAGCGTTTCGGCATCGTCTTTCGAGATGGTCTTCGGCGGTATGCGCGCGATTTTGGCGACCACGGCTTCGATCTCCCTGGCGCTGATGGTCTTGCGGCGCCGCGACTCCGCCAGAAGGTGCTGGGCCGCACCGGCCTCGTCAATCACATCTATCGCCTTGTCCGGCAGTTTGCGGTCGTGGATGTAGCGCACCGAAAGCTCCACCGCGGAACGGATCGCGTCCGTAGTGTACCTGATGTCATGGTGCTTCTCGAAATAAGGCTTGAGACCTTTGAGAATCTTCACCGAATCGTCGACTGTCGGCTCATTCACGTCGATCTTCTGGAACCTGCGGCTCAACGCGCGGTCCTTTTCGAAATGCTGCCGGAATTCCTTGTATGTCGTTGATCCCATACAGCGGAGCCTGCCGCCCTGCAGTGCCGGCTTCAGGAGATTCGAAGCATCCATCGCACCGCCGGATGTCGCTCCGGCTCCGATGACCGTGTGGATTTCGTCGATGAAGAGAATCGCGTTTTCGTGATTCTCCAGTTCGGCGACGACCGCCTTCAGCCGTTCCTCGAAATCGCCCCTGTACCGAGTGCCGGCGAGAAGCGCTCCCATATCCAGCGAATAGATCGTGGAGGCATGAAGTATCTCCGGCGTTTCCCGACAGGTGATTCTGTATGCCAGCCCTTCTGCGATGGCGGTCTTTCCGACCCCCGGATCACCGACAAGCAGCGGATTGTTCTTGCGGCGGCGGCACAGGACCTGAACGCAGCGTTCGACTTCATGGTCGCGGCCGATCAGGGGATCGACATCTCCCCGAACCGCTTTCGCGTTCAAGTCGACGCAGTATTTCGCCAAGGCGCCTTCGGCCTGCGCACCGTCCTCGACATCTCCCGCACCCGCCCCTGCGACGGGCCGCGTTTCACCCGCGGACGGATCCTTTGTGATGCCATGGGCAATGTAGTTAACCGCGTCGTAACGGGTCATGTCCCGCTCCTGAAGGAAGTACGCAGCGTTGGATTCGCGTTCCGCGAAGATCGCGACCAATACGTTCGCTCCGGTCACCTCTGTCCGGCCGGAACTCTGTACATGGATGGCTGCCCGCTGCACGACGCGCTGGAAGGCTGCTGTCGGCACCGCATCGGTCCCTTCAGCATCGGTTACAAGCGTTGCCAGTTCTTCCTCGATGAACCGCTCAAGCGTCCGGCGGAGCTCTTCGAGATCAATGCCGCAGGCCTGCATGACTTTCGCGGCGCCGGGTTCGTCAACCAGAGCCAGAAGCAGGTGTTCCAGCGTCGCCAGTTCATGGCGCCGCCTGTTGGCCATCGAAAGCGCGGAATTCATCGCCTGTTCAAGCGTTCGCGAAAAAGACGGCACCTCAAGCGCTCCTTAGTTCCGGCCCGAACGGGACAGAAGCCCGATCGCCAGCCAATTGCCATGACCGCAGAATGCAGGTGTTTCGCATCATGCTTCAAGGACTTTCTTTCCCTTGAAGATCACATTTTTGACTGTCGAATACGAAATTCCTGGATTTCGGGTTGCGTACAGGCGTCAGTCAGAAGCTGTCCTTGCGCCGCCTGATCTCGGCAAAAACCGTGGCGTCGGAACTGCCGGCCATGCCCATCAGCGCCTTCACTCCAGGAAGATTCGCCCGAAGAAATGGATTCGTCGCCATCTCCTCCGCAAGCGTTGAGGGAACGGTGGGCCTGCCATTCGCCCTTGCATCCTCGATTGCGGCCGCGCGGGCCTTCAGATCAGGATTGTCCGGTTCCACGGTCAGCGCGAACCTTGCGTTGGCAGAAGTGTATTCATGGCCTGAGCACACCACCGTTTCGGGAGGAAGCGCAGCCAGCTTTGAAAGGCTTGTCCACATCTGCTCGGCCGAACCCTCGAACAGCCGTCCACAGCCGAGGGCCATAAGGCTGTCTGCCGTGAAAACCACCTTCCCGTCCGGAATGTGGAATGCAATGTGGCCGACCGTGTGGCCCGATACGTCCAGAACCCGCACCGTGTGGCCCGAAAACTCGAATTCATCACCCTCTGCTACTGCGAGATCGAGTCGGGGCAGGCGTTCGGCATCAGCCGTTGCGCCGACGACCTGCGCATTGAATTCCTCGCGAAGAGGCTCTACGGCATCAACGTGGTCGCTGTGGTGATGCGTGATCAGGATGCGGGAAAGGGTCCATCCCCGGTCTGTCAGGACCCTCCTGATCGGAGCCGCTTCAGGCGCGTCTACCAGCGCGGTCTCGCCGGTCTGTGGAGAATGTACCAGAAATGCATAATTGTCCGACAGGCATGGGACCGTTACGATGTCCAGAGGCATGGAGTTTCCTTCCGTACTGGGTATGGTGTTGCGGGACTGTTGCCGATCCGGAGCCCGGTCGCAATGCATCTCGATGTCCTTGACCTGAGAAACTTCTACTACCGAACCGGCCTCGGCCGTGCGGCGAAGCAGGTGATCTGCACCCAGATAAGCGGATTCTGGCCCAGTGTGAACGGAGAAACGGTGGTGGGGTTCGGCTTCGCGGCGCCGCTCCTGCGCCCCTTTCTTGACAGCGCCGCGCGGGTCATCTGCCTGATGCCGGCGCCACAGGGGATCATGCCGTGGCCTCCCCAGCGGCCGAATGCGAGCGTCCTGTGTGAAGAGACGCTTTGGCCACTTCCAAACGGCGAGGCGGATCGGCTTGTGCTGCTGCACGGGCTGGAAACCAGCGAAAACCCCACGCGCCTTCTGGACGAGTGCCGCCGTGTCCTGGCACCGGGCGGAAAGGCTCTCTTCATCGTACCGAACAGGACCGGGCTGTGGGCACGGCGCGACGGAACCCCGTTCGGATTCGGGCGCCCCTACAGCCTCGGCCAGCTTGAGTCCCAGCTCCGTCGGCGCGCGTTCACGCCCGAACGCCGCGCCGGTGTTCTGTTCCAGCCACCCTCGAACCGCTCGTTCTGGTTAAGGACAGGACCGTTCTGGGAACGGGCAGGACAGCGCATAACCCGGGGAATCGCAGGCGGCGTGCTGCTGGTGGAGGCCAGAAAGGACGTCTACGCCAGCGAGCGCGGGCTGCCGGAAGCGGTGAAGCGGCCAATGAGGATTCTGGAAGGCATCGCAATACCTGAAGCCAAGCCGGTCTGACGCAGCTCCCGCATGGCCGGAACTTTCTGCGCAATAAGTCGCACTTACTTCAACATACCGGAAACATTGGATGATTTTTGTGCGGCGGTTGAGTCAGGCAGGTTGCAGGGCGTTTCCGCCTCTGTTAGAACTTCGCCGATCCTGAAGGCGTGCTGTTCCGGTACGCCGTTTATGTTGCCCTGATCCTGCCCTGATACGATCAGTGACGGGCGCCGCAAATCGGAAGGACGGACGTGTCCGAGACAGCTTCGATCTCAGCTGGCATCGCGCTGCGGTATGCGACCGCAGCCTTCGAACTGGCAAAGGAAGGCAGCTCGCTCGACGAGGTGGAGCGGGACGTCGATGCGCTTGAAGCCGCAATGACCGACAGCAGCGATTTCCGCGATCTTGTCTCATCGCCAGTCTATACCCGAGAAGAACAGGGCGGTGCGGTCATCGCGGTCGCGGAACGGATGGGACTGTCGGAAAACGTGAAAAACCTGCTTGGCCTGATGGCTTCACGACGCAGGCTGTTTCTGCTGCCCCACCTGTTCAGGGCTCTGCGGGCGCTGATATCCGAGGAAAAGGGACAGGTGACAGCGGAAGTGGCAGCCGCGGCGCCATTGACCGATGGGCAGAAGGAACGGCTGGGCGAGACGCTGAAGTCATCGGTTGGCAAGGACATAAAGATGATCGTGACGGTCGATGAGAGCCTCATCGGCGGTCTCGTGGTCAAGGTGGGTTCGAAAATGATCGACACTTCGGTCGCCTCGCGCCTGGCAAAACTGCAGAATGCAATGAAAGAGGTCGGATAGATGGGGATCCAAGCAGCGGAAATCTCTGCGATCCTGAAGGAACAGATCAGGAATTTCGGTCGCGAGGCTGAAGTCGACGAAGTTGGCCGTGTGCTGAGCGTTGGCGACGGAATCGCCCGCGTCTACGGTCTGGACAACGTCCAGGCCGGCGAAATGGTCGAGTTCCCGGGCGGCGTGATGGGAATGGCGCTGAACCTTGAGGCCGACAATGTCGGTGTGGTGATCTTCGGAACCGACCGGGACATCAAGGAAGGCGACACCGTCAAGCGGACAAGCTCCATTGTGGACGTGCCGGCGGGCGACGCCCTTCTGGGAAGGGTCGTTGACGCCTTGGGCAATCCGATCGACGGCAAGGGTGCGATCAAGGAATCCGAACGTCGCGTGGCTGACGTTAAGGCGCCGGGCATCATCCCGAGAAAGTCGGTCCACGAGCCGATGGCAACCGGCCTCAAGTCTGTGGACGCGATGATACCGATCGGGCGCGGCCAGAGGGAACTGATCATCGGCGACCGCCAGACCGGAAAGACCGCATTGGCGCTTGATACGATTCTCAACCAGAAATCATACAACGAAGCCGCGGGCGACGACGAGAGCAAGAAGCTATACTGCGTCTACGTCGCCGTGGGACAGAAGCGCTCAACAGTCGCGCAGCTTGTCAAGAAACTCGAGGAATCCGGGGCGATCGAATACACGATCATCGTGGCCGCCACCGCGTCGGACCCGGCGCCGATGCAGTTCCTGGCACCCTATTCGGCTACCTCGATGGCGGAATATTTCCGCGACAACGGCCGCCACGCGCTGATCATTTACGACGACCTGTCCAAGCAGGCCGTCAGCTACCGCCAGATGTCGCTTCTGCTCCGCCGCCCGCCAGGCCGCGAAGCCTATCCGGGCGACGTGTTCTATCTGCATTCCCGGCTGCTGGAGCGGTCAGCCAAACTGAACGAGGACAACGGCGCGGGGTCACTCACTGCACTGCCGATCATTGAAACCCAGGGCGGAGACGTTTCCGCCTTCATCCCGACAAACGTGATCTCCATCACGGACGGACAGATCTTCCTTGAGACGGAACTGTTCTACCAGGGCATCCGGCCAGCGGTGAATACGGGTCTTTCGGTTTCCCGGGTGGGTTCGTCCGCCCAGACCGCCGCAATGAAGTCGGTAGCGGGTTCGGTGAAGCTGGAGCTTGCGCAATACCGCGAAATGGCGGCGTTCGCCCAGTTCGGATCGGATCTGGATGCGGCGACCCAGCGGCTGCTGAACCGAGGGGCCCGCCTGACGGAACTGATGAAACAGCCGCAGTATTCGCCTCTGACTAACGCGGAGATCGTCTGCATCATCTATTCGGGAATCAAGGGCTTCCTCGATGGAATAGAGACTCGCGAGGTCGGCAGGTTCGAGCGGGGACTGCTGAACCACCTGCGCAGCAAACACCAGGATCTGCTGGACGACATCACCAACAATGACCGGAAGGTCTCGGGCGAGCTGGAAGAGAAAGTCAGGGCGGCCATCACCGGATTCGCCGAAGGCTTCGCCTAGGCCAGCAGCGGAACGGGATTGGATCGATGCCGAGCCTCAAGGATCTGAGAATCAGGATCGACAGCGTCAAGTCGACGCGGAAGATCACCAAGGCGATGCAGATGGTCGCGGCGGCAAAGCTCCGCCGCGCGCAGGAAGAGGCCGAGAACGCCCGACCCTACACCGAACGTTTCAACGCGGTGATGGCGGGGCTGTCAGCCAGCGCGATGGCCAGCGGTCAGGGGCCAAAACTTCTCGCCGGCACCGGCCGGGACGACGTGCATCTGCTGTTGGTCATGACCGCCGAGCGTGGCCTCTGCGGCGGCTTCAATTCGTCCATTGTAAGGCTGGCCAAAGCGAAGGCGCAGGAACTGGTGAAGGCAGGAAAGACGGTCAAGATAATCACCGTCGGCAAGAAGGGCCGCGAACAGCTGAAGCGCGAGTTCGGCGACCGGATTGTGGACCATGTAGACCTCAGCGCTGTCAAGCGGGTCGGTTACGCCAACGCACAGAACATCGCGAGAAACATCCTTGCCCGCTTCGACGCCGGCGAATTTGACGTGGCGACGATCTTCTTCAACACTTTCAAGACGGTGATCGCCCAGGAACCCACCGCTGTGCAGGTCATCCCCGCCCGGTTCGATTCATCCGGGAGCGACGCAGTCCCCTTCTACGACCACGAACCCGATGAAGAGGCGATCCTCAACACGCTTCTGCCCCGTGGCGTGGCGACGCAGATTTTCTCGGGCCTGCTGGAAAACGGCGCCAGCGAACAGGGTGCGCGGATGAGCGCAATGGACAGCGCAACCCGCAACGCCGGCGAGATGATCGACAAGCTGACCATTCAGTTCAACCGCTCGCGCCAGGCCGTCATCACCAACGAACTGATAGAAATCATATCGGGCGCCGAAGCGCTCTAAGGAACCGGAGACCAGATTGATGGCAAACGCGAAAGGCAAAGTGACCCAAGTCATCGGCGCCGTCGTCGACGTGCAGTTTGACGATCACCTTCCAGAAATACTGAACGCGCTGGAGACGGACAACCACGGCAACCGTCTTGTTCTGGAGGTCGCCCAGCATCTCGGCGAGAACACCGTACGCACGGTCGCGATGGACTCTTCGGAAGGCCTGGTCCGCGGTCAGGAGGTGATCGACACCGAAGGTCCGATCACAGTACCGGTTGGCAACGCAACGCTCGGACGCATCATCAATGTCGTCGGGCAGCCTGTTGACGAAGGCGGGCCGATTGACGCGGAGGAGCATCGCTCGATTCACCAGCCTGCCCCTGAATTCGCCGAGCAGTCGACCGAATCGGAGATTCTGGTGACCGGCATCAAAGTGGTGGATCTGCTTGCCCCGTATGCTAAGGGCGGCAAGATCGGCCTATTCGGCGGCGCCGGCGTCGGCAAGACCGTGCTTATCATGGAGTTGATCAACAACATCGCCAAGGTACATTCCGGCTTCTCGGTCTTCGCCGGTGTCGGCGAACGGACGCGTGAGGGTAACGACCTTTACCACGAAATGATCGAGTCCAACGTCATCAAGCCGGACAATCTGTCGGAGAGCCAGGTCGCGCTGGTCTATGGCCAGATGAACGAACCCCCAGGCGCCCGTGCCCGCGTCGGGCTGACCGGCCTTACGCTTGCGGAACAGTTCCGCGACCAGTCCGGCACGGATGTCCTGTTCTTTGTCGACAACATCTTCCGATTTACCCAAGCTGGTTCCGAGGTTTCCGCACTCCTGGGTCGAATTCCCTCCGCTGTGGGCTACCAGCCAACCCTGGCCACGGACATGGGGGCGCTTCAGGAAAGGATCACCTCTACCAAGCAGGGATCGATCACGTCGGTTCAGGCCATCTACGTTCCCGCGGATGACCTGACAGATCCCGCCCCCGCGACATCTTTCGCGCATCTTGACGCGACGACAGTTCTGTCACGGGCGATCTCGGAACTTGGAATTTATCCAGCTGTTGACCCGCTCGACTCAACGTCGAGACTGATGGACCCAGCGGTTGTGGGTGAACGTCACTACAAGGTCGCTTCCGAAGTCCAGGAGGTTCTGCAACGTTACAAGTCGCTTCAGGACATCATCGCCATTCTCGGCATGGACGAACTTTCCGAAGAGGACAAACTGGTTGTTGCCAGAGCCAGAAAGATCCAGCGGTTCCTTAGCCAGCCCTTCGACGTGGCGCAGGTGTTCACCGGTTCTCCGGGCGTGCAGGTTCCGCTGGAGAAAACAATCGACAGTTTCGAACGGGTCGTGGCCGGTGAGTTTGACCACCTGCCCGAAGCCGCGTTCTATATGGTCGGCGACATCGACGAAGTGGTCGCGAAGGCGGAACGCATGGCGGCGGAAGCCGCCTAGCAGGGGAAAGGCATGGCGAAGGAAATGCAGTTCGACCTTGTAAGCCCTGAGCGCAGGCTGGCGTCATTCGCAGCCAGCGAAGTGCTGGTTCCCGGCAGTGAAGGCGATATGACGGCGATGCCGGAGCATATGCCGCTCATTACGACGCTGCGGCCGGGAATCGTTCGGGCCAAAGGCGGAGACGGCGACCAAGAGTATGTTGTTTCGGGAGGATTTGCCGAAATCACTGCGACCACGCTCTCGGTTCTGGCGGAGCGCGCGCTTCCGCGTGCCGAGGTCACGGCGGGCTTTCTGGATGCCCTTGCGGAGGAGTCTGGCAGTGACGACCCGGACGCGGCGGCGAAATACGCCGCTGATGTCGCCGCTTTGCGGTCCGAGCTAGGGATCTGAACCTACAGCTTTCCGTCGCAGCGGGACAGGCCGAACGGATCCGCTGCGGATGCACACTCAGCATGAATTCGTCAGGAGTCAGGATCCCATCCGTCTGTGGTGGGTCTCGGGTGGCTGATTTCGGGGCCCGCTCAGGCACCGGATGCCGCAGCAACAGGAGTCCTGGCAATTTCCTTTGACGAAAACAGGTCGCCGATGAACACGCCTTCGTAGATCCGACGGAGAGTGTCGGTCTCGAAGAGCGAACTGACACTGTTGCCGTTCCAGATATTCATGATCGCCAAAGCGAAAATCGGGGCTATGGACAGAATCCGAATGTTCGCGGCCTCACGCGCTTCGTCACTTGGCTGAATGGTGTCGGTGATCACCAGGCTCTTCATCCGCGAGCTGGCTACGCGCTGCACGGCCTCGCCGGAAAGCACTCCATGAGTAATGTAGGAATGCACTTCAGTTGCGCCGTTTTCGATAAGTACATCAGCGGCTTTGCATAGCGTGCCAGCGGTGTCTACGATATCATCAACAATGATGCAGGTCTTGTCGGTAACGTCACCGATCACGGTCATTTCGGCCACTTCTCCGGGCGCATCACGGCGTTTGTCCACGATAGCCAGCGCACAGTTTATTCGCTTGGCTAGCTCACGGGCACGTTCGACTCCGCCGACGTCGGGCGAGACAACCGTAACGTCCCTGAGACACCCTCTGAACTGGTGCATGATGTCGAGAGCGAAGACAGGTGCGGCATAGAGGTTGTCAACCGGAATATCGAAGAATCCCTGTATCTGCGCTGCGTGAAGATCTATGGTCAGGACGCGCTCAATGCCTGCGCCAACGATCATGTCAGAGACCAGTTTGGCGCTGATCGGAGTGCGTGCCTTGGTACGGCGGTCCTGGCGGGCATAGCCGAAGTACGGAATCACCGCAGTGATTCGAGCGGCGGATGACCGTCGAAGCGCGTCGGCCATGATCAGGAGTTCCATCAGGTTGTCGTTCGCGGGATTGGAGGTTGGCTGGATGATGAACATGTTCTCGCCGCGAACGTTCTCAAATACCTCAACAAAAATCTCCCCGTCATTGAAGCGCTCCACCCTGGCACTGACCAGTTCGATATCGACGCCCAGATGCATCGACATGCGATGGGCGACAGCCGTTGCAAGCGGGAGATTTGCGTTTCCGGAGATTAGCTTGGGATCTATGGGATTTGGCATGGTCAGCGTTTTCTCAATGTGCCGCCGCACGGCGGATGCGTGAAGTTGATACCCCCCTAGCATCCCGATACGGTCTTGGAAACAGTGCATTTAAATGGATTTTTGCATGGCTGGGTTCGGAAATCCACAAGTGATCATCCTACCGTGTGCCCGCGCCAAGACACCGCTGATGGAGAAAGCCGTTGAACGGTCTGCCACATGAT
Organism: Rhodobacter sp.; assembly: GCA_022824145.1. Taxonomy (GTDB): domain Bacteria; phylum Pseudomonadota; class Alphaproteobacteria; order Rhodobacterales; family Rhodobacteraceae; genus JAPOUP01. The sequence goes on along the minus strand of JAJEAY010000164.1, from coordinate 15,849 downwards.
TGGAATACCGGTCGCAGGTTGGCGTGTGCATTGCCCGGCTACGTTCCAAGGCGCGATCAGAGTCCCGGTCAAATGCATCAGAATCTACGAGTTGACCATTTATGCCTGCTTATGAACGTGTAACTCCACTGACCGTGGACGCCGTCTCGGCGGATTCCCGGACCTTTCATCCGCGGGTCGGAAACCTTGACGCCACGAGGACATTCTCTGTCATCGATCCGCGACCAGATCCTCTGGTCGGGCTTCCACGGCTGGCTGCGGCCGCCGTGGGTTCGCTTACTGGCACATGTTCCTGACCAGATCCGTGTCCATGTGGCTTGCGCTGCGGTACGGCCGCCCGCGAACTTGGATAGCGGTCCCGTGCCCGACACGGGTATCGGCAGTGTGCCCGCCGGTTATGGTGACTCCCGTTACTTCGCGTTCAGCATCGCCTGCCGCAAGATGGCATTCATCCGAGACTGGTAGCCCTTGCCGCAAGCCTTGAGCCAGGCGAGCACATAAGCGTCCAGACGGGCGGCGATCTGCTTTTTTTACCGGGCGGAAGCGTTCAACCCGCTTCATCTCGGCGAGTTGCGCGTCGGTCAGCTCCGGGATGTCGTCAAGGTTGATCTGATCGTCAGGCGTCGCAGTCAAGCGCTTCAGACTGTCCTTTCAAGCTTCTGTCAGGGGCGAAAGCGTATCGAGTGTGTGTTTAACCGTCTTCATAACGCTTTCTCTCTCTACAGGTTGCGGAACAGGTCGAGATGATGCGAATCACCTCGACCGGCTCGTCCGCTGGCCCCTCTTCCGTGAATGTATGGGTCACCGGAATCACGGCCAGGCCGTCGGTTCGCCCCACTGTCTGCCAGCGCCGCTCACCGCCTTCAATCCGGTCCCGCCTTGAAAGACGCAGCGGACCGAGGAACACGCGGGCGGCATCCTCAAAGCTGAGGCCATGCTTACGCTGGTTGAAGAGATTCTTGTCCTCGTCCAAGGTGAAACTGGATGAAACCGAAAGGGCAGCGTAACTACAATAATGTAGTTATTCAAGCGACGATATGATCGGCCTACAAGACCGGATTCGATCTCCGCTTTCCCGCGTGCCGAGTATAGATTCCTTTGAAGGCACATATGCAGAACGATCTCTCCGCAGGTCCCCAAGACGGATGCTACCAGTTCAGGAAACCCACGCGCGGGCGTCCGTCAACCGAAAGGCACGAGACTCCGCAGCCACTGGCCTGCGGTCTTCGCGAAGTCGCCCATCAGCGCCAGAACCGGCCGCAGCCTTCCCGCAATCAGACCGGCAACCACCAATACCGCGGCCGTACCGTATGCGATGGCAGCAGCGGCCTTCGTAACGAATCCCGTACGGCGGCGGATTTCCAGTTCGCGGTCCCGGTTTCTCAGTGGATTCGCCGGGCATCTTCTAACCGGCTGGATTTCCAGCACCAGTCTCTCCACGGCATCGCGGAGCCGTGATAGCTCACGGTCTGTGTCCGGACGGAGGCCACCGGAGTATGCAACCCTTTTTTCGGGTTGACAGACAATCCTAGGAAACCCGTTTTTTCGAGGCAAGGCTTTGGGCTGCGAAACCGCGACCAGATTCCGCATACGCCGGCTGAACCAGATCGGTTTCCGGTTCCGGACCAAACACGGCGCGAACTTCCGGCTAAGCCACACTGACCTAGTTCTTGTGGCTCGCCGCAAGTCATAGGGGCATGTCAAGCGATGGTACACTATGCTTGGAAGTCGGTGAAACTGCCGTAAAATCAACAGTAACAGTTGAATGCCGCATTGTATCTTTGTAGAATATTTTGCCTGCATCCTTGAGGAGAATGACCATGGCGGCGAACCAACTTCAGAAAAACTGGGAAGCATTTGAAGCGTTAAGGGGCAGCATGGAAGCGGAGAACATGGGTCGGGCGGCTCTTCTGCACGATGGAAAGCTGATTGCCATCTACAACGACAGCGGCGACGCATACTCGATTGGGGTCAAAAAATACGGCTTGGGCAACTTTTCTGTTGAGACCTTCGGCGAAAGACCGAGATCGCTTGGCTTCTTCACGGCTTACGTCAATTCGAGCGAAGCCACGGCGTAATGGCTACTTTTGTAGGCGATGTTAAAGATAGGAAGATCATTTTGGTAGCCGCCGTTTCGGTCCCCGGATATGATGAAATCCAAATTCGTTACAACGCACTCATGGATACCGGGTGCACAGGTCACAATGATCTCAAAGAAGGTCATCGACGAAGTCGGATTGCAAGCCATTGGCCATATGTCGATTGTACCCGTCACCGGCGCGCCTTCTCGCGCGAAGAAATACAGAGCAAGAATCGACATTCCCATTGATGGATATTCCGTTCTTCAGGGAGGGCCAGTCCACCAGCACAGTGTTCTGAGAGGAATGGATTTACAATTAGGAGAGCTCCCATATGAGCCCACCAACCATGCTGTATTGTTAGGAATGGATTTTCTTTCCGCGTTCCATATTACAATGTATGGGAATAACTACATCTTGAGCAATTAGCATCCCGTTACAGACGGTACGCTTCGTTTCTAACCTGTTGGAGCACCGAACGGAAATCCAGCAGTTTGCAGGACACGGCATGACTCCGATCAAGACAATCAGATCGGCCGGAATTCCCGCTCTGCCGAACTTTTCCGTCCCGCTTCTCGTTTCAGTAAAGAAAGTAAAGAAATAGTATGCCGTTGTACATCATGCAAGACTAGGAACCATAGTTTCTCAAGCCCCGACCGCTACTCGAGTCCGCATTTAAATCGATAGTGAATATCCCGCGATTAACACCGCTGGGAACATTGTGATCCGTGGTGTCCAGTATGGGTCCGAAAAATAAACTGATTGCTCCTTTGCAACCCTGAACGACGGCCAACCTATGGAACTTGGAAGCAAAGGCGCCAATCACCTTGTGGTGCTTCCTATAAGGCCACACCACGCAAGCGACATCGAGCCGTGGCTTCACCGATCCAACTGGCTGCGCAGAATCCAAGACTCGAATCTTCCAGATGAACATTATTGCGAAAGCTGGTTCGCCCGTTGCAGTCGGTCCAACCGAATTCTCGCACCATGTGTATCATACAAGCCCTTCGACTCGTCTCTGAGATGGAATAACGTCGGCGGTGAGATTTGGAGACCGAACCAGTGATTCCATTTCCCTTCGTCCGGCGTCAGGCGTGTGGAAGTTACCGGCGGCGATTGATGCAGTTAACGGCGCGCTCGCTTCCCAATACGCATCTATCCGACGCGTCGGCGGCAATCGAACCCTTCGTCAATTCCTGAGCGCCTCGAGGAGTCCATCGACCTCTTCATCGGACGTACACCAACTGCAGACCAGCCTTGCGGACAGCGGCTGGTCATTCGGCCCGTCCTCGTTCCAGGCTGCGGGCCAAGGGTAGTAAACGGCACCCGCGTTAATCGCTCTCTGGTGTGCCGCACGGGGCAGGACGGCGAAGACCATGTTGGCATCGGCAGGACTCAGCAGCGAAGCACCGTTGACTGTTGCGATGCCCTTGGCCAGCCGCTCGCCAGCCGCATTGGCGGCACGGGCCAGCTGGAGCCAAAGTCCGTCCGTCAGATACGCCTGCATCTGCGCCGACAGGTAGCGATGTTTCGAAAAGAGATGTCCACCTCGCTTTCGCCGCAGCTCGAATTCCCACGATTTCTCCGGATCGAAAATCACCACGGCCTCCGCTCCGATCAGCCCGTTCTTGGTGCCGCCGAAACTCAGAACGTCGATGCCGGCCTTCCACGTCATTTGCGCCGGGCTGGCTCCTGTGGCCACCAAGGCATTCGCAAAGCGGGCGCCGTCCATATGGCATGGCAATTCCCATTCCTTCGCTATGGCGCAGAGCCCGGCCACTTCATCGGGAGTGTAGACCGCCCCCATCTCGGTAACGTTGGTGATGGAGACCGCGCCACGCTGGACGTTGTGAACGCCTACGTGGACGGCCGCCTTAAGTGTTTCAGAAAGGCAGACGGGATCAATCCTTGCGCTCTCTCCATAGACAGGCACGAGTTTCGCGCCGCCGGTATAGAATTCCGGCGCACCGCATTCGTCCTCCATAATATGGGAGTGCCGATGGCAATAAACGGCTGACCAAGGTGGACAGACCGAAGCCAGGGCGACGGAGTTTGCAGCGGTTCCCGTCGCAACCAGATAGACCGCAGCCTCAGGTGCTTCGAAAATGTCCCGAATCTGCTGCCGCACCTCATCCATGGCTGGATCGGCTCCGTAGGACGGCGCGAATCCGTTGTTTGCGCGAATGAGCGCGTCCATGACCGCTGGATGGGCTCCAGAGGAGTTGTCAGAAGCAAACTGCATTCAGATCGGCCCTTCTATCACGTAGTCTTCCCAGTCTTCCTCCGGCACCTCGAATTCAGGCATTGTCCAGCCAAGCACCGAAACGCCAGCCTCGTGTACGCTTTCTTCCCTCCCGGAGACAAGGGGATGCCAGTCGGGGAGTTCCTGTCCTTCCCATAGCAGCCGGTAGGCACAGGTCTCTGGCATCCAGTATGCGATCTCACCGATGTTCGAGGGGGTCAGCACGACACAGTCAGGAACAAGCTGCCTGCGAATGCGGTACTGTGTGCATCGGCACGTCCCGCCGTCCAAGAGACGGCAGGCGATACGTGTGAACGCGATCTCGTTTGTATCCGGATCCTCAAGCTTGTTAAGGCAGCACTTTCCGCAGCCGTCACACAACGCTTCCCATTCTTTCGGGGAAAGCCCGTCAAGCGGCACCCGTTCCCAAAACCGATCCCGCAATCCTTTGCGTCTGACAGGACCGTCAGTCATGGCAAGCCACCAACAATGCCGCGGGCACGCTTGCAGTCAGCGGCCATCTGCTCAATCAGCGGATCAATTCCATCGAACTTGATCTCAGGCCGCAGGTATTCGACAAGCGCGACGGACAGATGCGTGCCGTACAGATCTCCATCGAAATCAAGAATATGCGTCTCGAGATTCGGTGGATTTGCGCCGAACATCGGCCGCACTCCTATTGATGAGGCGCCAGCGTAGCTGCCTTGGTGGGGTCCGTCCAGCACGTCGACACTGACAGCGTAGACCCCGAATTTCGGTGGATGCAGGTCCACGACCGACATGTTGGCGGTGGGAAATCCAAATGCCTTTCCGCGCTTGTCCCCGTGCAGGACCGGCCCGTCGATCCGATGCCAGTGACCCAGCATGGCTGCGGCGTCCCGGGGCCGCCCTTCCGCCAGTGACCGGCGGATGCTCGTGGAGGAAACTTCGACGCCTTGTTCCTCAACCAAGCGGGCTGTCGAAACGCCAAAGCCGAATTCCCGTCCAAACTCGTGCAGATCCTGAGCCGATCCTGCGCGGGCCTTGCCGAAACGGAAATCCTCTCCCACAACCGCATGGGTCAGTCCCAAGCCTCCGGCCAGGATGATCCGGGCGAATTCCTCCGGCGTCAGACCATGCAGTTCCGGCCCGAATCCGAGCTGGTAGAGGACATCCACGCCAAGCTTCTCAAGTCGGTGGGCCCGTGTCTCCGCGTTCATCAGCCGGAATGGCGGCGCACCCGGAGCGAACGCCTGCCGGGGATGCGGCTCGAACGTGACGACTCCCAGAGGTGCGCCGGAACGCGCCGATTCCGCTCGGGCGATGTCGATCACCGCCTGATGGCCGAGATGCACACCGTCGAAATTGCCGATAGCAACCGAGGCTCCTCGGTCGGCATCACTCAGGCTCTGCCAGTTTGTGAAGGTTCGCATCGTCCCCCGAAGCGGGGGCCAGCCCCCGGAAGTCAGTCGAATTTACGGCTAGGCGCCAGTACCAGCGCCTCGCCTTTCAGAACGACCCTATCGCCCACCGCACAGTGACAATCAAGGGTCACGCGGCGACGTGAGTGGTCGATCGCGATGACCTCGACCGCGGCCTGCACCAGGTCGCCGGGCCGGACAGGAGCGAGGAAACGGAGATCCTGCCGAAGATAGACGGTGCCATGGCCGGGAAGCTGCTCTCCGATAACAGCCGAAATGAACGACGCCGTCATCATCCCGTGGGCAATGCGGCCTTCGAAAATCGTGTTCTGGGCGTAGTCCTCGTCCAGATGCACCGGATTCCGGTCGGTCGAGATCTCAGCAAAGAGCTGGATGTCCTGATCCGTGATCCGCTTGCATAGCTGACGGCGCATTCCGATTTCGAGATCCTCGATGCAGATCGTTCCCCGGGCATCGCTGTCAGGCATGCCGCCGCCTCCTGAACCAATATCATGCCGCATAGTTGAACCGATGGACCGCTCATCCGTCACACCTTAGAATCACAGCCCTGCCTCCGCAATTCAGAAAGTAACTTTCGGACGATTATTGTGCAGAATTTGAAACAATCTTGCTCTTTTGCTCAGCGAAGAAATCCAATCGAATATGGGGGATCGTAATTTTCCCTTTCCAGATAGCGATTTAGCGCGACCGCATCTGGCTGTTCCACCGTGCCGGTTTCCTCAGCGGCAAGACCACCTGTGACAAATAGCGCGTCGATGCCCTCACCTGCCGCACCGGCGACGTCGGTTGCTATGCCGTCTCCGACGGCCAGAATGCGTCTGTCGGAGGCGTTCCGGCCCAATGCGGCCAGCCGCCGCCGCGCCAGATAGTAGATCGGAGGATGCGGTTTTCCGAAGTAATGGCTTTCTCCTCCCATGCTTGTGTAGAGCTGCGCCAGAGCCCCCGCACACCATTGCCTCCGGGTACCGAAGTCGACAACGATGTCGGGATTGAAACAGAGCAGCGGCAAGTCCCTGTCCACCGCGTCGGCGAACCGTGGCCGATAGACTTCAGGATCGGCATAAGGGTCTTCGGGACCGCAGCAGACAATGCCTTCTGCATCATCGGGCGGCGAAAGGTCAATTTCGACCGGATTCTCGATGATCCGGAGCGGTTCGAAGACCGAGAGGTCACGTTCACTGCCGATGAACCATACTCTAGAACCGACAACTCCACGAAACATCGCCGCCCGAGCGCTGTCACCGGATGTAGTGATCACATCCCAACAGTCCCGCGGAACGCCGATTCCATCAAGCTGCTTTTCGACCTCAAACCGGGATCTTGGCGCGTTTGTCAGAAGCACCACAGTGAGTCCCCTCGCCTTGGCGGCGCGCAATGCCTCAACTGCGGGCCAGAACGGACGCCGCCCGTTGTGCAGGCAGCCCCACAGGTCGCAGAAAAGCGCGTCATAGCCCGGCGAGATTTCCTCCAGAGATTCGATGATCCTAGTCATTGGACGCACCGGCATCGCAGGCGGACGGAGCCCGGCCCGGTTTCTGTGTTTCATCCACGCGTGGATCCGTCATTCGAAGCTCCCATGCTCGACGGTGATTCCGATTCTTTTGGCCGGCACGAACCGCGAGTTCACACCTTCAGGTTCGGAATGATCTGTTTCTTGCGGCTCATGACTCCGGGCAGGACGACCGTGTCGCCTGCCGCTTCCGCCCCAAAACTGCTTGACGCGATTTTTCTGACGAGGTCGTTCGGCACCAGAAGTGTCGCTTCCTCCTCAAGAATGTCGACTACAAAGAGAAGAATCTGGTCGACGCCTTCCTCTCTGGCAACGCTCTCCATCGCATTCATAAGGCCGTCCTTGCGTTCAAGCACGGTGCGAGGCGCAGTGGTTTCGACAACCGAGACACGAAGCCTCTTACCGCCGACTTCATGCTGTTTCGAATCCATGCGAACCAGTTCCCTGTCCGAAAACTTCGACACATCCGACTTCGCGGCGAACAGTTCAGCGGCGTAAGCTGAAAGGTCAAGGCCAAGGTCTCGGGCCAGCCCTTCGGCCAGCGATCTGTCCTGTTCGGTCGTGGTCGGCGAACGGAATTCAAGCGTGTCCGACAGAATGCAGCTGAGCATGATTGCCTTGACCCAGTCAGGCATCTTCGCCGCGTCCGGCCCCATCAGGTCGTGCATGACCGTTGCGGTGCAGGCCAGCGGCCGGATCGCAACATCGATCGGACCTTTTGTCGCAATGCCGCCAGCAAGCCGATGATGGTCGATGATCGCCCTAACGTCCGCTTCACCGATTCCTTCGGGCAGTTCGGCTGGGTTGTTGGTGTCGACGATGATCACGGGCTGGCCGGGCGTGATCCGCTGAATGATGCGTGGTTTGGGAATATCCCACCTATCCAGCACAAAGGCGGCTTCCGAACTGGGTTCGCCAAGCAGCACCGCTTCAGCGGTAGCGCCTTTCACTTCGTTGAGGAACCAGGCCCAGATTATCGCGGAGCCAACCGAATCGGTGTCTGGAGATTTGTGCCCGAAAATTTCAATGGCCATGATTCTTTCCCGTTTTCCATTGACGAAAGACCGGACGCCTCTATACGGCTGGCGCCCCGGATTGTCACGCCCGGACAACGCGGGGAGCGGCGCTTTTGCCCTGACGCCCTGAGAGCAGCTTGGCCGTACTGCACGCAGCAGCGGCAGGAAATTTTTTTTGCTCCGCGCACGGCAGCTCTATTGACAGACCTTTCCTCCCTCCCTAAATGCCCGCTGTTGGCACTCGCACAGAGTGAGTGCCAGTAATCTTATGTAAACCACGAACGAAGGAGCGTTCAGAGATGGCATTCAAACCTCTGCATGACCGGGTATTGGTCCGACGTGTCGAGTCTGACGAAAAGACCTCCGGTGGCCTGATCATCCCGGACAGCGCCAAGGAAAAGCCTGCCGAAGGTGAAGTTGTTGCGGTCGGCAACGGCGCGAAGGATGACGACGGCGGACGCATTGCGATGGACGTCCAAGCCGGGGACAAGATCCTGTTCGGCAAGTGGTCCGGTACGGAGATCACACTTGACGGCGAGGAACTTCTCATCATGAAGGAAAGCGACATTCTCGGGATCGTTTCCTGAGACGCCGCCCTTCCTAACTGAAACAACCAGACAACCAGGAGCAAGCAACCAATGGCTGCTAAGGACGTCAAATTCGAAACGGATGCCCGCAACCGCATGTTGAAGGGCGTCAACATTCTGGCCGATGCCGTTAGGGTGACGCTGGGCCCAAAGGGCCGCAACGTTGTTCTTGACAAGTCGTTCGGCGCGCCTCGCATCACCAAGGACGGTGTGACCGTGGCAAAGGAAATCGAGCTCGAGGACAAGTTCGAGAACATGGGTGCGCAGATGGTCAGGGAAGTGGCCAGCCGCACCAACGACGAAGCCGGGGACGGCACGACCACAGCGACACTGCTGGCCCAGGCCATCGTGCGCGAAGGCCTGAAGTCGGTCGCGGCCGGCATGAATCCGATGGATCTGAAGCGCGGAATCGACACGGCGGTCGAACAGTGCATCGACAAGATCAAGTCGTCGTCCCGTGAAGTGAAGGGCAGCGACGAGGTCGCGCAGGTCGGCACCATCTCGGCGAACGGCGAAAGTGAAATCGGCCAGCAGATCGCTGACGCGATGCAGAAGGTCGGCAATGACGGCGTGATCACTGTCGAGGAGAACAAGGGTCTCGACACCGAAACCGAAGTGGTCGAAGGCATGCAGTTCGACCGCGGCTACCTTTCGCCGTATTTCGTAACCAACCCTGACAAGATGACCGCTGAGCTCGAGGACGCTCTCGTTCTGCTGCATGAGAAGAAGCTCTCTTCGCTGCAGCCGATGGTTCCGCTGCTGGAAACCGTCATCCAGTCGGGCAAGCCGCTTCTGGTCGTGGCGGAAGACGTCGAAGGCGAAGCCCTCGCCACGCTTGTCGTCAACAAGCTGCGGGGTGGCCTGAAGATCGCTGCCGTCAAAGCTCCCGGATTTGGTGACCGCCGCAAGGCCATGCTGCAGGACATCGCGATCCTGACCGGTGGCCAGGTGATCTCTGAAGACCTTGGCATGAAGCTCGAGAACGTCACGATTGACATGCTGGGCTCCGCCAAGCGCATATCGATCACCAAGGATGAGACCACGGTCGTCGACGGTGCGGGCGAAAAGTCCGAGATCGAGGCACGCGTTGCCCAGATCCGCCAGCAGATCGAGGAAACCACCAGCGACTACGATCGCGAAAAGCTGCAGGAGCGGGTTGCGAAGCTCGCAGGCGGCGTTGCCGTGATCCGCGTTGGCGGCATGACCGAAGTCGAGGTCAAGGAGCGCAAGGACCGCGTTGACGACGCCCTGAACTCGACCCGTGCGGCGGTTCAGGAAGGCATCGTTATCGGCGGTGGTGTGTCGCTGGTTCAGGCTGCCAAGGATCTGAACGGCCTGAAAGGAGAAAACAGCGACCAGGATGCCGGCATCGCCATCGTCCGCCGTGCGCTGGAAGCGCCTCTTCGTCAAATCGCCGAAAACGCTGGCGTGGACGGCTCGGTGGTTGCGGGCAAAATCCGCGAATCCGACGACAGCACGTTTGGCTTCAACGCTCAGACCGAGGAATATGGCGATATGTTCGCTTTCGGCGTCATTGACCCGGCCAAGGTCGTGCGCACGGCTCTTGAGGACGCGGCTTCTGTCGCCGGTCTTCTGATCACGACCGAAGCAATGGTTGCTGACAAGCCGGAACCGAAGAACGCGGCTCCTGCCATGGGCGGCGGCGGCATGCCGGACATGGGCGGCATGATGTAAGCTGTCCTGAGCGACGGTTTTGGAGAGGGGTCGCCTATGCGGCCCCTTTCTTTTTGTAGATGACATTGAAAAGTCGCGATTGGCTTGAAACCGGGAAAGAAGTCTGACGGCGCGGCCGAATGGACACTGGTTGCATCGAGCGCCTCTTTTGACCTCTTGCGGTATGGCATGAAGGGGCAGGCAGAAGTCAATAGGTTCGGGGCCCAAACTGAGGGCTTGGTGGACTGCTTCTGAAAGTCGGCATCTCGGAAACGAAGAGCTTTGTCATCATCCAGCCTCTTCCGATCGCGCTACGCGGTATGACCCAACGTTCTGCGTCAAGTATTTCGGGACTCGTCACGGCGATCTGGCGATGCGATTCCGCTATGCCGCAACGTTGACTGACGACCTCAAGGCGCGGTGGTTCGAGAACGAATTGAACGCTTGGCCGTTGCCGTTCGCTGATGCGAAAGGGACCATATCGAACGAAAACTGGAGGGCGAGGTCTCTATCCACTCGGACACGCCGCAGTACGGCATCCGCCATTTCCTCCGGTGTAACATTTATCCTGAGTTTCTCATTCAGTTCCGCGCCCTGCTTGGTTGGTAGCGGCTGCTCCGAAGGCACACCGTGCGCGGCGTCTCAAGTTCCTTGCCACACGGTTCGTCCTGGCTTCTTTCGTCGCTGTGCTCCGGATTGAAAGAGGATCCCACCTTCTTCGACACAACGCATAGCATCCGGAAATTTGGGAGCGGTCGCGAAAAGCAGGAAGCCCAATTGGTGCCTCTCACTCTTCTGGTTGGCGACAACAGCACCGGCAAGACCCCCTTCCTGACTATCGTCAGGGCGTTTTGGGAATTCGCCTATTGTGGACGAACTCCCGATTTCAAGGAAGATCCTTACGATCTGGGAATCTTCGAGGACATTGCGCACTATCGTGGAAGAGAGCGTGGCGCCTCGCCGACTCCGTCGAGATCGACGAGAAAGAGATCGAGATTACCGAGTCTAATTTGCCTCGTTCAAACAACACTCACGTACTGGCGCCGGCGCAAGCCGGTGGTGCCCGTTTAATCAACGGAGCTAGAGGAAGAGTCTACCACACCTCTCAAGATGATGCCTTTAAACGACGCCATAGAGAGCTGCTGGCAAACAAGTCGCTCTGCCGACCGAAAAAACTGATCCGATTACTATTTGCCTACACGCCGGAACTACGGGTCGGAAGGCCTCGGGGTCAAATTCAGTCGGAGGCTTTAACCGCCCTGACTTCGTGACCGTGCTGCGGTTTGGGTGGTAACTCTTCCCTTCACCTTCCCCGACTGTATGGTCCCGTGGCCGCCGATATGGTTCGGTTAACTGAACCGGAATCGAATCGCGTTCTGCGTTCCCGTCAAGAACTGCTGTCAAAAGGTCTGTAGTTCGTCCAGTCGAACTCACCGGAGTCGCGCTCGCGTACGGCCTGCTTCCAGCCAACCTGTCCGACTCGGGTCATGAAGTTGACACCTTCCGGTGAATGGCGGGTGATTCCGTCAAACACAGTTGCCAGACGTTGGGTCAGATTGATCTGCGCCTCGACGGCGGAATTGATCACCATCTTTTGCATGGCGAGCTGGTTTATCGGTACCGAGGCCATCCTGGCGGCAAGCGCCTCGACCTCGGTATCCAGCCGGTCATCGGAAACGGACTTCAACACGAGTCCCAGATCTGCGGCCTCTCGTCCGTTGATCCTGTCACCGGTAAACATCATTCTCTTGGCCTTTTCCGGGCCTAGCCGATGCACCCACATGGCCGTTGTGGGACAGCCCCAGACCCGGGTGGGCATGTAACCGATCAGGGCGTTATCGCCCATGATGACCACGTCCGCGCAGAGCGCGATGTCGGACCCGCCCGCAACCGCGAATCCGTGCACCTTGCAGATCACGGGTTTCAAGGCCCGAAAGAGGGACATGAATGCCTGTGTGTTGGCCCACATGAACTGGAAGTCCTGCACGGGATCCCATGGCATTTCCTGCGTCGCCCGACCGCGGCCGTCACCTTCGGCATAGTATGCGAGATCATAACCTGCGCAGAAAGCGCGTCCCGCGCCGGACAGAATCATCACATGCACGGTCCGATCCTGGTCCGCTTCCGCAACCGCAGCGGCCAGTTCGCGCGGCAGGTCGTCGTCGATGGCGTTCATCACCTCTGGACGGTTCAGTGTTATCCGTCCGATACGCCCGTCCTTCTCGTAGAGAACCTTTGTCACGGTTCCTTCCAGTTTCTGGCTAAAGATTCATTGTTCCACTCCGAAAGCCACGACGGCGCGTGGGCAGTTCCGGAACCGGTTCACGCACTGCACAGGTTGAATGCCATCTGTTGTTCATCAACGCAATGGGGACACCTAACTGCTGGCTTAAAGGTCATTTCGGACGCCATCGGTTCGGTGCAGACGCCTGTGAGAGACCGCCCCGATTCCACCCCTTGTCCGGCAGCGCCGACAAAAAACCGATCCGACGAAGACGATGAAACGTCCGGTAGACATTTCAAGGCATGGACGAGCGCAAGCGTCTTTGATTGGAGGGATCTCTGAACCGCTGGCGAGAGGCCGGGCGGCCGTTTTGCCATCGGCTGAGCATGGAGGAAACATAATGGCAGCGGCGCAGCGGGTCAGCCCTCTTCCGGCACAGAAAGTAGACCTGTCGATGCCAAGAGGATAAGCCCTTAAGTCATGAAACCCAAACCGGCTGCGAGCGAGCATGACGAAGCGGAATCTGAGAGCTCTGGCAAGATCGCTGTTCGATGTCGCGGTCGAGGCAGCGGACCCTGCGCTTGCCGTGCGCCGCGAATTGACGGCAAACTCCCTCTGCGAGCTGACCGGAGGCCGGTATCTCATATTGGCCTTCGGCAAAGCCGCTTGTGCCATGACCACAGAAGCGATCAGTCACATTCCGGCCAGCACGCCCTTCGAAGCATTCGCAGTCACGAACACGGAAAACGTCCGCGAAGTTCCACACTGCGAGACCGTCGCGGCCAGGCATCCTGTACCTGACGAACGTGGCCGCCAGGCCAGTCTGGAGGTACGGCGCCGGCTGCAGGCCGCAGGCGGCAGCGACGTCGTACTGTGCCTGATCTCGGGAGGTGGCTCGGCACTGCTTGTGCTTCCGCCTCCGGAAATCCCTCTCGCTGACAAAATCGCCGTCAACGAGATCCTCCTCAATCGTGGATTTGACATCTATCAGACCAACCTTGTGCGACAGCAGCTTTCGCAGCTCAAGGGCGGTGGATTGGCGCAACTGGCATTTCCTGCACGCGTCCGCAGTCTGATCGTCTCTGACGTCATTGGCGACGACCCGCGCTGCATCGCGAGCGGGCCCACATCCGCGCCGCTGGGCTCGCCAGCCGACGCCATGCAGCTGCTAAAGCACCGCGGTCTATGGGAGGAAATTCCCGCAAGCGTAAGGAATTATCTGGACCGAACAGCGTCCTTGGCACCTCCAACTTCCTCGAAAAGTGCCGAAAACAGCATTGTTGCCTCGAACTGGCGTAGTCTTGAGGCGATCGCAGCTGCAGCTCCGCACCTTTCGCCGATGATTGTATCCGGTCGCCTAAATGGCGACGTGGGCAACGCAGCCCATGAGATCATGAACCAGGTCAAGGCGCGGCCACCCGAATGCCGTCTGCTGATCTGGGGCGGCGAAACAACTGTCAGAGTAAATGGCGATGGAACTGGCGGCCGGAACCAAGAGCTTGCCTTGCGTGTCTCGATGGCTGCACAGGGTATCAAAGATCGCTGGGTGTTTCTTTCTGGCGGAACTGACGGGCGTGACGGGCCAACCGACGCCGCGGGAGGACTCGTCGATTCCGGCACGATCCGACGAATTGAGGAAACCGGCGCCGACGCCAGCGCACTCATCTCCAACAACGATAGCTATTCGGCTCTCAGCGCCTCCGGTGATCTGCTGATGACAGGCGCCACAGGAACGAACGTCGCCGATATACAGCTCTTCCTGCGGGATCCTGAACGCCGCGATTGAATAGGGAGGCACAGGTCAGCGCAAGCCGCCACTGCATCGGCGCACTGCTTGCGACTGAACGGCGGACCTGCCAAGAACTCTTTGGCCAAACCGCTGCGCCCAGCGCAGACAGTTAGGATAGCCCTTTATGCGAACAGCCAATCTCGCTCCCGTTCCCGAGCTATACGTCTCTCAGGAAAGCGCCCAGAAACTCAAGGCAGAGTCCCTGGACCGGCCCGGATGGGATCTGTCGCCACGCCAGGTCTGCGACCTGGAACTGCTGATGAATGGCGGGTTCAACCCCCTGAAAGGATTCCTCGGCGAACAGGACTATAACAGCGTCGTCGAAAACATGCGGCTGACGGACGGTACATTGTGGCCAATTCCAGTTACGCTTGACGTCTCAGAGGAGTTTGCCAGCAGCATCGGTACCGGCGAGGACATCATTCTGCGAGATCCTGAAGGCGTGGTTCTCGCCATGATGACCGTCACGGACAAGTGGGCGCCCGACAAGGCGCGGGAAGCGGAATCGGTCTTTGGCGCGGATGACATTGCGCATCCGGCGGTGAACTACCTGCACAACACGGCTGGCAGAACCTACCTTGGCGGGCCTGTCATGGGAATTAGGCCACCGATACATCATGACTTCCGCAGCAGGCGCGACACGCCAAACGAACTTCGCACGCTTTTCCGAAAGCTTGGGTGGCGCCGGGTGGTTGCGTTCCAGACCCGCAATCCACTGCACCGGGCGCATCAGGAACTGACTTTCCTGGCCGCGAGAATGGCGCAGGCAAACCTGCTCATTCACCCGGTGGTTGGATTGACCAAACCCGGTGACGTTGACCATTTCACCCGAGTGCGCTGTTATGAGGCCATCCTCGACAAATATCCCGGATCGACGACGAGCATGAGCCTGCTGAATCTGGCTATGCGGATGGCCGGTCCGCGCGAAGCCGTCTGGCATGGGCTGATCCGCGCCAATCATGGCTGTACCCACATGATCGTTGGCCGCGACCACGCGGGCCCCGGAAAAAACAGCCAGGGCGACGACTTTTACGGACCATACGACGCCCAGGAACTCTTCCATACGCATCAGGACGAAATCGGTGTCGAGATGGTAGGATTCAGGCACATGGTCTACGTTCAGGAGCGGGCCCAGTACGAGCCTATGGATGAAGTGCAAAAGGACGCGACGGTGCTGGATATATCTGGCACCGAGCTTCGCCGCCGCCTTAACCAGGGATTGGAGATTCCCGGCTGGTTCTCGTTTCCCGAAGTCGTTGATGAACTCCGCCGACGCTATCCGCCAAGGTCAAAACAGGGATTCACGGT
>JAJEAY010000043.1 GCA_022824145.1 Rhodobacter sp. | reverse complement strand
TGGCGGGTCTGGCCGTCGGCGGAGTGGGTGTCGCGGCAGCTGTGCGAAGCTATCTTGATGAAAAGATCAATGTAATTGCGACGCTCAAGACAGTCGGCGCTGAGACACGCACGATATTCATGGCATATGGGCTGCAGACAGCCGCCCTGACTCTTGTCGGAATCGCGATCGGCTTGGGGCTGGGATCTGTCTCGGCATTCACGCTGCTGATTCTTGCCGAAAGCCTGCTGCCTGTTCCGGTTGTGCGCTCGATCCATGCCGCTCCGTTGGCCGAGGCTGCGCTGTATGGAGCATTGACGGCGGCACTGTTCACACTCTGGCCGCTGGCGCGAACCGAACGAATCCGAGCGGCCGCTCTGTTCCGCGACCGCATTTCTCCTAAGACCGGCTTCCCAAGATGGCAGTTTCTCGCGGCTCTCGTTCTTATCCTTGCTGCGCTCGTCGCTGCCGCAGCCGCTCTTTCCGGAATTCCGCTGCTGGCGCTGTGGTCCGTTGCGGGTTTGGTGGTTGCCTTTCTTGCGCTGCTGCTAGTCGCCGCCGGACTGCGGCTAGCTGCGCGCCGTCTCGCGCGTGTCCGTGCGGTACGTCAGCTCAGCGCGTTGAGACGGGCACTTGGCTCGATTGGGGGGGCAGGCAGCGAAGCCGATTCGGTGGTGCTGTCTCTTGGTCTCGGTCTCAGTGTGCTCGCGGCTATCGGCCAGATCGACTCGAACCTTCGCGGCGCGATCACCCAGGAACTCCCGGATGTTGCCCCGAGCTACTTCGTTGTGGATATCCAAACCGATCAGCTAGAGAGATTCATCGGTGGCCTTCATCAGGATGCCGATGTGCGGCGCGTGGAGTCCGCACCGATGCTGAGAGGGGTAATCACCGAAATCAACGGGCGTCCCGCAGCCGCTGCCGCAGGCGAGCACTGGGTTCTGCAGGGTGACCGCGGCATCACATACTCCGCTGTTCCGCCGAGCGGTACAGTAGTTACAGCGGGTTCATGGTGGCCCGAAGACTACAACGGCCAGCCGCAGATCAGTTTCGCCGCTGAAGAAGCCGCTGAGTTGGGACTGGTGATTGGCGACCGGCTTACCGTCAATGTGCTGGGCCGCGAAATCGAGGCCGAGATCACCAGCTTCCGCGAGGTTGATTTTTCCACCGCCGGAATCGGCTTCATTCTTTCGATGAACCCTGCTTCGCTGTCAGGTGCTCCGCATAGCCATATTGCCACGATCTATGCCGAGGAATCCGCCGAAGCACGGCTGTTGCGCGAGATAGGCGAAGTCTATCCCAACATTACGATGATCCGGGTAAGGGACGCGATCTCAAGGGTGAGTGAGATCCTCCAAGGCGTCGCGGCCGCGACCGCCTGTGGCGCGCTCGTATCGCTTTTGACCGGATTGGTAGTGTTGATTGGCGCAGCGGCGGCTGGCGAGCGGGCACGGCGTTTTGAGGCCGCGGTCCTGAAGACTGTCGGTGCATCGCGCCGCGCGATTCTGCTGGGATTCGCCCTGCGTTCAGCGCTGTTCGGGATGACTGCCGGAGCGGTCGCCGTCGGCGCGGGCGGAGCGGCCGGATGGGCCGTCATGACGTTTGTGATGGAAAGCGGATTTTCGTTCGATTCAGTCTCGGCTTTGGCAATCGTGCTGGGGGGAACTATGACAACACTGATCGCGGGTCTGGCCTTTGCCTGGGGGCCTCTGTCGGCGCGACCCGCTCATGTGCTTCGGACGAGTGAATGAAGTGCAGTGGCATCGAGATGCAGATTTCGTTCAAGCCGTTCGTATCAAGACATCAGCTTCCGAACGCCGGCTCTGGACAAGTCTGGCGTTTGGAAGATCGTTCGCTTCCGCCCGAAGGGCGGCGCCCTCGGGTTCAAGACCGTGGTCCAGCCAACGCCGCACAAGCCTTTGCCGAAGCACTTCCATGGGGACGTCCAGGAAAACAGTCAGATCCCAATAGCCATCGAGTTCGTGCCAGGGCATGGCTTTCAGAAGCAGGTAATTCCCTTCCACCACAGAAATGGACTGTTCCGGCCCAACGACTTCCGCACCGGCGACTGCGATATCGTTTACTCGGTCGAAAGTTGGAATGACGACTTCATCCTCGGCCGCAAGCCGTTTCACCATTGCGACGAAGCCGGCTGAATCGAATGTTTCGGGAGAACCCTTTCGCGACAGCAGTCCGCGTTGTTCAAGGATCCGGTTGTCGAAATGGAATCCATCCATAGGCACAAGCGCCGCGGTATCTCCCAATGTGCGGACGAGGGATTCGGCCAAGGTGGATTTGCCCGCGCCGGGAGGTCCGGCAACCGCCACAAGTGTCCGCCGTCCCTTTGGAGTCAGAGCAGCGGCTCGGGAAGCCAAGGCGTTCGGTTTGATCAACGGTTCGACCCGACCATACTGAGACTCCTTAACTCGCATCTCTGCAGTCTCTCAGATTGGAGCGCGGCTTGGATTTTCCGCACTCAATCCGGATCCATGCTCTGTAGTGTTTGGTTCGGACACTTGAATCCGGCGCCCGTTTGGCTGACCGAGGGAAGAAGAGAAAAGAAACCTGAATGACTGGCAAAACGCGCGGGGCGATCTAGCGCCGATCGTCTGAATCGGTTCAGCTACCGCAAAGAACGGCAAGGAAGTCTGGATGGGACAGACAGGTGTTGCCAAGGTTCCAGTGATGTTTTCAGCCATTTTCCGGTCAACCTTTGGGTGATTTCCTGCAGACCTGAACAAGATCAGTCCCTCGGTCGGTTCTCATCCCTGTCAATACACAGTCAGCGCTGGTTCAAGCCTGTATTCTTCCAGATTCCGTGTGTTCCCAATTCTGTCGACGACCGCAAACAGGCCGTTCCCTTTTAGCGGGGTCAGGACGCCATGCCACGTACCGCGGTGAAAATTAATGCCCTGCCCGGAAGCGGTGAGAAAGGCCAGCGGAGACCCCGGGCGACCGTTCTCGTCCGGCGCAACCGTTACAAGGAAGCCGTGCCGGTCGAGCGGCAGGAACGCCTGGCTGCCATCGGGATGCCGCTCAACCAGATCCAGCGTGCAGGGCAACGGACTCGGCTCTGAATGGAAGATACTGATACCGGCGCGGCCATCAGGACCGAAGTCGAGCTGTGCTCGGTCATGAAATCTGCCACAACCGCCTTGGTTTATGAACCAGTCGGGCTGACCTGATGCGTCCAACACATCCCCGAAGGGCGCGAACGCCCCAACGGTCAACGGCTCCGCCTTTATCCTCAAGCTGCAAGCGTCAGCGCCGGGTGACGGTTGACGTCCTTGTAGAGAAGATACCGAAACGGCTCGTATCCGGTAGCGATGCAGGCTTGAGGACAGAACGCCCGAAGCCACATGAAATCACCCGGGCCGACCTCGACCCAGTCACGGTTCAGAAGGTATCGCGCTGTTCCCTGAAGCACGTACAGCCCGTGCTCCATGACATGGGTTTCTGCGAACGGAATGCGGCCTCCGGGTAGCAGGGTGACTATGTTGACATGCATGTCGTGCGAAATGTCTTCAGGGTCGACGAATCGGGTCGTCGACCACTTCTCCGTGCCCGGCATGTGGACGGGCAGCGTGTCCTGGTCCGAAGTTACGAAGGGTTCGGGAGCAGGAACGCCTTGGATATGCTGGTACATCTTGCGGATCCAGTGAAACTGCAGGTCTCCGGGGCCGGGATTTTCCAGCTTCCAGACAGAGTCCGGAGAAATGTAGGCGTAGCCGCCAGAACCCAGTTCATTCACGTTGCCGTCTATCGATATGCGGGCGTGTCCCCGCGCAACGAACAGCACCGCTTCAGCGTTGGTTTCCGGTTCCGGGCTGTCGCTGCCGCCGCCAGGCGCGACTTCAACAGCGTATTGCGCGAATGTTTCGGCGAAGCCTGTCAATGGCCGGGCCAGCACCCAGGCGCGCGTGCCGGTCCAGCCTGGAAGGAGGCTCGTCACGATGTCCCGTTGCGTCGCCGCTGGAAGGACTGCGTAGGCTTCAGTAAAGACCGCCACGCCCTCTGGGTCGCAGCGCTGGTCGGGAAGGCCACCGGGAGGGAACGCGTAACTCATGGCAGCAGATCCTTCAGCCGAAGTTCGGCAATTCGTTCCACCTGACGGCACGCTTCCATGAATTCCGTTTCAGTTTCATTGTTGGTGCGAGCAACGAAATTCTCTAGAATCTGCGCTTTGTTATGGTCCCTCACTGCGATGATGAAGGGAAACCCATGTTTCCGGGTATATGCGGTGTTGAGTTGGGTAAATTCTGACCGTTCCCGATCGGACAGCGCGTCAAGTCCCGCACCTGCCTGCTCCTGCGCACTTTCCTCAGTAAGCCGTTTCGCGGCTGCGAGCTTTCCTGCGAGATCCGGATGGGCATTCAGTACCGCGAGTCGCTTGTCACAGCTTGAGCTGCGAAAGACTCTGCAAAGCGCATTGTGCAGCCCTGCGGCGGTGTCATGGGCAGGACCGAGTTCAAGTTTGTACGCCTGCTCCGCAATCCAGGACGACTTCTCGAACACGCTGCCGAACGAGGCGACAAATCGCTCGCGACCCATCTCGCTTGGACGGGAACGCTGCATCGGCGGGTGAGTCTTAGCCCAGTGCTCCGCTATGTCGATTCTACGGGGGAACCAGACACCATCATGGTTGACGGCATAGTCAATGAACCGCTGAAGCGCCTTAACTCTTCCAGGACGGCCGACCAACCTGCAATGGAGTCCGATAGACAGCATTCCAGGGCGACCGGAGCGTCCTTCGGAATAAAGCGCGTCAAAGCTGTCCTTCAGATAGCTCTCGAACTGATCGCCCGCGTTGAATCCCTGGGTGGTGGCGAACCTCATGTCATTGCAGTCGAGAGTATAGGGCACAATGAGTTGGTCACGGCCGCCTGCGCGGATCCAGTAGGGAAGGTCATCGGCATAGGAATCCGCGATGTAGTCCATGCCCTCTTTTGCGACGAGCCGAACGGTGTTTATCGAGCACCTGCCAGTGTACCAGCCTCTGGGGCGTTTCCCTGTTACCTCGGTGTGGAGCCGGATTGCCTCAGCGATGTGCTCGGCTTCTTCCTGTTCCGGAAAGTCCCGGCACTCGATCCACTTCAGTCCGTGGCTTGCGACTTCCCAGCCCGCCGCCTCCATGGCCTTTACCTGCTCGGGGCTGCGCGCGAGGGCGGTAGCGACTCCATAGACTGTGACTGGAATGCCAGCACCGGTGAACAGTCGGTGAAGGCGCCAGAATCCGGCTCTGGCACCGTATTCGTAGATGGATTCCATATTCCAGTGGCGTTGCCCTTCCCATGGGGCGGCGCCGACGATTTCGGACAGGAATGCTTCTGATGCGGCATCGCCATGGAGGATGCAGTTTTCACCACCTTCCTCGTAGTTAATGACGAACTGAACTGCGATCCTGGCATCGTTCGGCCACTTTGGGTCGGGCGGGGTGTGTCCGTAGCCGATAAGGTCACGTGGATAGCGGTTCATCGGATCACTTTGCCTTCATGGTGGCAGATCGCCCTTGGAGAAGTTCCTTGGGTTTGTTCCTCATTACTTGGATTTACGGGGGTTCGATGTCAATTCATTCCTGCGGTCGCGCATTCTTTAGCCTGACACGTCTTGAGAAGCGACCAATATGCGGCCGAGCAATCGCTTCAGAGCGGGCAGAGCGATACCCTGCACGACATCCCGACTTTCGTACGTATGTTCGGACCATTCGGAATTCGAGGTAACCTCCATACGTTGTCGCTATGCGTGGTGGTCTGCGCCCTCGACTTCTGGAACGAGTCTTGGCTCGCCTATTTGCCGTCAAGTGGTCATTATACCTGCTATTGAAAAGGGATGGACAATGCCAATGCTGACCGTCTGCAACCTTCCGGTCGAAGTTACCGTGCCTTTGGTGCAAGAGCGTCCCTGAGCAGCGGCCGCGGCACTGAGGCCGAAGTGCACCATCTTTTATAAAGCCGTGCCACCGGGGGGCGGCTGCTGATGACGTTTGACCCTGAATGACTTCTGGACTTCGCCGAAGAGGACGAAGGATCCCCGCCGCCGGCCTTCGTCGGGCGCGGGGAAGTTCTGGACGACATCGAGCGGACGGGCAGCCGGGCCTGGAGGCCCGAGACCCCGGCGACGCATGATTCGCGTCCGGTGAAACGCGGCGCACCGAAGTCAACGCGTATCGTCCAAGGCGCGCCCGGCGCCGGCAATAGCTTGATCCTGGCCAAGCTCGTCAAGCGATCGGCCGAGCGGGACGGCGCTGGAGATTGCGCGCGCGAATGGCATGCAGGCCGGGCTCGATATCGACTACCGGCCGAATCTGTGGTTTGGACGCGCCAAATGCTCCGTGAAGCAGGTCAGAGAGCATCAATCACTTGATTTATGTCTTCTTATGCATACATGAAGACGGTAAGAAGACCGAGGATAGAAGCATTGCCTGTGTCATACCTTCCGCCCCCCGCCGCCAAGCGGGCGATCCGAAAGCTCGGGTCCGATATCCGTGACGCACGTTTGCGCCGCGGCTTGCCGGCGTCCGTTGTTGCCGACCGGGCAAGTATTGCGCGCTCGACCTTCCACAAGATCGAGAAGGGTGATGTTGGCGTGTCCATCGGCATCTATGCGGCCGTGCTGCAAGCCTTGAACCTGATGGATGGACTTGCAGATCTCGCTGATGCCAAGAACGACCCCCAAGGCGCACAAGCGGCTCTTGAGCGCTTGCCGAAACGCGCGGTTCTTGCGCGCAAGAAGCCCCGGCCTGCGGAGAGCAGCTAGGTCATGGCGGAACGGGTCGTCGAAATCGACATCGAGCTAGATGGCGTGACGGTGCCTGTCGGGGCCATGCGTTGTGTGCCATCCCGGGCGCGCGAAACCGTGGTTTTCGAATACGCGGACGATTGGCTGACCCGACCAGAGAGGTTTGCCATTGATCAGGGTGTGCCGCTCTCGCCCGGACCGTTTGTGCCATCAGGCAATGGAGAGATGTTTCCGGCGCCTGGCGACAGCGCCCCGGACAACTGGGGCCGCGCCTTGATGCGGCGTCGCGAACGGCGCCGCGCCGCGCAGGAGGAACGCCCGGTCCGAACCTTGTTCGAGACCGATTTTCTGATGGGCGTCTCCGATGTCAGCCGTATCGGCGCCATGCGTCTGCGTTGGCGTGGCGAGACCGCATATGCCGCACCCGTTCAGACAGGCGTTCCGGGGTACATCGCTCTGCAGCGCCTTCTCGACGCGGTCGGGCGCTTCGAAGCCGGCGAGGAACGAGAAGAGGATCTCGATCTCATCTTCGCGCCCGGGGCATCGCTTGGCGGGGCACGCCCGAAATGCTCGGTCCATGATGTACAGGGCAAGCTCTCGATCGCCAAGTTTCCCAAGGCTGACGACGATTACAGCAAGGAACGCTGGGAGGAGATCGCCGCGCGCTTGGCAGATCGGGCAGGCCTGACCATGGCTGAACACTCCATGGCAAGCATTGAGGGCCAGCCGGTCTACCTGAGTGCCCGGTTTGACCGGCGCGCAACAGGCGAGCGGATCCCGTATATGTCAGCCATGACCATGACGCAAAACCGCGATGGCGTTTCTGGCAGCTATCTCGAGATTGTCGATGCGATCACCAGGACCGGCAGCCAGGCCGTCAGAGATCGTGAAGAACTTTATCGCCGCCTCGCCTTCACTGTTCTGGTGTCGAATACCGACGACCATATGCGCAATCACGGGTTTCTTTGGGATGGTCCCGCCGGATGGCGGTTATCGCCGGCGTTCGACATCAACCCGACGTCCCAGTTGGAAAAGCCGCGTGTCCTGCAGGGGACCGATTCTCATATGGGGACATTTTCGGGGTTCTCTCCACCGTCGTGATTTTGCCAGTACGGGCCCAGAATCTTCCACGCCGCATCGAAGCGGTCTGACATGACCAACGCTCGCAGCGAGAGGATTGCCTCACCCCC
>JAJEAY010000226.1 GCA_022824145.1 Rhodobacter sp. | reverse complement strand
CACCGCGAGGCCCGACATGAGGCAGTCGGAAAGGGTGATCCCGCAGGACCTGAGCGGGTCGGGAACGCGGTGGAGGCACTCGCGCACCGCCCGGAGCATGCCGGGCATCGAGAGATGCCGGCGGAAGGAGTCTCTGGACATTCTGCTGCTCGGTCTTTGCCTGTTTTGCCGCAGGACAGCATATCCGGCCCTAAAAGTCTACGAAAAAATTCGTGGCAATTCCGCAACCAACTGATAATGAACAAAAAGAAAATCTACCGGGAACTGCTGAGATTTCAATCACTCACGGAATTCACGGAGAAAATGCAGTTGATCGGCAATCTTCCGCCTATTGGTGGCCGTTTCCAGATGTTCGCCCCAGTTCTGGCGGAAACACTGACGGAATCTGGTGGCGTGAATTGCCGGAATCGGCTGCCTGCACGAAGCATGGTTCCGACGATAGTCTGGGAACCGGTAACATTGCGATGCGAATTTCCATGCATTCCGATGAATGGGTGCCAGACCGCCCGGCTCGGAAACAGAATTCCGTTCCGGTCGGAACGTCTGACTTGGTTTCCTGAAAGGGATCGCCGGTTACACTTGCTCCGTGCGCCCGAACCCCGCTGCGAGCCGCCGTCGGATCCGGCAGTCCGGCGCTATGCACCACCGTTGATCTCAATATCCATTTCGGGTTTCAAATGACGGTGGCTTGGGCGACAATTGGTTTTAGCGAACACCGTGGGAATTAAAGGCCATGGGGCTGAAGCATGTCGGAAACGAATCCCGGGATGGCCGTTAAACCCCGCCGGAGGCCCCGCAGGCTCTGGCTGGCAGCGGGACATATGCTGCTGGCAACTGCCGTCTTCGCGGGTCTGGCGCTGCTCGCCCTGACGCTTTCCGGCTCCAATATACCGGTACCTGGCCGGCTGGCCGAATTGGTTGAGTCACGGGTGAACGCAGGGCTTGATTCCGGGCGGGTCGTTCTGGGGCAGGCCAGTCTTGACCTCAATCCGGGCCAGCGTCCGCAGCTGCTGTTAGAAGGCGTGGGAATTTTCGGCGGTGACGACGCGGAAATCCTGCGGCTGGATGCGGTGCGGACGCGGCTCGCACCCCGCCAGCTGCTGCAGGGTGTCGTGGCGCCCGACGAAATCCTGATATCAGGTGCGCATGTCACCATCCGCAGGAATCAGGACGGCGAGTTCGCGCTGTCGTTCGGAACGGATGGTGG
Source organism: Rhodobacter sp. (assembly GCA_022824145.1). Lineage (GTDB taxonomy): Bacteria > Pseudomonadota > Alphaproteobacteria > Rhodobacterales > Rhodobacteraceae > JAPOUP01. Next base: position 10,595 of record JAJEAY010000226.1, on the reverse strand, counting down.
CGCTGGCGGTTCCCTCGCCAGTTCGCTCGGAAATCTTGACCATGCGCTGGAAGCCGGGCCGCTGGCACAGCTCTCCAGCATTGTTGCCGATGGCCTGAACATCACGGTCGACGACCGTCGGGCGAACCGGACCTGGCGGGCGACGGACGGCGCGCTCGCGATGCAGCGAACCGGGACTGGTCTTGATCTGACTGTGGCGGCGGATTTCCTTGGTGACGCCGGGGCGCCAATTTCCACCACTATTGGCCTGCGCACCGAATCGGGGTCGCCCTACACTGCCGTAACCGCGAGCGTTCATAGTGCGTCAGCTTCGGATATCGCGGCGCAGTCGCCGGCCCTTCACTTTCTGAACGCGGTGGATGCGCCGGTTTCCGGAACCGTGGCTGCCTGGCTTGGAAGTCAAGGAGAGATAACCGGTGTTACAGGGAGTCTTTCTATTGGCTTGGGGGAACTGCGGACCGTCCCGGATGATCCTCCTATCGGAATTGAACGTGCGCAGGTGGAGGTCGCCTACGATCCGGCCACGAATGCGTTCGACTTTAGCAGGGTCGAGATTCAAAGTGACTTCCTGACTGCCGCTGGCGGCGGGACTGCCTTTCTGCAGGAATTCAGCGACCGGATGCCAGGCGCTGTCGTCGGGCATCTCGCCCTGTCAGACATCTCGCTGGCTCAAAATAGCCTTTATGCGGAGCCATTGGGTTTCGAAGCCGGTTCGGTGGACTTCAGAATTCGCTTCTCGCCGCTGCGGGTAGATGTCGGACAGCTGACGCTTCGAGACGCCGGCTGGCGCCTGACCGGCAAGGGAAATGCCGCCGTCAGTGCCGCCGGTTGGGATGCTGAGCTCGATGTCGGCCTCGACTCGCTGCCTCTGGACCGCCTGGTGGCGCTTTGGCCTACATCCGTCGCGCCCGAAATCCGCGAATGGCTAGGCACCAGCGTGACCGCAGGCGAGATTTCGGATCTGGCAGGCGCAATCCGGGTCTCGGCAGGCGAGCGTCCGACGTTCGCTTTGAGCAGCAACTTCAGCGGAATCGACCTCAGTGCGCCTGACCCGGTTCCTCCCGTTAGAGGCATTGGCGGCTACATGAACCTTCTGGACGGATCCTACACATTGGCCATCGAGAAAGGTGCGGTCGTCCCGCCCATCGGAGGCGGCATCTCGATCGCCGGTTCGGTGCTCGGTATCGAGGACATATTCGCTGATGAGAGGAGACTGGAGGCCACGGTCCTCTCGGACAGCACGATGACTTCGGTTCTGTCGCTTTTGGATCTTCCGCCTCTTGAGCTTCTGAAAGATTCAGTCCTGAAGGCAGACCTCGCAGATGGCCGCGCCCGGCTTCGCACCGAAATCGCGCTTGATCGCATTGGGGCCGATGCGCCAGCCACTCCTTCCTTTGAGGTTACAGGCCAGCTGCTGGATGTGGTCAGTGACACATTGGTCAGAAACCGCCGGCTTCAGGCCGAGGTGCTGAACATGCATGCGGATTCCGATGGTATCGAAATCAGTGGATCGGGCTATCTGGGTCAGGTGCCGGTGACAGCGGCCTGGTCACAGGGATTCGGTTCGGGAAGCAGGGGAAAGAGCCGGGTTTCTGGCACGGCTGAGCTTAGCCAGAGGTTTCTCGACGAGTTTGGCATCCGGTTGCCGCCTGGTTCGGTGAGCGGTTCCGGCGTCGCGCGGATCACGGTCAGCATGACCGGAGACGGGTCTCCCTCGTTTGATCTTGATTCCGACCTGACCGGAGTCGGACTGCGTTTGAGAGGGCTTGGGTGGTCAAAGTCTGAGGACCGGGCCGGAACCTTGGGGGTCAAGGGTCGGTTGGGTGAACAGGCGGAAGTGGAGAGTCTGGTAATCGAGGCGCCCGGGCTTTCCGCATCTGGAACAGTTGAGTTCGGTCCCGGGCTTAGGCTGGACCGGGCCCGCTTCAGCCGGGTATCGGTTGGTGGCTGGCTGGACGGCCCGGTGACGCTGACGGGCAGGGGTGAGGGGCTGGCGCCGGCAGTGGCGGTAACAGGTGGCTCAGTCGACATTCGCTCGATGCAGGTGACTCCGGGCGGGGAGGGCCGGGGTGGCCCCTTGAAACTTGTACTGGACCGGCTGGTCGTCACGGAAAGGATCGCGCTGACGAAATTTGTAGGTGAGTTCGTTACCGATGGCGGTCTCAATGGTCGCTTCACCGCTTCGGTAAACGGAGGTCCGCCGGTCAGGGGTACGCTGCTGCCCGGGAATCCCGGTGCCGCCATCCGTATCGAAAGTGATCGGGCTGGTGCGGTTCTTGCCGAACTTGGCGTGTTCAGGAACGCGCGCGGCGGAAGTATCGAAGTGTCGCTGACTCCTGCGGGAGAAAGAGGCACGTATGAAGGACGGATGTCAGCGGAGAACGTTAAGGTCGTCGACGCGCCTGTCATGGCTGAGCTGCTTAGCGCGATCAGCATCGTCGGACTTCTGGACCAGATGACTTCGGGCGGAATAACGATGTCCAAGATCGATTCCGAGTTCAGGCTTGGTCCCGGGTATCTCTTGCTTCATCCCTCCAGCGCAGTCGGGCCATCGCTCGGCATTTCCCTTGAAGGAGTGCTTGATTCAAAAAACCGAAGGCTGGACATGCAGGGAGTCATTTCGCCAGTGTATTTTCTGAACGCGATCGGTCGGTTGTTCACGCGGGATGGCGAAGGCCTGTTCGGATTCACGTTCGAACTGGCCGGTGATACTGGAGACCCCCGCGTAAGCGTCAACCCAGTTTCGATTCTGACACCGGGCATGTTCCGCGAGATCTTTCGCAAGCCACCGCCGACACGTCCCTGATGAAGCTTTCGGAATTCGACTTTGACCTGCCGGAGGAACTGGTCGCGGTGCGTCCGGCCCGGCCTCGGTCCTCCGCGCGGCTGCTGGTGGCGGGGCAGGACTCCATAAGTGACGCCCGTATGGCCGATCTTCCTGGTTTCCTGAATCCGGGAGACCGGCTCGTGCTGAACGACACCCGCGTTATTCCGGCCCGGTTGGTGGGAACCAGAAGGCGGGTAAGTCCTCAGGGACCGGTCGAGGCCCGGATCGAAGCTACCCTTCTGCACCCAACGGTTGACGGAAACTGGAAAGCGCTTGTCAGGCCGCTGAGAAAATTGCGGAAAGGCGAATCAATTCGTTTTTCCAAGGGATTCCACGCAACGTTTGCGGGCAGTGCCGATGCCGTGGCGGAGCTTGCTTTCAACGTCACTGGCGCCGGGTTCGACGCTGCTTTGGACGCCTGCGGGAGCATGCCGCTGCCGCCATATATAACGGGTAGGCGCGCTGCGGACGAATCAGACCGCGAGGATTACCAGTCGGTCTGGGCAGACCGCCCGGGATCCGTCGCGGCGCCTACTGCCAGCCTGCATTTCGACAGAACTCTGCTCAAAGCGCTTGAAGCGCGGGGCGTCGGAATGAGCCGGGTGACCCTGCATGTCGGCGCGGGCACGTTTCTTCCGGTCAAGGCCGAGGACGTCGGTCGGCACAAGATGCATGCGGAATGGGGCGAAGTGCTGGAGGGAGCGGCGCGCGAGGTCAACGAGACCCTGAGTTCGGGCGGCCGAGTAATTCCGGTCGGAACGACGGCTCTGCGGCTGATTGAAGCAGCGGCTGTCGGCCCGGGGAGGATCGCGTCCTGGCGCGGTGAGACAGACCTGTTCATCAAGCCAGGATTCAGGTTCCAGCTTGCCAGTGGATTGCTGACGAATTTTCATCTGCCGAAGTCAACTCTGGTGATTCTGGCCGCAGCGCTGATGGGTCGTGAGCGGCTTCTGGACATTTACTCCCACGCAGTTGCCGGCGGGTATCGGTTCTTTTCCTACGGAGACGCGTCGCTCCTGCTGCCGGACGCATAGAAACGACAGGCTTGGGTCGCCAACAAGCGTACCGTCCTAGTTCGCTGTCGTCAGATGGTGGCGGAATCTTCGGGAGACAGCCATGTTTCAGGTTCTCGCTACGTCCTGGGCCCTGCTCCTCGGCATGGCCCTCCTGATGATGGGCAATGGTCTTCAGGCAACCCTGATGGGGGTTCGCGGGACGCTTGAGGGATTCACGACTTTTGAGCTGTCAATCGTCACGTCAGCCTATTTCGCGGGTTTCCTGATCGGGTCCAGAACGACGCCTTGGCTGATTCGGCGGGTCGGGCATGTGCGTGTTTTTGCGGCGCTGGCTTCGCTGATCTCCGCGGCCTTGGTCCTGTTTCCGACGATTTCGGATCCCTGGTTCTGGACGGCGCTGCGTGTCGTGATAGGGCTCGGGTTCTCCGGCGTTTACGTCACCGCCGAGAGTTGGCTCAACAACGCGGCGGGGAACGAAAACCGGGGCCGGACGCTCTCCGCCTATATGATAGTCCAGATGTTCGGTATCGTTTCAGGCCAGGCGATTCTGGCTATGGGCGACCCCACTGGTTTCATTGTATTCATCATTCCATCGGTGCTTGTATCGGTATCCTTTGCACCCATCCTTCTTTCGATCTCACCAACTCCGGCGTTTGAGACGGCGAAGCCAATGGGCCTTGGTGTGCTGTTTCGCAGTTCGCCCCTGACCTTTGTTGGCATGGCGCTGCTGGGCGGTGTGTTCGCGGCGCTCTTCGGCATGGGATCTGTTTACGCGACCAGCGCGGGCTTTAGCGTCGGGCAGGTTTCCACTTTCGTTGGAGCAGTCTTCGTGGGATCGATGCTCTTCCAGTATCCGATTGGCTGGCTTTCCGACCGGCTGGACCGGCGGAAACTGATTCTCTCGGCTGCGGGTTTGGGTGGTTTAACGTCCTTTGCCGCGTTTCTGTCGGATGGTGATTTCACGTTTCTTCTTTTCGCGGCTTTCGTTCTGGGGGGAACCGTCAATCCGCTCTATTCCCTGTTGATCGCCTATCTCAACGACTATCTGGCCGTCGAGAACATGGCGGCCGCCAGCGGAGGCCTGATTTTCATTAACGGCATCGGCGCAATTGGCGGCCCGCTGGTGACTGGCTGGTTGATGGAGTGGGTTGGGCCGCAGGGCTACTGGCTGTTCATCTCCTCACTGCTTGCTATGATGGTGGCCTATGCCGCCTACCGGATGACACAGCGTTCTGCTGTTCCTGTGGATGAGACCGGAGTCTATGTAGGTGTTCTTCCAACGGCGTCGCCTGTTGCTGTCGAAGCTGCTCAGGAATGGGCGATCGAGCAGGCCGAGGATGTGGAAAACATCTGAGAGCCTTTATGGAATCAATGGCTTGCGCGGATCTTCGAATCATGCGATACTGAGTCCTGCTTTGGGGGCGACATCGTTGAGGAGCGAGCAGATGGAAGACCCGGACAGCATTCTGAGATTTTGGCTCGAAGATTTAGGCAAGGATAGGTGGTTCAAAGGCGGAGCGGAGCTTGATGCAGAGATCCGGGAGCGGTTTGAGCCGGCCTGGGACCGGGCGATGCGGGGAGAGCTTCTGAACTGGCTCACCTGTGCCAGCGGGACGCTGGCATATATCATACTGACCGATCAGTTTCCGCGAAACATGTTTCGCGACACGGCAAAAGCGTTCGCGAGCGACAGAATTGCGCTGTCTGCGGCGAAGTCAGCCATCAGCAAAGGATTTGACATGCGGATCGGGGGTATGGCGCGCCAGTTCGTCTACCTGCCACTGATGCACAGTGAGTGCCTTTCGGACCAGGACCGCTGTGTGCGGCTTATGAAGGAACGAATGCCCGATGGCGGCGCCGAGAATCTCATTCATGCGTGTGCGCATCGCGAGATCATCAGGTGGTTTGGAAGGTTTCCGACCCGGAACAAGGTGCTGGAACGGTCATCTTCATCGCTGGAGGCCGCACACCTGAACAGCGGTGGCTACGGCAGCGTTCTGGATGTGGTCAGGGCTGCATAGGGTGAACCCTACCGAACCCCACTGATGGTCAAAGCGGTGGGCATGAGGTTAGCCAAGCCTTCGGCGGCTGATCATGTCTCGGGGCGGTGGTAACCGACCGTGCCGTGGATTCTCAGGGCAGCTTTCCCGTCTTGCCGGTAGACCCTCATTCGCCGATGCTCTAACTGTATGCAGGTCTGAAGGCCGACGGAGTTAGCCAATGGTTGCCAAATCCTTCGATATGATCGTCGTTGGCGCTGGACCGGGCGGTTATGTTGCCGCAATTCGCGGAGCGCAGCTTGGACTCAGCGTTGCGATTGTCGAGCGCGAACATTTGGGAGGTGTATGCCTGAACTGGGGCTGCATTCCCACGAAAGCGATGCTCAGATCCTCCGAGGTGTTTCACCTGATGAACCGTGCAGGTGAATTCGGGCTCAAGGCTGACGGGATCGGCTACGATCTTGATGCTGTAGTCCAGCGTTCGCGGAAGGTGGCGAAGCAGCTCAACGCTGGCGTTGGCCATCTGATGAAAAAGAATCGGATCACGGTTGTAATGGGCGTGGGAACCCTTGGCGCAGGAGGCAGGGTTAGCGTCAAGACCGAGACGGGCGTTGAGGAACTCTCCTCGAACGCGATCGTATTGGCGACGGGGGCCCGGGCGCGGGAACTGCCGGGACTGGAGGCGGATGGAGATCTGGTCTGGACCTATAAACACGCCCTTGTGCCGCAACGGATGCCAAAGAAGCTTCTGGTCATCGGGTCAGGTGCCATCGGTATTGAATTTGCCAGTTTTTACAACACCTTGGGATCATCGACGACGGTAGTAGAGGTGATGGACCGAATACTTCCTTCCGAGGATGAAGAAATCAGCGCATTCGCTAGGAAGGCGTTCACAGCGCAGGGAATGACGGTGATGGAGAATGCCAACGTCAAGCGGATTGAACGCGGCAAAGGCGTGGCAGTTGCGCACATCGAGTCAGGGGGCAAGGTAGACAAGCAGGAATTCGACTCCGTGATTCTTGCTGTTGGCATCGTTGGTAACGTAGAGGGGCTTGGGCTGGAAGCACTCGGCGTAGGACTCGACCGGACTCATGTGGTGACTGACTCCTACTGCCGGACTGGCGTTGAAGGCCTTTACGCGATCGGCGACGTAGCGGGCGCTCCGTGGCTTGCGCATAAAGCGTCGCATGAAGGCGTCATGGTTGCTGAATTGATTGCGGGTCGGAAAGACGTGCATCCGGTGAAGCCTGAATCCATTGCGGGCTGCACCTATTGCCATCCGCAGGTTGCGTCCGTGGGATACAGCGAAGCCAAGGCAAAAGAGTTGGGCCATGAAGTGAAGGTTGGCCGGTTTCCGTTCATCGGGAACGGAAAGGCGATCGCACTCGGCGAATCGGAGGGAATGATAAAGACAGTGTTTGACGCCCGGACGGGTGAACTGTTGGGAGCGCACATGATTGGCACGGAGGTTACGGAACTGATTCAGGGATATGTGGTTGGGCGCACACTTGAGACGACCGAGGAAGATTTGATGCACTCGGTCTTTCCGCATCCGACGCTCAGCGAAATGATGCACGAGAGTGTTCTGGATGCTTACGGCAAGGCGATGCATATCTGACAGTCAGGAGTTCTGGTCAGATCCTGCATATACGAGCGCCGCACGGCGTTCCGACTAAATGTTGCGGCTTAAAGATCCAATTTGTCGATGTCTGTTGACCAAACCGGTATGTGACACGATAGATTGGCCACAATGAAATGAGTGACGCGATGCAGAGAAATGCATACGAACGTCCGCATAGGCCGGATCTAACCGTCATGTAAATTTTGGTCGCTCCTTGACGATAGTGCGGCAGAGGTATGGTGGCCGCGGCAAGGCTGGCGGGAGGGGAGCGTTTTCCTGCACTGTGGGTCGACTGACTTTCGTGTTGAAGCAAACTGGAAGCCGATGCCGCGCACGCGCGGTGACTGCCGGTGCATTTCGCGAACAAATACGGCCCGCAAGGGCCGGTCCTTGATACAGCGAATTCAGGAGGCCTATTGCGCTGACAAGGGTTTGCCGTTTTCCGGCCAGTCAACCTTCGCGGTAGCCAGTGCTTGCCAGAAACCCCCAAGCCGTTGACTCCATTTGACGAACCGGGCAGCTTCCGAACCGAAGACCGGGCCGGGAAGGCCGCTTCCAGGGCCTTTCCGCGCGATTCCGGTCGGTTCGGGTAGTTCCTTCCGAAGCAGGCATCAGAAACACGGTCAATCCGCAGCCGCAGCTCGGCCAGGTCGCGGACTCAATGCCTGAAAGGACGATCGACCCGGCTCTGTCAGAAGAGTCCTTGCAGTCATTTCCCGGCGACTTTCCAAATTCAGCGACTGGCGAGTCCATGGCCCGCTACCGTACAACTGCAACCCCGCATCGGGACAATCGCACGGTCGGTCAGGAAACGCTTAACCGCGCCTTTCCTTGTCGAGTGCCAGCAGGAGGGGCGGGAAAAGTAAAAAGTCCGCTGCGAGTGCGACTATGACTGTCATTCCTACCAGCAATCCGAGGGTCTGGTTGGTTGCCAGCCCCGAAGTGCCAAAGACGAAAAATGCCACGGCAAAAATCAAGGTTGTGCTCAACAGAGGCTTTCCAACTAGCTTGAAGGTAGGAGCGATGGCCTCGGCCGGCGAATTGCCCTCTGCACGTGACCTCAGATACTTAGACAGGAGATGGATCGTATCATCAACGACGATTGCAAAAGCTATGGCGGTCACGATTGATGCCGCGATGCTTACTGTTCCCACGGAATAGCCCCAGATCCCCATAGCCATGATTGCCGGCAGGAAATTGGGCACCAGGCTCAGGAGTCCGAAACGAAGGCTCCTGAAAGCGAAAATCAGAAGCAACGAGACGATCGACATTGCGACAAAGGTGCCGATCAACATGTTCACGATGTTCCGCATCACCGAGTAGGCGCCAACAATGGTGACGCCGGTCGCTCCGGTTTGCATCTGTGGCGCGTTTTCCTGTAACCAGGCTGACACGCGGCTGTCCAGCGCAATCTGCTCCTTGACCGACATTCCCCTGATCACGACAGTCATGCGGGTTGCAGAACGTTCAAAGTTGATGAGATTGTTTAGATCGCGGCCGATCGGTAGCGAAAACTCGTACAGGACCAGGTATTGCGCCGCAAGGTCCGAGTCTGCCGGCAAAACATTGGAGCCGTCCACGCCACCGTGCAGGTTCTGATTGAGCCGCTTCATGATGTCGGCAATCGACGTGACGTGCGAAACCTCAGGTTGCTCTCGAAGCCATTGTGCGAACGAATCCACCTGGTGCAGGTACTCAACGTCGGTGATTCCTCCGTCACGTCCGGAGTCCAGTGAATACTCAAAGGTATCCAGCCCGGAAAAGTTTTCGTTTATGAAATCTCCCGAACGACGCAATTCGTAGCTTTCGTCCAGCAGCCTGGCATTGTTGTTGTCATCCAGCTGGATTCTTGAGACACCAACCGCACTCAACAGCGACAGCAGGACAAACGCCAACAGCAACAACTTGCTGTTAGCAATGACGAATCTCCCCAACCTTTCGGAGAAATCGGATCCGTCCTTCTTCCCGGCAGATGCACGTATCGGCATCAGCACCAACAATGCAGGCAACAACGTGACCGAATAAACGAACGCACACAAAGCACCAAACGCAACGATATTCCCCATGACCCGGAACGGCGGCATTTCTGAGAAATTGAGGCTAAGAAAGCCAATCATGGTCGTTAGCGACGTGAGGAATATGGGCCGAGAATTAACTTGCAGGGAATGCACTATTGCGGCTCTGCGTTCCATTCCATCAGCCATTCCATCCATCATGCCCTGAATCAGGTGGACGGAGTGAGCGGTGGCGATAGCCATCAGGACGAATATTGCAGCGCCGCTTTCGGCATAGAACTTCAGACCTGTCCAACCTGCGAATCCCATACTCGATGTCATCACTGCGGCCATCATCGCAAAGATGCCGCCCACGCTCCAAGCCGAACGCAGCAGCAGTATGGCCGCCAGGGCCATCATCGCAAATGCGATTGGCGCGAGAATGGACATGTCTTCCGTCAGCGCATCGCGAACTGCGCGATTCAACAGCAATTCACCATAGACGTGATATTCAAATGCAGAATTAGCCGAGCGCTGCTGGTTGACGAGACCGTTGAGAGTGTCGACCACTTCGATCCTCGCCTCTTTCCGCCCCACATCAGGAAGTGCCAAGCTCACGATCAGCCCCGCGAGCCGACCGTCACGGGAGACAAAGCGACCGGCCGTTTCATGTGAAGTGAGCGCCACCTCTCGGATGCGTTCGATCTTGGCCGCGTCCAGCAAGGCCGCGTCGTCGACCAGCTGTTCGACGATTAGGCTGTCCTCTGTTCCCTCAGTGTGGATGTAATTGGTGATTGAATCGACACGAACAGAATACGGAGTGTGCCACAGGGTTTCCGTCAATTGTTCAATGGCAACAAGTGCTTCGCGCGTGAAAGTGGTGTCGTTTGGCGGCGCGACAATGACGAGCACGCTGTCTGACACTGCGTAGGTCTTTTCGAATTCTTCAAGCTTGATCAAAAGCGGATCGTCTGCGCTGAAATGATTTCGGACGCCGACCTTGACGGTAATCAGATGCTGCAATCCAGCGGCGAAAACCGCAACTACCACGAGCATGACGGCTATCGTCCACAGGTTTCGGCCCACTACAAGATCGAAGAAGCTGGATCTGGGTATCGATGTCATGTTCAGTGCGCT
>JAJEAY010000027.1 GCA_022824145.1 Rhodobacter sp. | reverse complement strand
TCACGTCGTCGGCACCTCGCGATCGTGGACTGCGCCCAAAACCGAGTTCGTGCACCACCTGAATCCGACGGACACGCCCGATTTCCGCGCATGCCGCGCGTGTATCGGTCGTGTATCGCCCGCATTGCGGCGCATTGCGCGCGCAATGCGCGCCAAACGGGGACAATTGTTCCCCGGACTGCGACTCTCCGGCTGTCCCGGGCCTTGCGGCAGGCCCGTTCCGGGCGCTGCCGCTCATGCGCCGCTCGGGCTAGACCGTTGATCCTGCACGGTTTTCAATCCCTGATCATCCATGCAGACGGCTGTTGCTGTCCTGACCGCCCGAGCGGCTCTGTTTTCACACCCCACGCATCGCTGATGCAGGATGTGCCCTGTCTCCCCTTGGCCGGTTCATTCGGGGAATTTCGTAGCCAGACTGAGACCTGGGGGTGTTGGACCGAGTGTATGCTCCGGGAACGCGATTATATATCGTTGAAATTACTCATGTCTTTTCAACCACCGCACGTGGAGCATACAGCCTGAATCGCGGGAGCATACGCGGTCTCTCGGCCTGAGAACCCGGCCCTCCCGATCCCTGCATCCCCAGATCGCAGGAACAAGCTTGACCGGATCCACTTGCCGCGTCCCTCTCTCACGACAACTACAGGCCGATACAATTCGTCGGCCGACCTACGAATGGTTCAATCCCGGTCTTCCACCGCCGCAATTCGGGCACATTCTTTGCCAGATGTCCGAGCCGTTTACGCCATATCGTTCCCGGCAATCGCCGCACTCCAGTTCGTAAACGACCTGATTGTGGTCGTTGCCCTAAGCATCCGTCCGCCTGATGACAGTCTGGCCGATTCTGTTTGCATAGCCCGGAACGGTCGCCTTCGCGCCACTCACACGAACTTCTGGATTATCTTCCATTGCATTGAGGGGTATTTCCTCTCCATCTTGCTGCGTTCCCTCATTCAACAGCTTGACGACGGATCTGCGCGCCAGTTCAGACCCGTTGCGGAAAGCTCTAGGCCGCTCCTCAAGCAGTTGCTTCTTCCGTTCGTCCTTCGGTCCGTGAATGATCGCCGACCGTACGTCGTAAAAGTGCTTTATCTCACGTTTCATCCGGGAGCGTTCCTCATCGCCGCCGCCCAGGAATTCAGCCACGCAGCACTGCAATTGAGCGCTGATGGCTCGGTCTCTCGGCATGTACAGCCGCTCCAGCGCGATCGCGACATCCAGAATCTGGTCGTCAATTCGGAATCTTCCCTGCCTGGCGAGCGCCTCGCCAAGCCGTGCAATTGCCGGCGCACAATGCGTGTACCGCTCTCCGCTTCTAGCTGAAAACGTCTTGGCAGCCGCGTCGATCGCGTCGCCCCTGCCTCCGATCGGCCAATTCATCAATCTGGACGGCAAAGGCGTAACGTCGGCACGAAAGCTACGATGGAATCCCATTTCGCCAAGCAGCAGGCACGCCCTTCTGTGATACCGCCACGGGATCGACGCGAGACGGACCATCGGCGCTGCGTGAAAGAGCGACAGGAGCTCGATCAGGACTTCGGCATCCTCGAAGAACGGTTCAGCCTCGGACCATTCGTACCTCGGCATCTCGCCACCCTTTCCAATCTCCGGTCGCCACCGGAACCGCTTGACGATCGCCGCGAAGAGGTCTCCCGCGCGGTTCTTGGCGGTCCCCGGCATCAGATAATCCAGCATGGCGTCATCGACGAACTCCTCCAGTTGACCGAAGGGCATGATCGTCAGGTCCTCACCGATGCGAATCTCCTCGTCGACGATCAAGCCCTGAAACAGGACGACATGGCATCCTGTGTGGAGATTCTCACCGACGGGCCCGCGATCGCCGCCCGGGTCAAGCAGCTGGTTGAGCTCTGCACACGCAACCTTGAACCCGTCTTCGCCGACTTCAAGGCCGCGCGCCATCAATCCGCCGATCACTGCAAACGGCTTCCATTCCGCTTTGCCGGTGACAAACCGGATCCCCATCTCGCGGCTGGAAGACGAGTCCAGCAGTTTCGCCATGCCGGGATGGCCTGACAAGATGCCCCGGACTTCCATAAGGGCGTCTCGGACCGGACCGTAGCGCCGCTCGGGATGCCGGGACTCGAACTTGGACGCGTTCCAGTAGAGGCTCATGTAGCTTTCCGACGGGTTCCAGGATTCGTTGCCGCGCCAGCCCAGCGAACGATGCTGGTCCAGTTCTTCCCCATGGTCTTTCTGGACGTGCATCAGTCCGCTCAGAGCCTCGGCCAGCCGCTTGATCCAGTTCTCCACGTCGAAATTCTCGTTTCCCATTTTGCTCCCCGTCATCACCGCAACTGGCTTACGCACGAAATCCATATGCAAGACCCTGCGCATCCGTAGCATTTTCACCCCTACAACGCGCCCTTCAAGTGTCGGACCTGCTGAACATGATGCAATTTCGACAAGCAAGGCACGCCGCGATTGCTTGCCCACGCCGGCGCGCGACGGCGCAACGATCGCCACCACGATCCCGGGTTCGCCCAAGATCGACACTCGGGTTCGCACGCCGAAGAACTGTCCTTATTCACTCCGATCGTCGGCGAGCAAGTCCTGCAAGCACCTTCATCGGGACCCAATCGTATGGATCGCAGGTTGCGACGCCAGCGAACTCTCATGACCTCCGAGAAATTGCCAATTTCCCGTCGACGCCCCGGAAATGCCCTGAGACAATCATCGGAAGTCCTGAGAGCCGATGATCGTGCCAGATACAACACGCGTCAAAGATGCTTCGCCGTCGAAGGCAAAAATCACTATATACTAACCACAACAAACGGAGTGGCGATACGATGCCGAAGAAAGCACCCGGACGGTCTCGCGGGAAGGGTATCACAGTTTTCGAACTGTTGGATATGTTTCCCGACGATGAAACCGCCGAGGCATGGTTCGAAGCGCAAAGTTGGCCGAATGGCCGGTTTTGCCCGCACTGAGGATCGACCAACACCCGCACAACGAAGGACCGCAAGCCCATGCCATATCGCTGCAGGGATTGTCGGGTCCACTTCTCCGTTAAGCACGGCACTGTCATGCAGTCCAGCCCGCTCGGCTAGCAAAAATGGGCAGTCGCCATCTGCATCCTGTACATCATGTGCAGCGGCATCAAGGACACCGCCAGCATGGAGGTATACCGGCAGATCGGCGTCCGCCAGACCACCGCGTGACACATGATGCAGCGCATCCGAGAAGGCTTTGACGCTGGCGACGGCTTGCCGTTTCCTAGTCCTGTCGATGTCGACAAGACCTACATGGGCGGCAAGGAAAAGAACAACCACGGCAAGAAGAAGCAGCGGGCCGGTCGCGCCACGGCTGGAAAGACTGCAGTGGCGAGTGCGAAGGATCGCGCCAGCAAGGAGATCAGTGCAGCGGTGGTCGCAAAGACCGACAGGGAATCCCTGTAGGGCTTCCCCCCCCCGACCGGGTTGCAGACGGCACGACGGTCTACACGGATGAAGCCGCCGCCTACAAGGGAATACGGTTCGAGCATGAAAGCGTGAACCACTCGGTTTCCGAGCATGTCAACGGCATGGCTCACACGAACGGGATGGAGTCCTTTTTGGGCTTTGCTCAAGCGAGGCTACCACGGGAAATTCCATCATATGTCCCCGCAACACCTGCACCGCTACGTTAACGAATTCGCGAGACGCCACAACATTCGCGATCTTGATACCGCCGACCAAATGTCCGTGCTTACGCAAGGCATGGTCGGCAAACGGCTTCGCTGCCGTGAACTGACCGCAGACAACGAACTCTCAAACTGGGCACGGCAAAAGTGCACATGACAACACAATAGAAACTGGATTGCCTTCTCAAGCAGTTCGACGCACTTGCCGAAAGCCAAGGCGACATCGTCACCTTGAGCGCGCCGAACATAACGCTGTTTAAGCGGAACTTCAAACCGGCATTTTTGCCTCCAACCCGTTGACATGAAACGGGAATTCACCATTTCAGACCCCCCGTAACTGGAGTCATGTTGCCATAACGCGCGCCGCCGCCATTTCCGGCGCGCCCGACGGGCCGCCCAGCGGGAACTCGGGTTCGGCGCAGGTTTCCTTGAAGATTTTTCTTGACACCATAGACGAATCGGGCTTCCTTGCGCACAGCATGTTCCCATAACCGGTGCCCGCCATGGCCTTCAACATCGAATCCGTCCCAAACCAGGCCGGAAAGCCCGCCATCCTCCTGCGAGAGGCGTGGCGCGAGGGAAAGAGGATCCGAAAGAGGACCGTCGCCAACCT
>JAJEAY010000279.1 GCA_022824145.1 Rhodobacter sp. | reverse complement strand
GGCAAGCAGGGCATTTGCGTATTGCCTGACGTACGTTTTTGCATGTCCTTGGTTGAGGAAGCTTGATTCGCCCAGCAAAGTGTCTATTGCCCGGGCGCCCTCTGGAAGTTCCCAGAAGTGGGTTTCCAGCATGGCGTCCCAATCCTGGATGTATCCGATTGGTTCGTCCCAGTGAACGATATGCATTTTGCAGTCGCCGCCATCCACTTCCTGCGCGATCAGGGCAATCTCATCGTCAGGATTTCCCCAAACAGCCGCGACATGCGGCTCTTCCAGCCAGCGGTACAGCAACGGGAAATCCGTGCGGGTCACCTGCTCAAACCTGTATTCAGTTCGCTGCATTGGCGGTTACCTCACCCGCGGCCTGGTCCAGACGTTCGATCGCCTGCGAAATTTCGTCATCCGAAATTGTCAGTGACGGCATTATGCGTAACGTGTTCCCTGCAGCCGGAACGACAAGCACATGAGCGCCATAACATGCATTGATAACGTCAGCGTTGGCCGCTTTGCACACAATTCCAAGCATGAGGCCCGAACCGCGCACATGGCTGAACACATCTGGATGTGCCGCAACCAATCCTTCAAGCCGCTGCCGGAGCAGGCCGGCCTTCCGGTTCACTTCCTCCAGAAACGCCGGTTCGGAAACTATGTTCATGACCGCCAGTCCCACGGCGCAGGCAAGGGGATTGCCACCGTAGGTCGATCCATGCGTTCCGGCGGTCATTCCACTGGCTGCCGCCTCCGTCGCCAGCAACGCACCGATTGGAAAGCCACCACCGATTCCCTTTGCCACCATCATGATATCAGGTGCGATTCCCGCCCACTCGTGGGCAAACAGGCGACCGGTACGTCCCATTCCGCACTGCACCTCATCGAGTATCAACAGGATTCCATGGTCGTCGCAAAGAGCGCGAAGACCCTTCAGGCACTGATCAGGCAAAGGCACGATGCCACCTTCGCCCTGCACGGGTTCGACCAGAATTGCCGCAACGGTATCGCCAACCGCTGCCTCAAGCGCTTCGTGGTCGCCCCAGGGCAGGTTTACGAATCCGGGCAGGAGTGGACCGAACCCTTCAGTCAGTTTCGGCGATGCGGCCGCCGCGATTCCGGCTGACGACCGGCCATGGAAGGCGCCGGCAAACGTGATTATGTCGGTGCGGTCCGGCTCGCCTTTGTCATGAAAGTGTTTGCGCGCCATCTTCACCGCCAGTTCACAAGCTTCCGTGCCGGAATTGGTGAAAAAGACGGTATCGGCGAAAGTGTGCTCGACCAACGCATCGGCCAGTGCCTGCTGGTTGGGAATATCGTAGAGATTCGAGACGTGCCAAAGTTCCTTCGCCTGATCGGTCAGGGCCTGTACCAACGCCGGATTGGCATGGCCAAGCGAGTTCACGGCGATACCCGCCCCAAGATCAAGATAGCGCGTGCCGTCCTCGGCCGTCAGCCAGGCGCCTTCGCCTTTCGTAAATGCAATGGGAGCGCGGTTGTAAGTCGGCATTACTGACGGGATCATGGCTCGGATCCTTTCATTGAATCAAAATGGGAACGCTGTGTCGGCAGCTGTTAGGTCAATGACTGGGATTGATCACGCGGACGCGCGCACAAAATCACAGGCAGACGTGGAAGCGTCGGCGGCGTCGCAGCATCGATTTATTTGCGATCGTGATCATGGACGAGGGACATAGCTTATCGCAGAGCATATGTGAAGCCCAAATTCGCTGACGTCCGGGTGTGCCCGCCTGCACTTGCCACAGGGCTGGAATTCCGTTGGCTGTAAACCCATGCCCTTGAATTCCCGAGCGCATGCCATTACTTGATCCGGCGATGCCTTGACCGGAACGCATCCGGCGTGGCGTGAGACAGGGGTTGCACAGGCGCAATTGCCTTCCATGTCTGTCTTTGTGCATAGTGCCGTTTTCCATGACGGATAGACGGCAATCCAATGCGGCCCGAACGTGACTGAATGCAGCTGCGTTCGGTGAAGTGGGGCAGCTGCGACTAGGGAATTACGGATGTCCTGGACTGAAGACCGCGTTGAACTCCTGAAAAAACTCCTGAAAGACGGAAAGAGCGCCAGCCAGATCGCGAAAGAGCTCGGAGGCGTGACACGCAACGCCGTCATTGGGAAAATACACCGGCTTGGTCTGTCAAACCGCCCGAACGAATCGAGTGATTCGACGGAAGCATCCGGCGGCGCTGGAAACGGTTCGGATTCGCAGGAACCCGCAACCGGCAGTTCCGGCGAAGTGACAGCGAATGGAACCGCGGTTCCCGTACGCAAGACAATTGTTCCAGCCGATCAGCCACTTCCTCCGCAACCCTCTGCGAACGAAGTCAGCGCCGAGGCGCTGGCAAATGTCCGCGAGGTGGAGATGAAAGCCCTGAAGATCAGTCTGGTGGAGTTGACCGAGCGAACCTGCAAGTGGCCGATCGGCGACCCTGCGACGGATGAATTCTGGTTCTGCGGGCTGCCTGCGAAGCCCGGCAAGCCATATTGCGAGGCGCATGTCTCGGTGGCGTTTCAGCCGCCGAATTCCCGGCGGGACCGCCGCCGCTAAATAAGCGGCTAAAGCACGGCGTTCATCCACGACCGAATCCTTCCGGACGTCTGGAACCTTCGCCGGTCCGCTATTCGGTGGCCTCAGCCATCGGCGTCAGGATGCAGCCAAAGTGTCAGCCACCATCTCTGGATTGCGCTCGATCAGCGCAGGAAGAACAATTGCGGCCCGATCCGGCGAGCGCCGCTTCTGTTCCCAGTCGCGCAGCGTCGCAACCGGCAGTCCGTACCGTTCGGCAAATACCGCTTGGAAAAGTCTCTGTTTCCTGCGGATCGCCGCTACATCCACCGTTTCAGGGATGAACGCACCGGCGGGTTCCATGTCGCCCTTCGCGATGGCAAGGGCTTCCCGCGCGCTTTGGATCAGTTCCTCGCCAAAACCCGCGCAATGAATTCCTTGCCTTTCATGACCGGCATACAGGACAGTTCTGTCCGATTTCAAAAGACGGCGGCGCGGCAATGGCATTCGGATACGAAAGTCCCCGCGCTCGGGGCGTCTGCCGGAATCCGGGGGCCTGGATTTGGGGCCGGTTCCGCTTTCTCCAACGTTCTCAAGTGACCTCTCCGCGCCGAACGTCCTGTCGTTGGTCGACGACTCGATACGAAAGATCCTCCAGAAGCTCACATAATCCGGTAAGGTCGCGCGTCCGGCCGGGAAGGGCCACGACCTTCTCAAGACGTCTCGGAGAGTCCACAACCGCGAAGGCCCTAGCGATCAGCCGCTCAACGGCCGCGGCAGGCCCCCGGCAAGCGGAATCCCCAGTGATTCCGGCTACGGGAGCGCTGCTTCCCAGCAGTTCGGTGGCCGGAGCGGCTCGAACCGCCTTCGGGTGCGCCTGACGGTGACCATTGCAGAGTGGAACCAAAGCCGGGAAGGCGATCACGAAGTTGCGCCTTTCATGGTTCTGCGTGTGGGAGCAAATTGGAGTCCTTAGACTCAAGTGTCGCGGAAAAAGCTGAAACGGTCCAGGAATCTGCGGTGGACTTGCATCGGCAGGCTCCGCGGCGTGGGCATCCCAATTGAATGGCGCCCAGCGAATAGTTGGGGAACAATTTCTTTGAGAATTCTAGGATCGTCATCGCTGATCTGCCCGTTGCGAGACAGATAGATCCAAACATAGTAACTTAATGAGATGTTGGAATCGTGGTCAGGATTGAATTTCCCGTGCAAATTTTCTTGACGCACTACCTCCGTCGCGCCTAAGTACGATTCTAGTTCGGGTGGGGTGATGGTTGCATCCAGAAATTTCGGATAGAGATCAGGCCGGACGATCCTCGATACGACCAGATGAATCATTACCATATTCCAGCCAGCATAAAGATCTTGGCCTTCTGCGACTTCCCCGCCAGCGAGCGACAGCGACGATACAATGTTTCCGATATCCCTCAAGGAAACGTTGTTCGAACGGGACACGACTTTGACCGTTTGTCGCAACTGACCGGCGACTCTCGGCGGAATCCGCATGTCTCCGAGAAGGTGATCAAGATACACCAGTACGGAATGCTTCTGTTGGTTCGCGTCGTTGAATTCATCCGGAAGATCCAGAGTCACCTGAATGAACTTCGCAAGATAGGCATGAGCATCAATCCGGTAACCGTATCTCGCGCGAACCATGTCCTCGATTGCAGTCAGGTTTACGCCAAGCACAAAGTGCAGACGCGGCACTGTGAAAAAGTGCTTGATCACTTCAAGCACGTCAAGAGCGTAGTCCGGTCTGCAGCGGTCCAATTCGTCGACCACGACAACGACCGTCGAACCCGTGCCGCCGCTTACCCGATCCGCAAGGGATGTAATGGCGTCCCGGAATTTCTTCATGGCTAACCGTCGGCCCTCCTCCGCTTCCCAGAATCTTTTGTAACTGTCTACGGCATCTTCATTGCGAGCCTTCGCGAATTCGTCAGCGGTATTTAGTAAGGTGCCCGCTCCGGCAGCCGCTAGTCCGACGCGTGCGATCGGTTTTGCCAATTTGAACGCCGCCTTTTTTATCTCCTCAATTTTCTCCGCAGTGGAACTGTCCGCGTCTGATCCAGAAATTCGTTCCTCAAGAGCGGAAACCAGCGCCGGTAACGGATCGCCGAAAACGTCGTGCGCAAATGCGTCAAAGTACACGACAGCGACTCTTCCTTCGCCGCGGGCATGTTCCGCGACCCAGCGCTTCAGAAAATATGTCTTTCCGGTCCCCCATTTACCATCGAGAGCAATCACAAGAGGGTCGTCAATTCGGTTCAAAAGGTCAGACAAGGCAGCGCCCAGCCTCCTCCTTTGAAGAATGTCCTTGCCTTCGAATCCGTCTTCGTAAAGCCTGATGCTTGGTTCCGGTGGTACGATTTTCATTGGCAACTCTCCGAATAACGCCGATTCTTGCGGACTTATGACCGGCCATCCCTTTCCTTAACCAGTCCCTGTACCATACTTCACTACCGCCTGAACACCATTTAAAGCCGTTCTGCCAAAATAAAAAAGAAATGGCTTGAGCCCTCCAGAAGCAAAGAACAGAGATGTTGAATGCGACATCTCGGTAATTTTGTCGGTCCGACCTAATGTTGCGCAGTTCCGCTTGGAAAAGCTATGCCGAACTGCGGCACCGGACGGATCTACGCAACTCAAGCTTAGCAAGGTCGGTAAGGGCAAACGATGCGGGAGCACATGGTTGTCAAAAGCTATCAACAGGTGGAACTTGCCATCATTTACGTGATAGTGACGAAGACTGCCATACCTGTATCCTGTTCGCTTTTCCGCTCGCCATTAAAATCCTTCGCGAGCTCGTTATCAACGGGACTTGCGGACGGCTCCGTGCAAGCTCACCCAAGGCCCCGTTTGCACACACGCCACTTACCGATATGTAAGAAAGCAGCCAGAGGGCGTTAAAGTTTGGTATCTGTCGCAGAAAAGAGCCTCTCTCTTCTATCTCGTGACCTTCTGTGTATTATTACTCATGAGATCGACGAGAGGGATCCGCCCTGCAGTGAAAGTCCCTCGAAAACAGGCCCGGCGAACGGATCACCAGTTTGAGGCGTGGCGGATTTGGAGCCTCATGGTCAGGCTCATGCGGGTTGTATCGCCCAGTATATTTTCCTAGTCTCAGACGTCCTGACCTCGGGAGATTTTCTTCCAGCTTTCATGGACCCGCCGGGCCGGTTCCATCCCCTTCCCCGGGCAGTTCGTAGACCATGCGCAGGCCGGTTCCGGGGAACAGCGTCCGTGTCTGGGTGAGTTCGTCGAGCAGCCCCCTCAGGGCGGCGTCGCCTGCGTTGCTGGCGGTTCCGAGGACGCGCACCCGCAGGACGCCGCTGTCCGGCTCGGGGATGATGTCAGCGTCGGACCGGAACAGTTCGGCGAGGGGACGCCGCGGGCGCTGCTTTCTGCCCTGCGCCCCGGCGACGGCGGGCATCATCCGGGTCTCGGCGCGGCAGGCGATCATCCGGACGATGCCGGGCAGCAGCCTCTCGCGGGACGGCAGCGCGTCGAGCCGGTCGTCCTCTCCGGGTTCGGCCACCGTGACGTGCTTCGGGGTTTCCGACCGCCGGGCCCTGAGCGCCTCGCATTCGGCGTCGGTCGCCGCGGTTCCGGCCTGCAGCCTTGCGGCGGCCGCGGCGGCTTTTGCGGAGGGGGTTCCCCTGAGCAGGGTGTAGGGTGTCACATTGTTCGAGCATGAGCGTGCGGTTTTTTCCCGCGCAGCAAGCGAGCGTTTTTCCCTGAGGATCAGTGTAAGCGGTTAAACTACGACGTTGCTGGCTGACCCGGGCCGTTTTTTTTCCGGTTGACTGCATAGCCCGCCTGTCCTATCCGCTTTCCGTCGGGGCGAATCACTTCGGAGGCGGCGATGGCGAATTGGTATGGATCGAAAGCGACGACGGGGCTCTGCCAGGCGATCATCGCGGCGATTCCC
>JAJEAY010000003.1 GCA_022824145.1 Rhodobacter sp. | reverse complement strand
AAGGGTAGGTCGGAGGGGCTGCTGAAGGGAAGGGCTGAGGGCGAGGCCGCGCTGCTGCTGTGGGTGCTGGAACGGAGGGTCGGGCGGCTGCCTGCGGCGGTCCGCGACCGGGTGCGCGGCGCCGCGGCGGACGACCTCGAGGCCTGGGCCGTGGCGGTTCTGGACGCGGACAGCCTGGACGCGGTCTTCGCCGGCGGGGCAAAGACCTGACCGGGACTGCGGCAGTCTGGCATCCCCGGTGAGGCAGGCATCCGTCGGTTGTGGCCGTGCGTTCAGCACCGTGCCGACACCGCGCTGGCGTGACTGAACTGCTTTTGCGCCGGCCCTCCTTCGGGCTTCCCATCCGGTCAGCGCTGTATCTGACAGTTCGGCCGTTGAGCGTCTGCCCGCCAACCTGGAATCGTTCAGCCGTCCCGCTTCATCAGAACCTGCCTTTCGTCTCCGGCGCTGTGGCCTGAAGACGCCGGAACTGCTTCGCTGCCTGAATTGCCGAGCCGATTCCCTATCTTCTGCAACGAGCAGCCAATGTCCGACATGATGGTGCCTGCAGGAATGTTTCGCACCACATGGTCTTGAACATCCACAATATGAAGCATGACGGCGCCGCCTGCATATATTCTGCTGCGGCATGTCGAAGCAGAATGTTTCCTCCTTAGTTCATGAGTCTCTCATTTCTTGTGTTTGGAATGGGACTTTCTCTACCGACCAGGCTGCCGGAGTGGTTGGCAGTGGCAGCACTCTAATGTGGAAATTCGCCCGCAGGATGGCCTGTTTTCCGGACATCGAACTAAAGGTCACGCACAGGTGCTCCGCCTTCAAAGATGTTGCCGTTCTGATAGTCGCAGGGAGCCTCCTGCATTTCTAGATGCAGCCTATCGCCTTCATAGGGATGGGAGCGGGCGAGTTCTTCGTCCACGTCAATTCCGAGACCGGGGCCTTCGGGGGCTGGCACAAATCCATTCTCCACCTTGATCGCCCCCCGAATCAAACGGTTGTGAAACTCGGTCTCGATGGTCTCTGCGATCAGTAGATTAGGAATCGAGACGCTCAGATGGATGTTTGCTGCCCATTCAACAGATCCCGCATAGAGATGTGGCGCCAGATGTGCATTGAACGCCTCCGCTATGGCCGCGACCTTTCGGGTTTCCCAGATTCCGCCGGATCGTCCGAGCGCTGGCTGCAGGACCGCAGCGCCGCCGATTCGAAGCAGGGACGCGAATTCCGCCTTTGTGGTCAGCCGTTCGCCTGTCGCGACAGGTATGTTCACTGCACGCGCCACCTCGGCGAATTCCAGCAGGTTGTCCGGCGGCACCGGCTCTTCGAACCACAATGGCTGGAACGGTTCGAGTGCCTTGCCAAGTCGGATGGCGCCAGCAGTGCTGAACTGACCATGTGTGCCAAACAGCAGGTCAGCTCTGTCGCCCACGGCGGATCGAATCGCTTCGCAGAACGCAACTGAAGTCGAAATGTCCGACATGGCCGGCTGATGCCCGCCGCGAATTGTATAAGGCCCGGCCGGATCGAACTTTACAGCTGTATAGCCCTGCTCGACCAGCGCAGCAGCGCTTTCAGCCGCCAGTTCCGGCGAAATCCAGAATTCGGGCAGGCTATGCTGCGACAGGGGATAGAGATAGGAATAAGCGCGGACTCTGCCGTTCATTTTTCCGCCGATCAGTGCCCACACCGGTCGGTCGCGGTCCTTTCCAAGAATGTCCCAGCAGGCAATCTCAAGCCCAGAGAACGCGCCCATTACGGTCAGGTCCGGGCGTTGGGTGAAGCCGCTGGAATAGGCACGGCGGAACAGGAGCTCCACATCCTCTGGATTCGCTCCTTCCATATGCCGCTCGAAAACGTCCCGGATGACGGCTTCCATCGCGGACGGCCCGACCGATGAGGCATAGCATTCTCCCCATCCCGTTATGCCGGTATCCGTCGTGACCTTTACCAGGGTCCAGTAGCGTCCGCCCCAGCCCGGCGCGGGTGGCGACGTGACGATGATGTCCAGATCGATTAACTTCATGATTGCCTTCACACTTCAGGAACGGGTTCGGTTCATGACAGAAGAGACAATCACCATTCATCGACTTGGTCCAGAGGATGCGGCACTGTTCGAAGCCGTCGCGGAAGGCGTATTCGACAATGCTGTCGATGCGGTGCAGGCAACAAGGTTTCTGGATGACGGATGCCATGAAATGGTGGTAGCGGTCTCGGGAGGTCGAGTCGTCGCCATGGCCTCAGGTGTAGTTCTCCTGCATCCTGACAAGCGTCCGCAGTTCTTCATCCATGAGGTGGGAACGGGGGACGATTGGCTGAGGCGCGGCATCGCCGCAAAGCTCATGGATGCCTTGCTCGGCATTGCCGCTGAACGGGGCTGCGAATACGTCTGGCTTGGAACCGAAGCTGGGAACAGCAATGCTCGGGCGCTTTATCGCAGGATGGGTGGGCGCGAGACCACGGGTATAGTAATGTTTGAATGGGGTGAGGCGCCGTTCTGATCGAATTTTCGCACAGACTTGTCTGCAAATATGTTCAAGGATCAGATCGAAGTGGAAGCTCACGCTACTATGCCAGGATGATGCTTGCCGGATCTCGTCACGGAAGCGGGTTCCGGTTGGGCCGCCAGCCGATGTGGACCTGAATTGGCGGTCAGTGTCTTCGGGGAACCGACTTTCTAACCCACAATTCGTTGATGTTTCGCCTCGCCTGTTTTTGTATCGGCAATGGTTTTGTTGATTTCGTCAAGTTGCCAACGACCAGAGACACGTTCATCTAGCTTGAGCCACCCCTGCTGATGGAGATCAACCATCCAGGGGATGTCGCGACTAAGAACAACATCGCCCATCTTCGAACCAATCATGCCCTGCGCGA
This sequence comes from Rhodobacter sp., assembly GCA_022824145.1. Classification (GTDB taxonomy): domain Bacteria; phylum Pseudomonadota; class Alphaproteobacteria; order Rhodobacterales; family Rhodobacteraceae; genus JAPOUP01. The sequence continues at coordinate 496 of JAJEAY010000003.1, read as the reverse complement.
ACGCCGAGAAGACAACTGGCTGAAACGTTGACGCCTCGCTTTAGTCGTATGTGGACGCCCCCTGTGGCACAAGCTGGAATTGAGACATCATGTGAGCATGCGTTCAAGGTACTTTCGTATGTCCGGTCTTTGAGATGCAGCTTTCATCCGCTGCGGGCCCATATGGTGTACGTTTATCGGATCCAAATCGCTTACGCTTACGTTGCGGAATAGGATGCTGTGGCCTAGGCAGCGGTGTTGTCACGGCGCTGATTCGGAACTTAATGGGTTTGGTTTCGCCAATAAAGTGCAATTAATACAGTGGATTAGAATTCACTCACTTGCACTGGCGAAGGATCGGAACGCTGACTGGGCTGTTCGAAAAGTGAAAATGGAACCCCGGCTTCCACTCCGAAGTGCAAGGCCCTGCCCTTTTCCCCGCCCGGGCGGGGAAAAGGGCAGGGCGGCGGCTGTTCGCGTCCCTCCGGTCCCTCGGACCGGCCATGGAACGGCTGCT
>JAJEAY010000122.1 GCA_022824145.1 Rhodobacter sp. | reverse complement strand
GGCGGATTGCCAAGAACAACGATTGCTGAGTGATCCCCGTCGAAGACGCGTTCGGACTGCAGGAAATCCATGCGCCGAACGGCCCGCGATTGAGGGTCGATATCAATTGCCTGCACTTTGCGACCGGCATCAAGCAACGGGTGAAGAAACGCGCCGGCGCCCGCCGATGGTTCGACAAAAAGCACATCGGGGTCGCACCAGCGATCAATCAGCTTCGCAACATAAGCTTGTGCCAGTTCTGGACGTGTATAAAACTGATCCAGCGTTGCCAGAACAGGACTCACGCCACCACACCTCGAAATATGCGCCGCCTTTCGAACGGGCGGGCAATGACCGCTTCTATCAATGCCATCCTGTCTGCCTTCCATAAATTTTAACGCACCGCAAATTCTCCGACATTGCCCACAAGGCGTTTTCACGACAATTCTCGCCGAGCACCTCGTGGGTTTTACGCTTCTCACTGCCCGATTTGATTCTAACGAATGGCAGCTTTTGGTCAAACATGTCGTCGCCAAAATAAAATCCGATCCCCGATCAGAACGCAAAATACTGTGGGATCGTGATATATTCAGCACATAATGTTGAATTGGACCGTCAGTTTGACTCCGGCAACAGTGAATCTGGTACGTTCTGGTAACACACCGGGCGCAGAAACCGGCGGATGGAGAGTGTGCCGACCGATGTTGCGCCGAAATTTGTGGAAGCCGGATACGGACCGCCGTGGACCATTGCGTCCGAGACCTCAACGCCAGTGGGGAAAGCGTTGACCAGCAAACGCCCCGCTTTGCGCTCCAGAAGCGGCATCAGCGTTTGCGCCACCTCTGTGTCGCCTGCGTCCATGTGCAGCGTACAGGTCAACTGGCCCTGAATCGACCGGGCAACCTCCGCCATTTCGGCCGTATCCTCGGCGGTAACGACTATCCCGAGCGGGCCGAAGACCTCTTCCTGCATGGCGTGGCTGGAAAGCCAGTTCCGAGCGGTCATTGTGAAGAGATAGGGCCTGGCCTCGCGTCCTTCGCAGGCAGCGCCGAGAAGTTCCGTTGCCCCTTCGGAAACCCGGGCCACGCCGCGGCAATACGCATCCGCAATTCCGTCGGTCAGCATGGTCTGGCTCTCAACGTTGCCGAGGGCCGCCTTTGTGGCTTCGACAAACCCCTCCGCTCCTGGCAGCACCACAGCGATACCGGGATTGGTGCAGAACTGCCCTGCGCCCATAGTAAGGGAACCTGCCCAGCCCGCACCGATCTCCCTCCCGCGAGCCTTGACCGCCTCGGGCAAAAGAAACATCGGATTGACCGATCCCAACTCGCCGAAGAATGGAATCGGGTCGGGTCGCCCGGCACACAGGTCAAAAAGCGCCCGGCCCCCGGCGAGCGAGCCGGTAAAACCCACGGCCCGGATCAACGGGTGCCGAACAAGCGCCGTACCCACGTCGCGTCTGCCACCCTGTATCAGGCTGAAGACGCCTGGATGTACGCCGGATTTCCGAATCGCGGAATCTATCGCCTGCGCCACTATCTCGCCCGTGCCGGGATGTGCGGAATGTCCTTTGACCACCACGGGGCAGCCAGCCGCCAGCGCCGCCGCCGTGTCGCCTCCCGCAGTCGAAAATGCGAGCGGGAAGTTCGACGCGCCAAAGACAGCTACGGGTCCAATGGGACGTTGGATCATCTTGAGATCCGGGCGCGGAAGAGGTTTGCGGTCAGGGAGCGCAGCGTCATGGCGCAGATCGCGGTAGTCACCCTCCAGAATATGTTTGGCGAAGAGACGCAGTTGACCCGTAGTGCGTCCGCGCTCGCCTTGCAGCCTTGCTTCAGGCAGGCCCGTTTCCTGGGAGCCGACCTCGGTGATCGCATCGCCGCGGGCTTCGATCTCGTCAGCGACGCTGTTCAGGAACGCCGCCCGATCGTCACGCGAGGACCAGCCGTAGTCGAGAAAAGCCTCTTCCGCTGCCTCGCAGGCCCGGTCGACCAACGCAGGCGTACCGACTGCAAACTCGTGTGCGGAACCGTGGGCCGGGTCAGATCGGAAGGTGGCGTCGCCACCCATCCATTCACCGGAAATCAGATGTTTGCCTGTCAGTGTCATCTCAAGCTCCCTCACAGTCGGTGGCCACGACGCCCTCGGTCGCAGCACGGTTGTTTGCCATGTTTACGCACATGGTAAAGGCATTCTTCGTTGGCACCGGATTGGCTTTTGCCTGCCCGGCAATATCAAATGCAGTGCCATGCGCCGGAGTCGTTACCGGCAGCGGCAGACCTGCGAGAACCGACACGCCTCGGTCAAAGCCCAATAGCTTGATCGCGATCTGACCCTGATCGTGGTACATCGTGACCACCGCATCGTATTCACCATCCCGCACCTTCAGCCACAGCGTGTCGGCGGGCAGCGGGCCAACACAGTTGATCTGGCGCTTTTGGGCCTTCTCGACCGCAGGTCGAATGACGCGGATCTCCTCATCCCCCATCAGACCGCCGTCACCCGCATGCGGGTTATAGGCCGCGACCACGATACGCGGCCTGCTGTATCCAGCCGTTTTCAGAGTTCGGTCGGCCAATTCGATACTCTCGTCAATTCGTTCGACTGTGAGCAGGTCGGGTACATCCTTCATCGCCACATGGCTTGTCACACGTCCGTTCCACATGCCGTTCGCCACGTTGAATTCGCTGGCGCGGGTGGTGAGGCTGAAGAACTCACGCGCAAAGCCCAGTTCATCGGTGAAATCGTTGCCGCCCATATGCATCGATCCCTTGTTGAATGGCATGAAGACAAGCCCGTCGATCTCGCTGGCCTGTTTGCGTTCGAAGGCATTGCGCAAACCTTCGATCGAGGATCGGCCACCCGCCGCGCTGACCTCACCCACAACCGTATCTCCGATACCGTCCACACGTAGATCAAGATGCAGGATTTCTTCCTCGCCCATCTCGATCGGAGCCTCAAGGGGAGCGTGGCGAACGCCTTCGATGGTCACGCCCATCTGCGCTTCGCCGCGGGCGAAAATCTCAGGCGCGCCGATGATAACGAGATCGGCGGCAGCGCGTACTTCCTCGTCGGATAGAAGCCGGATCAGAAGTTCGGGACCAATGCCCGCCGGGTCTCCTTGGATCAAGGCAATGGTTTTTTTGGTCATTTCTCAGTCTGCACTTTCACTTTTTTCGCCTGCTGGGCGGCGAGTTGTCGATGGCGGCCGTCAGATGTCACCGCAGATGCCGGGCACCGGCCGGCTCGAGCGCGGCGGTGTTGTCTTGGCGCTGGCCCTGCGTAGCACCATGGGCAGCGCGGGTCTTGGACAAGACAATTCGCAGATGCCAATGCCAAGGGAATCGGGCGTAGATCTCGGTTCATGACGCCTTCGACGCAGGCGACCTGCACGGCTCCAATTCGATGTTTCCGCGCGGTTCATTCGCGCAACCCACGAGCCTGCCCATCACTTCACCCATCTCAAGACTACGGGATCAAGCGGCCGGATCAGGTCCAGGTACTCCCGCCGTGCCCAGTCGGGAAGCGGAGTGACGGGATGACGGCAGAAATCCGAGGCTATTACTCCGCCTTCCATCATCGCTGCCTTGGCCGCACGGAACTGGCATTGCCGATTCTCGAAATTGATCGAGGGAAGAACGCGGGCATAGGCTGCGCCCGCCGCATCGCGGTCTCCGCCAAGATGATACGTGATCACCGGCTTGATCTGATCGGTTATCGAAGCCGAAGTCATGGAGCCTGTCGCCCCCGCATCAAGATCTGCCATCAGCGTGATACCTTCCTCGCCGTCAAACGGCCCGTCTATGTGATCACCCGCCGCGGCCAGAAGGCCGCGCAGCTTGGCCGCCGTGCCTGCGCTTTCGATCTTGAAAAGCTTCAGCATCTCGATCTCACGCGCCATCCGCGCCAGAAGCGGTATATCCAGATCAACACCCGACAAAGGCGCATCCTGCAGCATAATGGGGATTCCCACTTCGCCCACGGCAGCGAATTGCTCAAAGGTCTGCTGGGCCGATCCCTTGAGCGTCGCCCCATGATAGGGCGGCATCATCATTACAATCGCTGCGCCCATATCCCGGGCCTGCCGCGCCCGCGCGACAACTATGGAGGTCGCGAAATGACTGATTGTCACGATCACCGGCACCCGGCCTGAGACATGGTCAAGCGAGGCTTTCGTCAGGTCATAGCGCTCCTGATCCGACAGCAGAAACTGCTCGGAGTAGTTCGCAAGGATGCAGACTCCGTCGGAACCCTGATCAATCATGCAGTCGAGCGCACGCATCGATCCTTCCAGATCGAGAGTGCCATCGAAGTGAAAGGCGGTCGGAGCGACGGGCCAGATTCCAGAGTAAGGTTTCATTCGGTAATCTCGAAATGTTCAAGGTGTTGGTCCGAGATGGTGATGCCCAGTCCCGGCGTTTCGTCGTCCAGCTGCAGATATCCGTCCACCGCTTCGGCATCACCTTCGAAGATATAATAGAACAGTTCGTTGCCGACCTCGACATCGAAAACCGGGAAGTACTCGCTGATCGGACAGTTCGTATTGGCCATGGTCAGGTGATAGTTGTGCATCTGACCGGCATGCGGAATGACGGGGATCTGTGCGGCTTCGGCAATGGCATTGATTTTCTGCGCCGCTGTGATGCCGCCTACGCGGTTGGTGTCATACTGCAGGACGCTGACCGCCCTTTTCTGGATCAGTTCACTGCAGCCGATGACCGAGAATTCATGTTCGCCACCCGAGATCGGCACGATGTTCATCGCGTTCAGCTCGGCGTAGCCCGCCACATCGTCGGCGATTACCGGCTCTTCCAGCCAGCGCGGCTCGTATTTGGCAAGTTTGGGCAGCATGCGCTTGGCGTAATCAAGGTTCCAGCCCATGTAGCACTCAAGCATGAGATCCACGTCATACCCGAGAGCCTCTCGCAGCGCCTCGACTCGCTTAAGGTTCTCGCGCATTCCCGCCATGCCGTCCTTGGGCCCGAATCCAAAGCGGGTCTTGAAGGCCTGGTAGCCGTGGCTTGCGGCCTCTTCGGCTTCCCGCTGCATCGCCTCGACGCTGTCGGCGTAAAGCTTGGAGTAATAGACCGGGATTCTTTCCTTCGTACGCCCGCCCAGAAGCTTGAACACCGGTTTGCCCACCAGCTTGCCCATCAAGTCCCAAATCGCGATGTCGATTGCTGAAATCGCGGTCATTCCAATGCCCTTGCGCCCCCAGGCATGGGTGCGGCGGTACATCTTTTCCCAGATATAGGCGTAGTCGAACGGATCCTCGCCGATCACCAAGGGCGCGTACCAGTCGTCAATCGCTTTCTTGACCACACTTGGCGCCAGAGCCGCGTTGCCGATACCAATTGTGCCGTCCTCCGCCTCAACCTCGCAGGTCAGCCACTGATGGAAACGGAAAGACGCCATCGCGTCGCCCTTCATCCAAAGCGCGTCAGAGGCATTGGTGCAGAAATTACCCTGCGGCGGCACTGTAGGTCCGGTCCAGTTCCAGACACGCGTCCGAACGGATTTGATCCTGGTCATGAGTTATTCTCCCGACGAAATCATTGGATGGCGCTGGCGGCGGGCCACTCGCCAGAGGCTCGGGCCGAACAGAGCCAAGGCCGTGAGGACAAAGAAAAACAGCGTCAGTGGCCGCGTGAACATCAGCCACCATTGATCGTTCAGCATAACCATCGACTGGCCGAGGCGCTGCTCCAGCATGCCGCCCAGGATAAGACCGATGGCCAGAGGCACGACCGAGAAGCCATAACGGCGCATGAAAAATCCGATGACGCCAGAGACCAGAGCAACCCAGACATCGAACATGGACTGATCGAGGGCGTAGGCGCCAACTATGGAAAAGACGAAGACGCAGGGCCAAAGCACCTGCACCGGAATCAGCGTGACGCGGGCAAAAACCTTGGCGCCACGCAGTCCGACGAAGAAAAACAGGACGTTGACCAGCATCATCGACCAGAAGATCGCATAGGCGAAATCCGCCTGCTCGGTGAACATTGTGGGCCCGGGTCTCAGCCCGTGCACCATAAGCCCGGCGAGAATTACGGCGGCGGTTGCCGATCCGGGAATGCCGAGCGCCAGTGTCGGCACCATGGCCCCGCCCGTAGCAGAGTTGTTCGCCGCCTCTGATCCGGCGACACCCTCGATCGCGCCCTTGCCGAACTCCTCCGGAGTGCGTGACCAGCGCTTGGCCTCGTTGTAGCCGATCATCGATGCTACGGTAGCGCCTTCCGCCGGCAGAATGCCGATGAACGTGCCGATGCCGGAGGAACGCAGGATCGCGCGCCAGGATTGCCGGTAATCCTCGCGCGTGGGCAGTTTGATCGCCTTCATCCGCACCGCCTCCCGGCTCACATGCAGATTCGACGCCTGCACCAGCAGTTCGGATATCCCGAAGACACCGATCATCACCGGCACAAAGCCGATCCCTTCGTAAAGCTCGTAGGAGCCGAACGTGAAACGCTCGACAGTGGTCAGATTGTCAACGCCAACCAGCGCGAAGAAGATGCCGAATCCGCCGGCAATCAGGTTTTTCAAGGGCGATCCATCACCGATGGATGCCAGCATTGACAGGCCAAAGAGCGTCAGTGCGAAGTACTCGGGCGGCGAAAAGTTGTATGCCGCCCGCGCCAGCAACGGGGCCGCGAGCATCAGGCAGATCACGCTGAAGATGCCACCGAAGGTCGATGCCACGACGGCCATTCCAAGCGCCCGGCCTGCCTCGCCGCGCTGCGCCAATGGATAGCCGTCCAGGCAGGTTGTCGCACTTGCGGCGGTGCCGGGCGTATTGATCAGGATGGCCGTGATTGCACCCGCAAAAGTCGCCGAGCAATAGATCGCTGTCAGAATCGCGATGGCTGGCACAGGATCCATCGTCAGCGTGAAGGGCAGAAGGAGTGCCGCACCGGTTGTCGCATTCAGTCCCGGCAGCGCACCGATAACCACCCCGCCCAGCGTCGCGGCGAACAGGAGCGCAAGGAGATAGGGATCTCCAAGAGCGAACAGCCCGTTTACGAAACTGTCCATCTAACCGTAGAACAGGTTGGTGATCAGGCCGCGGGGAAAGCGGATTTCGAACACCTGATCAAAGAGAAAAAAGATCGCCACCGGCGCGACCAGGCCCACCAGAAGCAGTATTTTTACCCGCCGCTCACCCCAAAGCGCGGTCAGGCAGACTGCGAACACTCCGAGCGCCAGAAAAAGATCAACCGCGGTCAATGCGGCGAAGAGAGCGAACAGTGCCAATGTTCCCCAAACGGTGCCCTGCAGACGGTCGCGGATGCGGATTGGATCAAACCATGCCATGACCAGCGTCATCGCAACAATCAAGACGAGCAGAAGCTGCGGAAAATCAGACGGCTGAATGCCCCGCTTGAGGATCGGCGGCATCTTCCTGAATGTCGTTGAGATATAGAAAGCGGCTATGCAAAACAGGATGATCAGAGCCGGTATCAGGACGCGCTCAAACCTGCCGGTCGGCATTTGTTTGTCGGACATGACAGCTCGCAGGAGGGTTGGGAAGCCACCCGAAACGGCCGGGCACTACGCCCGGCCGTTCCAGCAGCTAAAGTTACTCGATGAAGCCCAGCTCTTTCAGGGCGGCATTCATCTCGTTCACCGTCGTTTCGATCTGCGGCCCCCAGACGTCGGAACCTGCAACTGAGGTGCTGTCCAGTCCGACGGACGTGAGGAAGCCCTGATAGACCGTGTGGTTCATGGCTTTCAGCAGCGCAGCCTCGATCTTTTCGGCCACTTCGGGAGGTGTGTCAGCGTGGACGGCAAAGCCGCGCACCGTAGAGAAGCTGACCGGAATGCCGAGTTCCTTTGCAGTCGGCACATCCGGAATTTTGGCCATGCGCTCGTCCGCAAGCACGACAGTCGGGCAGATCTCTCCGGCCTCGATCTGTGCGCTCGCCTCTGCCAGGTTCAGAACGCCTGCATCGACAGCGCCGGCAACAAGCTGCACCGCCAGTTCACCGCCGCCGTCGAACGGCAGCATTTTCGGGGTCTGCATTCCACCTTTCATCGCGAACATGAAAGCCGAAACATCGTCGATATTGCCGAGATGGGTCACGCCATAGGTGATCGGCGCTTCCTTCTGCTGGGCAACGAAGTCTTCCGCGCTCTCGTAAGTGCCGCACTTGGTCATCAGGATCTGGGGATCATCCGTTCCGCGCGCGATCGGGCGCAGTTCGTCGATCGTCATTCCGCCTTGCCCCTTTGCCACCACTGCCGCATGGCCGACCGTGAACGTCAGGATGGTATATCCATCCGCAGGAACGGTTTTGTAGTATTCCAGCGCGGCCGCACCGCCCCCGCCTCTCTTGTTCACAATGACCATATCCTGACCCAGCTCGCGCCGGGCGCGCAGCATCATCATCCGGGTGGTGACGTCCGTACCGCCGCCGTTCCCGGCATGGGTAACAACCTCGATGGTCTTGGTCGGATATTCTTCGGCGACGGCCATTCCGAAAGTCAGTCCGGCGGTGGCCGTTACGGCAATGGCTGCCGCAAATTTCAGCGCTGCGTGTTTCATATTTCCTCCTCCAGGTTGGAACACCATTAGCGTGG
>JAJEAY010000009.1 GCA_022824145.1 Rhodobacter sp. | reverse complement strand
CGCCGCCGCCGGAGATTCCGCGCCCGATCCGCCGATTCAGCCGTCCAGACACCGCCACAACATCTTGTGGCACCTTACTCAAAGCAATAAGCCTTAATTGGAATTCCGCTCCGTCAGACCGTTCAGGAGAGGCCGGCGCCGACTGTGCATTCTCCGTAAACGCATGTCGCTGACAGGTTCCTGGTTCGGACTTCGGTGCTGGATCCTCGCCGCCTGACGGGTCTATTCCACGTTGGGCCATCCCGTCCGGCGCGGCAGGCAAAGGCGATACCGAGGCGGTTCCGGAACTGCAGTCAGCGCCACGTTCCGTCCGGCGTCCCGATCGTTTCAGGCCGCCGGAGCGGATACCGAGCGCACGCAAAGGACGGGTCGGAAGCCAGGAATCCTGCCCGTTAATCACCACTAAGTGCCTCCCCTTTTGCAGAAATCGCCGAACCGTTAGATTGGAACGCCATCCTCTGGGCTGAGGCGAAAACGTAGCCCGTACTGCTGAGAGTGCCGGCATGCTCGAATTGCTTCCTGAGAACCGTCGGGTCGCCAGAACTGAGCGGGGACTGGATGACATGGAACCATCTTGCAGGCGGTGGCAATCACCGCACGCTTGATGCCGCGCTGGATCATGAACGACCTTTTGACAGTTCCCGGACTGGCAGACCCAGATGCCAGCGGTGGCCTCCTGGCCGCATTCGACAAGGGATTGCCCGCAGTTGCCTGTTGTCCCTGCCGAAACCAAGGCCATGACGCGAGCGCCGATCAGCCCACGTCAGTCCGAACTGAGATCTTCCAACGAAATATGACAGCGAATGGAATGCCCGGCTTCAGGACTTTGCCAAGGAGGCGTGTCAGTGTCGCAGATCATGCCGAGTCTTCTGGGGCATCTGCGCTGGAACGGACATCCGCGCACAGGTGGCGCGCGCTCGACGACATCATCAGCGGTGAGTATCGGTACGGCGTCAGGATCGGGTTCCAGAACCGCGCCCAGCAAGACCTTGGTATAGGGGTGCGACTCTCCGCCGAAGACCTGATCAGTTTGACCGATTTCGCACAGTCGTCCCTGATAGAGGACAGCCACCCGATCCGACAAAGCCCGAACGACCGCCAGATCGTGGCTGACAAAAATGTATGTCGTGCCTTGTGTCTTTTTAAGTTCGTTCAGCAGATCCAGAACAGCGGCCTGCACCGAGACATCAAGAGCCGAGGTCACTTCGTCGCAAAGCACAATCTCGGGGCTGGCGGCGAAGGCGCGCGCGATGGCCACACGTTGCTTCTCGCCTCCGGACAGCTGGCTGGGCAACCGGTCGAGATAGTGCGCTCCAAGACGCACGCGTTCGAGGATTTCCGCGCTGAGGACACGCAGCTTCTCACCGGTCAGTCTGAAATAGAGCTTCAGTGGCTGTTCAAGGATTTCCGCCACGGTGTGGCGTGGGTTCAGGCTGTCGTCAGGGTTCTGAAAGATCAGCTGGATCTGCCGCAACTGGGCGGGGCTGCGAAGTTCGACCGTGGGCGGAAGAGCCTGATCGCCAGTGGAAACGGCGCCTCCTGCGGGCGGAAGAAGTCCGGCGATGGTCTTGAGAATCGTCGACTTGCCGGAGCCGCTTTCGCCGACCAATCCTAGCGTTTCGCCTTTGCCGATCGAGATCGAGATATCGTCGACCGTTGGCGGAACGCCGCTGCCTCGCCCCAACAACTGGTCCAACAGCCCGAGTTTGGCATAGCTGATGGATAGGTCGTCCAAGTCCAGCATCGTTTCTCCGCTTGAATACCGAACCGGCTCGGCTCCCGTAGTCTGTCCTCGTCGGCGGCTTGCATCCTCGGCAAAGAAACAGCGAATGACATCGCCGTTTTTGGACGGGGCAAGTTGCGGGCGAGCCGATCGGCACCGGTCCTGCACAATGGGGCAGCGGTCGGCAAAGGCGCAGCCTGCACCCGCATCGCCCGGAGCCGGAGGGCGACCGTCAAGGGAAATCGGAAGCGTGTTGCCATCTAGTTTGGGAATCGAGGCAAGAAGGCCTTGTGCGTAGGGATGCGCCGGGGACTTCAGCACCTGCCGAGTCGAACCTTCCAGCACGACTTCGCCCGTATACATGACCACCACGCGTTTGCAGACCCGCGCGATGGCGCCTAGGTCATGGCTGACATAGACCATGGCCATATCACGCTCGGCGGCGATATCTCGGAGAAGCTCAAGGATATGGGCCTGTGTTGTCACGTCCAGGCCTGTGGTCGGTTCATCGAGAAGAAGCGCTTCGGGCTGCCCGGCGAGCGCCATGGCGATGGCGACGCGTTGTTGCTGGCCACCACTCAATTCATGAGGGAAGCGCAGAACAATGGCTTCGGGGTCTGGCAAGCGTACGTGCCCCAGAAGTTCGATAGTCTTCGCGGCGCGCTGGTCTGCGGGAAGTGCCGAATGCAGCCGCAAGGCCTCGCCAAGCTGTGCGCCAATGCGCAGTGTCGGGGTCAAGGACTGTCCGGAATTCTGCGGGATCAGCGCCAGTTGTCCACCGCGGATGCGTTCCAACTCCTGACGGGACTGAGTGAACATGTCGGTGCCGTTGAATGCGGCGCTTCCGTTCAGGAGCCGCAATCCGCGTTTCAGGTATCCCATTGCTGCCAGGGCCAGCGTCGACTTTCCCGATCCGCTTTCGCCGACAAGGCCCACGCATTCGCCGTGAGCAACGGTCAGGTCTATGTTGCGCAGAACCTCCCGGGTTCGCCCGTCACGGCCGGAAAAGCCGACCGAGATGTCGCGGATTTCAATCAGGGCACTCACACCGGAGCTTTCTGGGCGCGGTCGATGCCAAGAGCCTTCGCGAGAGCGTCCGCTGTCAGGTTGATGCCGATGATCAGCGACGACAGGGCGATCACCGGCCCGAGAACGCCCCAAGGTGCGAAAGACATGAAGCCGCGTGCATCGGCGATCATGAGACCCCAGTCCGGTGTGGGCGGCGAAACTCCGAAGCCAAGGAACGACAGGGACGAGAAAGCCAGCAGCATCCATGACCACCGCATCGCGCCTTCGACCATCAGTGTGTCCAGAACGTTGGGCAGCAGCTCGCGGCGAATGACGGTAATGCGCCCGTGCCCGCGGGCACGCGCTGCCGAGACGAAGTCGCGCGCCACCACGTCATGGGTGGCGGCGCGGGCGATCCGGATGACCGGGATGCCGTAGAAGAAGGAGAGCGTGGGGACCAGAACCTCGATACCGGTGCCGAAAGTTACGATCAGGACCAGCATCTTGAGAATCCAGGGAAGAGACAGGAAAGCGTCAACGACGCGCATGAGGACTTCGTCCAGACGCCCGCCAACAAGGCCGAAAAAGATTCCCAAGAGGCCGCCCCAGATGACCGCGACCGGTGTCGCGATGCCAGTGACCAGAAGTGCCTCGCGTCCACCCAGCAGGACGCGTGTCAGGACGTCTCGGCCCAGGTGATCGGTGCCGAGCCAGTGGGCGCCGCTCGGGCCGTTCAGCATCGAGAGGCTGTCCATCGCCCTATAGTCATAAGGCACGATCCAAGGGCTGATGATCGCAAGGACTGCATGGAAGACCACCAGCGTCAGCCCGATCGCGCCGGAGGGTCGGGCCATCACGTCGCGCAAGACACCCATGGCGCGCTGCAGGCGCGTGTTCTCGGTGGGAATTGCGGCCACGTCGGTCATGTGCCCCTTAGCGCGTGAGTACGCAGGCGCGGGTTCAGGATCATGGTCATCAGATCGGCGGTCAGGTTCACTCCGACATAGACAGTCGCCACGATCAGGGCGATGGCCTGCACAACCGGAAGGTCACGATCCGAAATTGCGTCGATCATCATGCGCCCAAGGCCGGGGTAGTTGAACACTACCTCGATCACCACGACGCCGCCCAGAAGCCAAGCGATGGTCAGCGCAACTACGTTGATCGCTGGCAAGAGCGCATTTGGCAGCGCATGGCGGAACACGATGCGCCAGTAAGGGACGCCCTTCAGAACGGCCATCTGAACGTAGTCACCCGCCATGACTTCGATCACGCTGGAACGCACCATGCGCAGGATGTGAGCCGTCATCACCATAGCCAACACGATCACCGGCAAAAGGATTTCGGGAAAAAACTCGGAGACTGGCGCGCCCGCTGAGGTCAGCACGATTCCCGGCAGCCATCCAAGCCAGACGGAAAAGACAAGGATCAGCACTGTGGCGGAGACGAATTCGGGGATCGTCATGGCGAAGACGGCGGTGGTCGAGAAGACCAGATCGACTGGTTTGTCGCGTCGAAGTCCGGTGACCACCCCGAGGAAAATTGCCGTCGGAACCCCTACGGTCAAGGCGCAGACCGCCAACAGCAAGGAGTTCCGCAGCCGGTTGCCGACCAGTTCCGAGATGCTCTTCTGCCCGTTGGCGGACACTCCGAGATCGCCACGCAGGGCGCCCGAGGCCCAGTCGAAATAACGTTCCGCCGCGGATCGGTTCAACCCTTGCGCTTCGCGGCAATTCTCCAACAGCTTTCCCTGCGCCTCGCGCTCCAGGAAAGCCGTGCAGGCATCACCCGGAAGAACTTCGACGCCAGCGAAGATGATGACCGAGACGATCCAGACTGTGATTGCGCCGAGGAAGAGCCGACGCATCAACATTCGCAACACGAAACAGCTCTAGCTTGAATGATATCCGAGAAACCGGGGCACGTGACGTGCCCCGGCCGGGTTCATGGGCCGGTCATTCGGCAACGGTGATCTTGTACCAGCGTACCGCGTCGTTCTTGACTTCGTCAAGGTTGCTTACCCGCGACGAGACCCCGACTAAACGCGTGACGTGATACGGGATCAACGTACCTGCGTTTTCCCAAAGGTACTCCTGCGCGGCCACGTAGAGCGCCCTGCGCTTGTCGAAGTCCAGCTCGCGACGGGCTTCGGCAAGCATTGTGTCGAAGGCTTCGTCCTTGAAGTAGCTTTCGTTCCACTTGGCTGACGAGAGGTAGATTTCGTGAAGGGCCTGATCTGCCGGGCGTTCGTTCCAGCGCGTGGCGGCGACGTCCTTCTTCATCCACACCTCGGACCAGAAGCCGTCTGACGGTGCCTGCACGACGTTGACCTTGATGCCTGCCGCTGCCGCCTGTTCCTGGTAGGCGACCGCCAGCGTCGGCCAGGTCGGTTCCAGGGTTGCAACGTGAACGTCCACTTCGATCCCGTCGGGATAGCCCGCCTCTGCCAGCAGCGACTTGGCCATCTCTATGTCCTGCGGACATTCGATGTCGGCACGGTACTGATCGTTCGGTTCGACCGGCGTGTCACAGGCCACCACCCCCTGACCGCCAAGGATGAGGTCCACAAGCTCTTGCCGGTCGGCCGCCAGGCGCACGGCTTTGCGGACGCGCAGATCGCTGAAGGGCTCGACATCGGTGCGGAACACCAGACCGCGCCAGTTGCCCGTCGGGATCTCCTGCAGCACAAAGTCGCTTGATCCGGAAAGCATCGGAGCCTGCTGCGCTGTTATCCCGCGCTCCATGTCAATTTGACCGCCGAGCAGCGCCTGCAAACGGGCCTGGCCGTCGGGAATGCCAATGACCTCCATTCTCGCAACGCCTGGAGCACCCTCCCAGTAGTCCATGTTGGCGACCAAGACTGTTGTACCCTCGGCATCGAAGCTTTCAACCTTGAAGGGGCCAGTGCCGATGCCCGTCGTGGCAATGCCGTCGCCCGAACCTTCGGGGATCATCCGCAACCGATAGTCCATCAGCTGCAGCGGCATATCGGCAAAGGGCGTATCCAAGGTGATCCGGACGTTCATGTCGTCCAGAGCTTCGACGGACGTGATCATCTTGACAGCCGAGCGCGCCGGACTGTCGCTTTCGGGATCGAGCACGCGGTTCAGCGAATAGACCACGTCAGCTGCATCGAACTTCGAGCCGTCGTGGAAGTTCACGCCCTCCCGCAGCTTGAACGTCCAGACCGTGGCGTCCTCATTGGCTTCCCAACTGGTCGCAAGATCAGCTTGGGGCTTGCCGTCAAGACCGGGGCGCACCAGCCGGTTCATGATCTTCTCGGTGATCTGGAACACGCGACCCTTGGAGATCGGATCAAGGCTCGAAGCGGTGCCAAATCCATATTCGTGGGCCTGTCGGAACGTGCCCGTGGGCCCGGCGAACACCGCCGAGCTGGCAAACGCAATAGCCAATGCGGTTAGGCTTAAGGTCTTTTTCATTCGGTCTTCCTCCCAAGGTGCAGTTGGCGTTCAATTGCCATCGTGCGGACGTTGAAAAATGCTCTGTTGCGGGGCAACTTTCGACAAGCGACAATTGATAGGCCGTTACATGAAGAAATATTGATCCATAGACGGGATTCCGGATCTTGATTCGAAGTGTCCGGGCACATGGGACTTTGGACAAATAAAGAAATTTGCCGAACCTATTCAC
>JAJEAY010000238.1 GCA_022824145.1 Rhodobacter sp. | reverse complement strand
GATGTGGAGAGAACCCTGGAAAGCTCCCTGGCCTGGGTCCAGCTGGCCGCCTGCCGGTTCCTGATGCGACGTGTGGCGCGGGAGATAACGCCATGAATTATTATAATATAATTGAATCAATGAGTTATGATTCAGCCTCTTAGAGAGACGGATCTCTATAGGCAAATTGCCAGCCCAACGACTTGCGGCTCGTCCGCGGAGGCAAAACCGAGAGCGGACAATCTGTCACCGTCCGTCTGGGCAGAGTATTGATCTAATCTGTCAGCTTGTCGCTTCGCAGCCCTTCCCCTCAGCACCTGAGGATTTTATATATTCGTAATTGCCCGGGAGCGGAATCGCGGATACCCGGAATGCCGAAGGAAGGCCGTCACCCTATGTCACTGTTTTCACGCCTGTTCTCATCCGAAATGGCGATTGACCTCGGAACCGCGAACACTCTTGTCTATGTGAAGGGCCGCGGAATCATCCTGAATGAACCTTCGGTGGTCGCCTATCATGTCAGGCATGGACGCAGGCAAGTGCTGGCCGTTGGCACGGAAGCCAAGCTCATGCAGGGGCGCACGCCGGAAAACATCGAGGCGATCCGTCCAATGCGCGACGGGGTCATCGCCGACTTCGACGTCGCGGAAGAAATGATCAAGTTTTTCATCCGCAAAGTGCATATGCGTTCGATGTTGACGAGACCAAAGGTCATTGTCTGCGTACCCTGTGGCGCAACCCCTGTCGAAAAGCGAGCCATCCGGCAGTCCGTACTGAGCGCGGGAGCACGACGCGCCGGCCTGATCGCGGAACCCATCGCGGCGGCGCTCGGCGCCGACATGCCCATCATCGAGCCGACCGGCAACATGGTGGTAGACATTGGCGGCGGCACCAGCGAGGTCGCCGTACTGAGTATGGGAGACATCGTCTATGCCCAATCCGTGCGCTTTGGCGGCGACCAGATGGATCAGGCCATCGTGAATTACCTGCGCCGCCAGCAGAACCTGCTGGTTGGGGAGGTGACCGCGGAACGCCTGAAGACCTCAATCGGCACCGCCCGGATCCCGGACGACGGACGCGGCTCCGCCCAGCGCGTCAGAGGCCGTGACATGCTGCACGGCGTGCCAAAGGAAATCGAGGTCAACCAGACACAGGTGGCCGAAGCTCTCGCCGAAACCATCCAGCATATCTGCGAGGCCGTGATGGCCGCGCTTGAAGCGACGCCGCCGGATCTGGCCGCCGACATCGTCGAACGGGGCGTCATGCTGACAGGCGGAGGCGCCCTGCTTGCCGATATGGACATGGCGATCAGGGAACAGACCGGTCTCGCGGTCACCATCGCCAACGACTGCCTGAACAGCGTGGCACTCGGGACCGGCTTGGCTCTGGAATATGAAAAGCAGTTCAGGCATGTAATAGACTACGAAAGCTGAAGCCGATTAAGCGGGAAGCCCTTATGACACGGGCACATCGGTCCGGATTGGGGCCGATCCCGGGCCGGTCTGGAGGCATGAGTGGCCAGGGAAAAAAGCGGCAGAATCTATTTCCGCACCATCCGGCGAATCCTGATCGGGTCGCTGGTGGTCTTCCTATTGGCAGCCTTCCTGTTCTGGCGAATAGAAAACCCGCGGGCGGAACGGCAGCGGGCGCTTATCTTGGACCGGATCGTGCCTGCCGTCGACTGGATACTGGTGCCCGTGACCCACGCCGCCGAAATGCTGGAAAACATGAGATCATACAGCCGGATCCACACGCAGAACCTCGAACTGCGGCGGGAACTGCGGAAAATGAAAGCATGGAAGGAAGCGGCGCTCCAGCTCGAGCAGGAAAACGCGAAGCTCCGCGCATATAACAACGTGAAACCCGAACCGGACCTGACCTACATCACCGGACTCGTTGTCGCGGACAGCGGCTCCCCGTTCAGGCGATCCGTACTCCTCAACATCGGAACGCATGATGGAATCGTCGACGGCTGGGCCGCGACCGACGGCCTGGCGCTGGTGGGGCGGATAAGCGGCGTAGGAAACAGGATCTCCCGTGTCATTCTGCTGAACGACAGCAACAGCCGCCTCCCGGTTACTGTCCAGCCATCAGGCCAGCGGGCGATTCTGACCGGCGACGACTCGAATCAGCCGCTTCTGCAGTTCATTGACAATGCCGAGCTCGTGCGCCCGGGCGACCGGATCGTCAGTTCAGGTGACGGTGGCGTATTCCCGGAAGGCATTCTCGTAGGCCAGGTCGTCGATGGGCCCGACCGAAAGCTGCGTGCGATGCTTACTGCCGATTTCAGGCAACTTGACTTCGTGCGGGTGCTGCGAACCCTTCCGAAGGAGCGGCTCACCGAGCCCGGCGAACTGGTGGAGCAGCGACGCCGACACCCCGTGCTAAGCTTCCCGGAATTGACCGATGGCTGAACGCACCCCATTCCGATTCCGTCTTCTCTCAGGCACGGCTTACTCTTGCCTGATGTGCCTGCTGCTGCTCATCAACATAGTTCCCTATGACATCTGGCCACGGAGGTTTCCTGGTCCAGACCTAATGGTCGCAATCACATTCGTCTGGCTCCTGCACCGCCCTGCTCAGATCCCGACGCCTCTGGTTGCCGTTGTCTTTTTCGTCGCAGACATACTTCTCATGCGCCCTATCGGCCTATGGGCTGCGCTGATGGTCCTGGCAGCGGAGTTTATGAGGCATCGGCGGCGGAGCGTCCGGGAGCGTACCTTCGTGGCGGAATGGGCTCTGGCATCGGGCGTCCTTCTGGCGGCCACGTTGGCGAATGTGGCCGTCCTGTCTGCTGTCTTATTTGAATCGGTGCTGCTGGACAGAGCAATGTTTCAGGCCGGTTCGACGATAATGGCCTATCCGCTGGTCTCCATGGCGGCGAGGCATGCCTTCGGAGGCACATCCACGACGGCCACTGGAAAAGCGAGGGAAGAGGCAGGATGACGCTGATTGCCGGCCAAGCCGACGATAGTTCCCGGACGATAACCCGTCGTGGATTGATACTAGGCGCTGCGCAGCTGGGCTTTGTCGGGCTTCTGGGCCTCAGGATCAGGCACATGCAGATCGAACAGGTGGAGGAATTCCGCCTGCTGGCCGACGAAAACCGCATTGACATTCGCCTGGTTCAGCCAGCGCGAGGCCTTGTCTTCGATAGAAACGGCGTTCCGCTTGTCAAAAATGAGCAGAACTACGGCATCGTCCTGATTCGGGCTGACGTGGATGATCTGGAAAGCGTGCTGTCGAGAATCGCGCGGATCGTCGATCTGACGCCAGAGGAAACCGAACGGGCGCTCAGAGAGATATCGAAATCAAATCCCTCGATCCCGGTCACCGTCGCTGACCGTCTGACTTGGGACGAATTCGCGGAAGTCGCGGCCAACAGCCCTGCACTACCCGGGGTGAGGCCCGACGTTACGCTGAGCAGATCCTATCTGTTGGATTTGGATTTCGCCCATGTGCTTGGATACGTGGGTCCGGTCAGCGACTATGACATGACCAAAGGCTACCTTTCAAACGACAGCGATCCGCTATTGCAGATTCCCAGGTTCCAGGTGGGCAAAACCGGTGTCGAAGCCAGAATGGAACGTCTTCTGCGCGGACGCGCCGGCCTCCGGCGGGAGGAAGTCAACGCAACGGGCCGGGTCATGCGGCAATTGGGTGAACAGGCGAGCCAACCCGGCGCAGAAGTGCAGCTCACCGTAGACAGCAAGCTGCAGAACTACGTACAGGTCCGGCTGGAAGAGGAAAGCGCCAGCGCCGTAGTGATGGACATCGGCAGCGGGGACATTCTGGCATTGGGATCTGCCCCGTCATTCGATCCGAACAAATTCGTGCGGGGTATTTCGGTCGCTGACTGGAATGCGCTGACGACCAACGAATTCAGGCCGCTCGCGAACAAAGCCGTCCAAGGCGTCTATCCGCCGGGTTCAACCTTCAAGATGGTCACGGCCCTGGCAGCTCTGCATGAAGGTGCCATCACACCCAGCCAGGAAGTCCGATGCAATGGATATACGGAAGTCAGTGGACGGCGGTTCCATTGCTGGCTCGGACACGGCCATGGCGACACTGACCTTCTCTCCTCGCTGACTGAGAGCTGTGATGTATACTATTACGACATCTCGGCGCGCGTTGGCATCGAGAAAATCGCCTCGATGGCGAGGCGGCTTGGATTCGGGCAGCGCTTTGACGTGCCACTTTCGGCGGTGCATCAGGGACTGATGCCCGACAGGAGCTGGAAACTCAGGAACCGCCGTGCCGACTGGGTGGTCGGCGATACCCTGAATGCCGGAATCGGTCAGGGCTTCGTGCTCAGTTCCCCACTGCAGCTTGCAGTAATGACCGCCCGCCTCGCTTCGGGAAAGTCTGTGACGCCGCGTTTGATCAAGTCAATCGACGGAAGGGAAGAACCGGTGCCCGAGTGGGAAGACCTTGGACTCGACCCTGCACATCTGCAGCTGGTGCGCGAAGGCATGATCGACGTGGTAAATTCAAGAAAAGGCACGGCTTACGGAAGCCGGATCCTAAACGAAGAAATGCGGATGGCGGGCAAGACGGGAACCAGCCAGATCCGCAGCATCACCGAGGCCGAGCGGAAGAACGGCATCATCTCCAATGAGGATCTTCCCTGGGACCGCCGCGACCATGCGCTCTTCGTCTGCTACGCGCCGCATGACGTTCCAAAGATCGCCTGCTCTGTAGTCGTCGAGCATGGCGGCGGCGGATCCCTTGCCGCAGCTCCAATCGCCCGCGACATCGTGCTTCAGGCGCTGTACGGAGGAACGCCACCGCTCTCGGCCTATCCCGAAAACCAGCGTGGAACCATTGAGACCCGGCAGCGAGAGCTCAAGCTGCGCGATCCGGCCATTCTCACCCAAAGAAGGTCGCGGGCATGAGCTTTCCCGAATTCACCGGCAGCAAGGTTCCCACCGGACCTGGCAAGATTCTCTACATGAATCCCGCTCTGGCGCTCCTGCTGGTTGCGGCGGCCGGACTGGGATTCCTGATGCTTTACTCAGTTGCGGGCGGGTCAGTCACGCCGTGGGCCGCACCTCAGATGAAGCGTTTTGCGCTGGGCGTCGCCGTGATGTTCGCGGTCGCCATGGTTCCGATCTGGTTCTGGCGGAACGTCGCCGGAATCGCCTATGCGGTTTCAATCCTGCTGCTTGTGCTGGTCGAGCTCGTCGGCACGGTCGGCATGGGCGCACAGCGCTGGATCGATCTTGGATTCATGCGGCTGCAGCCCTCTGAGTTCACCAAGCTGACAATGGTGATGCTTCTTGCGGCCTATTACGACCGCCTCGACATCCAGAAGACCTCGCGGCCGCTCTGGGTCGCCGTGCCGGCGGTGCTGATCCTGCTTCCAACCTTCCTGGTCCTGCGCCAGCCGGATCTCGGCACTTCCATTCTGCTCGTCCTGGGTGGAGCGATGATGATGTTTCTCGCCGGGGTACATTGGGGTTATTTCGCGGCATTGGGAGCGGGCGGCGGCGGATTGGCCGCGCTGGCAATATTTCTGCGGGGAACTGAATGGCAGCTGCTGAAAGACTATCAATACCTGCGCATCGACGCCTATCTGAACCCTGAATCAGACCCTCATGGGTCAGGCTATCACATCATCCAGTCCAAGATCGCGCTTGGATCAGGCGGGTGGACCGGACGCGGTCTCATGCAGGGAAGCCAGAGCCGCCTCAATTTCCTTCCTGAGAAGCACACGGACTTCATTTTCACGACGCTTGCGGAAGAACTCGGTTTCATTGGCGCGTCGTCCCTTCTGGCACTCTATTCCCTCATCATTTTCTACTGCATCGTCTCGGCGCTTCGAACCAGAGACCGTTTTTCCTCAATGCTCATTCTCGGATTCTCTGCCACGTTCTTTCTGTTCTTCGCAGTCAACATTTCCATGGTGACCGGGCTGATGCCGGTCGTAGGCGTTCCTCTGCCATTCATCTCCTATGGCGGCTCCGCCATGCTGATGCTGATGATCGGTTTCGGGTTGGTGCAGTCAGCGCATATCCATAGACCGCGGAACCGAATCTAGGGGATGGCATGATAAACGTTCTGTTCGCCGCGGGCAGGCATCGCTGGAAGCAGTACGAACGTCCTCTTAGGAGGGCGTTTTCCTGCGCTGGCATAAGAGCCGAACTGTCACCTGACCTTGAGCCACATATCGCCGAATATGTGATCTATGCTCCGACCAAGGAGACTCCGGATTTTAGATGTTTCACGCGTGCCAAGGCGGTGCTGAGCCTTTGGGCGGGAGTCGAGGATATTCTGGAAAACCGGACCTTGACCCAGCCACTGACACGCATGGTCGATCGAGGACTGACCGAAGGCATGGTTGAATGGGTAGTCGGCCATGTGCTGCGCCACCATCTCGGGATGGATGCGGATATCGCAAACCCGGATCACGTCTGGCGCTTTGATCCACCGCCGCCGCTGGCCCGCGACAGACAGGTAGCGGTTCTTGGGCTTGGGGAACTAGGCGGCGCCTGCGCCCATTCGCTGTCAGCCCTGAATTTCTCGGTAGCGGGCTGGAGCCGAAGGCCGAAGCGAATTGACGGCGTCACCTGCCTGCATGGCCCGGCCGGGCTGAAGTCGACCCTTGCCCGCGCTGAAATCCTTGTTCTTCTGCTTCCGCTGACCTCCGCCACCCGGAACCTGCTCGACGCCGGAACCCTGTCACTGCTTCCGGCAGGCGCGATCGTTCTGAATCCCGGTCGTGGGCAGCTCATAGACGACGACGCCTTGCTGTCGGCGCTTGACGCCGGCCAAATCGCCCATGCCACGCTTGACGTGTTCCGCGAGGAACCGCTTCCGAAAAGCCATCCATTCTGGGCCCATTCGAGGGTGACGATCACGCCGCACATTGCGAGCGAGACCCGTCCTGAAACAGCAGGTGATCTGATTGCCGAGAACATCCGCCGCTGCGAAGCGGGGGAACCTATGCTGCACCTCGTCGACAGAACTGCGGGCTATTGACTCCATTCGGCGCGGCAATCCGCATTCTACAGTTCCTCAGATCAGCCCGGACTCAGCGAACAGATGCCTCAGATCGACTTCAGGCCGGGCACCGATATGGCTGATGACTTCGGAGGCGGCGATGTTACCCATACGCGCGCAGGTCTCCGGTCCGAAACCCTCAGCGAGCCCCCAAAGAAACGCACCGGCAAAGAGATCGCCGGCGCCGGTGACATCTACCACTTTTGTCGGTACCGCCGGAACATGCCAACGTTGACTCCCGGCCACAACGTGCACCCCGTTGCCGCCGTCGGTGCAGACAACTGTCTCGACCTCTGCCGCGGCAGCCGCCAGTGCGGAATCGAGATCGCCACCGCGCCCGTACATCGACTGGATCTCGATCCAATTGGCCAGAACCAGATCGACGTGATCCTTCAGCATCTCTCCAAAAGCGGCGCGGTGGCGCTCAATGCAGAACGGATCGGAAAGCGAGATGGCTACCTTGCCGCCAGCGCCTCGGCAGGCGGATATCGCCTTGGCGAAGGCTTCCTGACTTTCCAATCCATCGAACCGATAGCCCTCGAGAAAAATCCACTCGGAGTCAGCCATCATTTGTTCGTCGATATCTGATGGCGCCAGAAACTCGGTCACACCAAGATATGTGTTCATCGAACGCTCGCCGTCGGGCGTCACCAACACGATGCAGCGGCCTGTTTCCGCCGGATGGTCACTTGGAGCCAAGCTGGTCTCGTAGACCGCCCCCTGCGCGCGCAGGTCATGTGAGAAGATCGCGCCAAGCTGATCGTCCTTGACCTTGCCGACAAACGCTGTCCTGCCGCCAAGCTGCGCTATGCCGGCGATTGAGTTCGCAACCGAGCCACCGGAGACCTCCCGGGCGGGTCCGATCCGCGAATAGAGATCGATACCCTCGTTCATTTCGATCAGCTGCATGACTCCTTTCTGGATGCTGTTCGCTTCCATAAAGGCGTCGTCGCAATGGGCGAGAACATCAACAAGCGCGTTTCCGATGCCAACAATCTGAAACCGCTTGGTCATGCGGACTTTTCCTCGAAGCTGCAGAATTCCTCGATCAGGCATGCACCGCATGCAGGCCGGCGCGCTTTGCAGGTGTAGCGGCCATGCAGAATCAACCAGTGATGCGCATGGCGCTGGTATTCAGCGGGTACGTTATCCTCGATTGCGCGCTCGACCGCAGCAACGTCCTTTCCAGGGCAGATTCCGGTACGGTTTCCGACCCGAAAGATATGCGTGTCGACGGCCTGCGCCGGATGCTTCCACCACATGTTCAGCACCACGTTTGCAGTCTTGCGCCCGACGCCCGGAAGCGACTGCAGCGCAGTGCGCGACGAAGGAACCTCGCCGCCATAGTCATCGACCAGTATGCGCGAGAGCTTCATCACATTCCGCGCCTTGTTCCTGAACAGTCCGATTGTCCTGATATGCTCCACCAACCGTTCCTCCCCTAGGTCGAGCATTTTCTGCGGCGTGTCGGCAACCTTGAACAATGTTCTCGTTGCTTTGTTGACGCCAGCATCCGTGGCCTGGGCGCTCAGCGCCACCGCAACGAGAAGCGTGAATGCGTTCAGGTGTTCCAGCTCGCCTTCGGGCTTAGGTTCGGTGGCATGGAATCGTTCGAAGATCGCCCGAACGGTGTGATAGTCGAGTTGCTTTGTCATCTCCGGCGGTATGCACAATGCGTCCCCACCCTACAAGACCGGTCACTTGCCGAGTCCACCGCGGATTTCGAAAAATTGCGCAGGAAACGGGTCGCGCGGACACTTGAGGTCAAATAGACCCGCCATATGAAAAGAGGATCGCGCCATGGCCGAACAGGAACCTGATTCCGGTTATCACTATTCTGTCATCCGCCGGGCGATCGACCTGATCGATTCGCACGGCGGCGAAACGCTCACGCTTGATGAACTGGCCTGCGAAATGCGCATGAGTCCCTCGCATTTTCAGCGCACCTTCAGCCGATGGGCCGGGGTTTCCCCAAAACGCTATCAGCAATACCTGACGCTCGGATATGCCAAGGACATGCTCAGGAACAGCTTCACCACCTTGGACACCGCTTCGGAGCTTGGGCTGTCCGGAAGCGGGCGGCTGCATGATCTGCTCATGACATGGGAAGCCATGACGCCGGGCGAGTACGCGCGGCGCTGCGAAGGACTTGAGATTTCGTGGGGTTGGTTTGACAGCCCGTTTGGCCCGACCCTGGTGATGGGAACACAGCACGGGATCTGCGGGATGGCCTTCGCATCCGAATCCGGCAGAGCCGCAGCGCAGGATGACCTGCGAAGCCGCTGGCCCAAGGCGGTGTTTATCGAAAACCCGGAGTGCCTCAGTGCATGGGTCCGAAATGCGTTTGGCCAGGAAGGCGTACACGGCGGATCCGTTTCGCTCCATGTCATTGGAGCCCCGTTTCAGATCAAGGTATGGGAAGCCTTGCTGAGGATTCCGAGCGGACACGTGACAACCTACTCTGAGATCGCAGGATCCGTTGGCCATCCGCGCGCGGCTCGAGCAGTAGGTACAGCCGTCGGCCGCAACCCGATCAGCTGGCTGATTCCCTGCCATCGCGCCCTTCGCAGGTCTGGAGAACTCGGAGGCTATCACTGGGGCCTTCCAGTCAAACGCGCGCTATTGGCCTACGAAGGGGCACGTGCTGAGCAAGCGGTCTGAACAGCATGTGACACTCTCTTCCGCATCCCGGAGCAAGTTCCTCAAATCCATGGCGGCTTCAACACGGTCAGTGTGACCGCGTCTCGATCCTTTCGTTCCGATTTCCAGTTCCGCAGAGCTGATTTACTCACGCTCGTGCACAAGAGCCGACAGCCATCAAAACCGGCATTTGATCGAAATCCCAGCTTGATCCACCGCAACCCTCTGATCTACAATAATTATATTTAGGCCTGCAGCCTGCGGCCCGCAAATGTGTCCTGCTCTTGACGCGATTAGCCTTCCGCTGGTGGCAGAGCGAAAGACACTTGATTGGCAGCGGTCAACATCACCCGCCCATCTGCATTCCACGGCCCAATATGTCGATACACTCTGTCTTTGTCGACACGTTGGATTGAAGTGTCGATAGGATCGACATGTTCGGTAGATTTGTCGCCGGAAACGGGATACATCGACGCGACTCTCGATCCCAGCTGTTGCTCTTTCAATGACCTTCCGTACCTGCCGCTGGCTTCGGAAACCAAGACCAAGGCCGATCTTCGGGGCTGCATAGCCGTGCAGACTGCATCGGCGGAACCCCAAGTCTCCGGAAATCTCGCTCCGAACTGAGCTTTAGATCTGGTTCGAATCCTGTTAAGGTGTGCCATCAAGATTCTAACAGCAGTGCAGTACTGCGGAGCAGATGAGGAAATCGCCATGAACAAGACACGTACAATTTCCCTATTGTGCATTGCGTCTATGGTGCTGACGGCCTGCCTTGATTCCGGCACACGGGGCACAAACCCGAACCAACGCGCGACACAAGGTGCGATTGTCGGTGCGATTGCCGGAGGCCTTATCGGAAGGGAAACCGGCGACAACAGCACCGAGAGACGCCAAAGGGCGACGGTGGGCGCACTAATCGGCGCCGGTGTCGGAGCGGCGATCGGCCATAGCCTCGACCGGCAGGCGGCTGAGCTTGAACGCGACCTTGGCGACGAGCGCATCGACATCGCAAACAATGGCGACCACCTGCTTGTCCGTTTGCCACAGGACATCCTGTTTGAAACCGACAGCGCCTCCGTGCAGCCCGGCCTTCGTCATGATCTCCAGATTCTCGCTGACAACCTTCGCAGATATCCGGATTCCACTGTAGACGTGGTCGGCCACACCGATTCGGACGGATCGGCGTCCTATAACTTCAGCCTGTCGCAGCGCCGGGCGGATTCGGTCGCATCCGAGCTCATCGGCTACGGCGTCGAGCGGCTGCGCATTCGGTCATACGGTCGCGGCGAGGACGAACCGGTCGCTACAAATCTCACGGAAGAAGGAAAGTCCTTGAACAGACGGGTCGATATCACCATCCGTCCCAACGCATAGCCAGGAATCCCAACATTCCTCCTGCCCGGGCAGGTTCCAGCTTTCGATCATGGGATAGGAACAGGACTCGAAAGGCGACCAGCGCATCCAATTCCACGGGTAACGGCTCAGACCGGCCGCTCACAGCACACACATCCAGCACCGGTCCAGCGGGAATCCGGGGGCATTGCGTCACCTGAAGGATCTTCCATGAATGTCAACGGCGTTCAGAATTCACAGTCCGCCGCAAGGAAGCCTGAAACGCGGACGGAATACCGCTCGTGCCAAGCATTTCACTGGGAACAACAGGCGCTGAAACGGCTTCACATGCCGAAACCCGCCTCGGCTGCGGCCCCGCATCGAGACGGTATCAAGCCAAGGTCAGGAAATGGTAAGTTTTCCGCTCTTCCCCGCCACAGCCAGAACGGCGGTCAATGCAGCCTGTTCTCGACGGTAACGATTGCCTCGTCAACCAGCCTGACGCTGGTCTCAGTCGTCATCTGATCGACAATTACGTCGCGAGCTGCCGTAACCGCAACCCGTATCGCCTCGTCACGCACTTCTTTCTCCACCCTGGCACGGACACTGGCGATCTGTTCCTCTGCGGCGGCAATGCGGCGTGCCATTGAAGTCTTGATGTCTTCCTTGGCTTTCTGGGCCGCGATTCGCGCCTCTTCCTTCGCCTGCTCGATGATACGCTCGGACTGTTCCTGAACCTCAAGCTGCTTCCGCTCAAAACTGGCCAATACCGTCTGCGCTTCCTCTCGCAGTGCCTTCGCTTCATCAAGTTCCGCCCGGATACCCGCAGCGCGCTTGTCAAGCAGTCCCCCGACAAGCCCCGGCACCTTGAAATAGACCAGAATGCCAACAAAAAGGAGAAATGCGAGCAGCACGATGAAATTCGTATTTCCCAGCGAAAGGAACGGTCCAGACGCCGCAAAACCCGGCGTCGCGGAAACCAACAGAATCGCCAATGATCTCATCGCCGTCAGCCTCCCATCTGCGCCGAAACCGCGCCGTTTATTGCCTGCTCATCAGGCTTTGCGCCCATTGCCTCCACAACGTCGGCGGCGACCGAACGCGCGACGGTTTCAACATTTTCGAATGCGCTTGCGCGTATCCCGGCAATCACTTTTTCGGATTCCGCGACCTTCGCCGCGATTTCGTCGTCGGCGCTCTCCAATGCGGCATCAACGTCCGCCTGAATCTCGGCCTTCGCCTCAGCCACGATTCGCGCCGCCTCGGCGCGTGCGTCGGCCAGCGCCCGGTTGTAGGCTGCTTCTGCGTCCTCCGCCTTTCGCTTCAGATCTTCGGCCGCCGCAAGGTCACCCGTGATCATTCCCCGACGCTCGGCAAGGACCGATGCGATCCTGGGAAGGGCGACCCGGCTGAGAATCATATAGATTATGACCAGCGCAACCACCAACCAGAATATCTGGTTGGGAAAGGTCGAGAACTCCAGCTGAGGCATGCCAGCGGCCTCGGCTGCGCCGTGACTGTCGGTTTCAGTCGCCATATCGTCCTCCAGATTTCCCAGTCAAACCGGATGCGCCTGAAAAGGGCGGATCCGGCCGGTCAAGGAGCTGACAGGCAGCCTATACGGCAAACATCAGCAGCAGAGCCACGAGGAACGAGAAGATTCCAAGTGCTTCCGCGAACGCGATACCGATGAACATCGTTGCCATCTGCCCCGCCGCGGCCGACGGATTGCGCAATGCGCCGGACAGATAGTTGCCGACAACATGTCCCACACCAACGGCGGCGCCGCCCATTCCGGTGCAGGCAAGGCCGGCGCCAGCATAGGCGAGGCCGGTAACGAGTGCTTCTTCCATGGTCTTTCTCCTTGATATGGAACGATTCGGGATTTCCTGGCGGATGCCCGCCGAGTGTTCAGTGGTGTGGATGGAGCGCATCCTTGAGGTACACGCATGTCAGGATCGCGAAAACATAGGCTTGGATGAACGACACCAGCGTTTCGAGCGCATAAATCGCCGTGATCGCCAGAATCGACAGCGGTGAGATCACCGCTATGGCTGCGAATGCGGCGAATACCTTAATCACCGCATGGCCCGCCATCATGTTTCCGGCGAGACGGATGCTGTGGCTGACCGGACGCACGAAATAGCTGATGATTTCAATCACGGCCAGAATCGGCCGCAGCGGCAGAGGCGCAGCACTGATCCAGAACAGCTTCAGAAACGAGAAGCCATGCAGGACAAAGCCCAGAACGGTTACGCCAAGAAACACCGCCGCTGCCATTATCCCCGTCACTGCGATATGTGACGTCGTTGTGAATGACATCGGGAGAAGCCCCAGGAAATTGGAGCAGACGATGAACATGAAGAGCGTCATGATATACGGGAAGAACTTCAGCCCGTCCTTGCCCGCCACATCCTCGACCATCCTGTAGACGAATCCATAGGCGAGTTCAGCCACGGACTGCGACCTGCTCGGAACGACGGCACGGCCGCGCGGTCCAACCACCAGCAGCAGCGTGATGGCGACAATCGCAAGGAACATCCACAACGTGACATTGGTTGGCGTGTACCAATGAACTGGGCCTTCGCCGAACAGCGGCTTTACGATGAACTGGTCCATCGGATGAAATACCAGTCCAGTCCCCTCCGCCTGCGCTTCACTTGCCACCGTTGTCTTCCCTATCCTCTGACGGAGCCTCTTCCGTCGTCTGTTTCCGAACCTCTTCGGCTGAGCGCAGCATCGTCCGCACTCCGGCGACAAAGCCCAGCAATGTCATCACGACAAGGAACAGGGGCATCGTGCCGAAGAGGCTGTCGAGCCCATATCCCATGCCGAAGCCAATGACGATTCCCGCCACCAGTTCAATCACCATCCTCCAGGCCAGCTGAGCCTGCGAATGATGGTCCTCGACTGCAGGGCGCCTCGGTTGGCGAACGGTCCGGAACGTATCGATCCGCCTCCCCAGGCGCTCCAGCCGCGCCTTGTCCGCCGGATCGGCCATTCCCAAGACCCCTTGATCGTGCGACTGGACACTAGAAACAGTTAAATGCAGTGTCAAGAACACCGAGACATTCGGTAACTTACTGTTTTATATAAAAATAACTTCACTGCACCGCCAATTTTGCGAACCAGTGCCGAAATGTCTCATTCAACCAACCGGTTGACAATTTTCGAAGCGGTTGCCAGAATCCGCTGGTCGCGTTTGGATAACAATGAAGCCAGAACATTGAAGAAAGCGATTTCCCTTGATGCCGTCTTCGCCGCGCTGTCCGATCCGACCCGGCGCGAGATTCTCCGCATGCTTCTCGAAGACGATATGGCAGTAACGGATGTCGCCGAACCATTCAGGATGTCACTTGCGGCAATCAGCAAGCATCTTTCCGTTCTGACCCGAGCCGGCCTGATCACGCAGGAACGGCGCGGCAGGATTAAGTGGTGCAGACTCGAGCCGGATGCGTTGCACGAAGCGTCCGTCTGGATGCAGGGATTCGGTCAGTTCGAACCCGTAAATCTGGACGCATTCGAGGCTTTCCTGGACAACGAGTTCCACAATTCCGCATAGGCGACTTGGGTTCGCTTAGTGCCGCCCGGAATCCAGCCAAGCGTAACCATATGCAGTTTGGAGAATGGACTTCTGTGTCCGGAGCCGGGGCTGGCTACTGACAATTCTACGAACTGTTGCCTTTGCAGCCTGCGCTGGCTGTTCAGGCGGACTCATCCTTCAGCAGCAGTGCCAGCGCAACGACTGTCAGCGCGATACCGCAAAGCACCAACGGTGGCGGCGCGCCGTGGCCCAATGCGAGCTCCCAGCAAGTCACCCATGTCGGTGTCAGGTAGGTGTATGCCATGACCTTTGCCGCAGGCAGAACGCGCGCCGCGTACTGAAGCATGAAGAAACTGCCTGTCGTCGCAAAGACGGCAAGATACAGAATTGTTGCCCAGACAAGCCACGGCAATGCAGCCCAGTCCGTAACCAGCAGGCTATTCCAGCCCCAGATTGCCAGAATCACAAAACCGGCACATGTGAACAGGAACGAATAGACAACCGAGCTCTCTCCCCGATTGACCGCTTTAAGCATTGGAGCGAACAGAGCATGCGAGATGCAGCCAACGAAATAGACCGCCTCCCCTCGCCCGACATCAAAACCGAGAAGTGCCCGCAGGTCGGCGCGGAATATCACCCATAGCGCGCCAAGTCCGCCGACTGCCAACGCAAGTGCCATCCGCCGCGTCGTTATCTGCCTTAACAGCAGCCAGCCGAAGCAGGCAGCCATCAAGGGTACCAGCGTGAACACCGCCGCCGTCGAGACCGGCGGCGCTGTTTTCAGGCCCTCGAACATCAGCACGAAGTAGACTCCGATCAGAGAACCCAGCAGGAAGTAACGCCACGGCGCCTGAATTGCCGATCTCGGAATTCCGCCAGTCAAGATGGCCAGAACACCTAGAATCACCGAAGCGGCAAGGAAGCGAACCGCAGTCAATGCGCTAGGCGAAATTTCATTGGCGATCAGGCCACCCAAGCTGAATGACCCGGCAACGAGCGCCGAAAACGCAAGCATCGCCAGATGCCCGCGGATCTGGACGGAAACCCCGATCACGCGCCGAACGGATTCAGCAGAACCGGCGTCGGTCCTGCCCTTTGCAGCCGCACTGTCACCTCAGGTGTCTCTTCCGACAGGAATCCGCGGAGCGAAACCCACCAGTGCTTCCGATATCCGAAAGCCGCACCAAGCTTAGTTCGGGAAGCAGACGTGCTGAAGCCGCCCTGCCCCACAGCCTGACATTTCCTGGTGCGGTGATAAGGTACCGGGCATTTTCCAACAAACGCTGTCTCATTCGCGATTCCAAGAAGTTCTTCCATGATCGACCTCCAATAGGAATGGCATTCCCGTGCGTCTGGATCAATGTGCATCCATTCGCGCCCGGATTTCCCGGGAGATGCACCGGCACCTTCAGAACAGCGGCGTCAGCCACCGGCCCAATATCAGCGTTCGCATGGTAAACGGGCTACGCTCCCGCTCCGGTGAAGATCAAGCGTTGCACCAAGGTCTGGAAGCAGGGCGTCAAGTCCGTCATGCGGCTTGACATACGCTGAAAGTTAACATACTTCCGATCTGCATTCCGGAAGCACTGGTCTTCCGGTCCCGAAGCGGTCTCGGGATCGCCCCCCATCAGCGCGTTGCGCCCATGGGGGCGCATGTATATTTCGGGTTGCCCTTCACGGCGCCTGGCGAATGAGATTCGGTGTCTGGACGGGCATCTGTGGACACGATCAGGAAGAAGGCAGGCCAGGAATGTTCGAAAACCTCTCCGAGCGCCTCTCCTCTGTATTCGAGCGACTGACCAGACAGGGCGCCCTCTCCGAAAACGATGTGTCGACAGCGCTTCGTGAAGTGCGCACAGCACTTCTGGAGGCCGATGTCGCACTGCCCGTAACCCGTAGCTTCATAAGAGCCGTGCAGAAGAAAGCCACCGGACAGGCGGTCACAAGGTCGGTGACTCCCGGCCAGCAGGTCATCAAGATCGTCCACGACGAACTGATCAATGTCCTGACCGGCGACGACAGCGAAACCGACCAGCTGAAGATCGACAGTCCGCCTGCTCCGATTCTCATGGTGGGCCTTCAGGGATCCGGAAAGACCACAACAACCGCCAAGCTTGCCAAACGTCTCACGGATGTGAACGGCAAGCGCGTTCTAGTTGCCTCGCTTGACACCAATCGTCCCGCTGCGATGGAACAGCTTGAGATTCTCGGACGGCAGGCAGGAGTGGACACTCTTCCCATCGTTGCGGGACAGACCGCGCAGGAAATCGCTCGCAGAGCAAAACAGCACGCGATGCTCGGCGGCTACGATGTCTATATGCTGGATACCGCTGGTCGGCTGCACATTGACCAGGAACTGATCCAGCAGGCCGCAGAGATCCGCGACATCGCAAATCCCCGCGAAACGCTTCTGGTCGTAGATGGCCTCACCGGACAAGACGCTGTCAACGTCGCAGAAAATTTCGACCGAGACATTGGCGTGACCGGCATTGTGCTGACCAGGATGGATGGTGACGGCCGCGGCGGAGCGGCACTTTCAATGCGTGCGGTAACGGGCAAACCCATAAAGATGGTGGGAGTCGGCGAAAAGCTGGACGCTCTGGAGGAATTTCATCCTGATCGGATCGCAGGGCGGATCCTTGGCATGGGCGACATCGTGGCGCTTGTCGAAAAGGCCCAGGCCACCTTCGAAAAGGAAAAGACCGAGCGCATGATCCGGCGCTTCCAAAGGGGGCGGTTCAACATGAACGACCTCCGGATGCAGCTGGAGCAGACCCTGGATCTAGGAGGCATGGACGGCATCCTTAGCATGATTCCAGGCATGGGCAAGATGCGGAGCCTGACGTCCCAAGCGGGTTTCAACGACACACTGATTCGGCACCAGATCGCGATCATTCAGTCAATGACCAAGATCGAGCGCGCCAATCCGCAGATACTTCAGGCCAGTCGCAAAAAACGCATCGCCGCTGGCTGCGGTCTTGAGGTCAGCGACATCAACCGGCTTCTCAAGATGCATCGCGAAATGAGCAAAGTCATGAAGCGAATGGGCAAGCAGGGCAAAGGCGGATTTCAGCAGGCGATGCAGGCAATGTTCGGTGGCGGCGCTGGTGGTCCGACGTCCCTTGGAGCGCCTCAGTCAATGAACCGCGAAAAACTGCTGCAGGAACTCAAGGGGCTTTCCGGGCCCGGTCTGCGCAGTTCCTTGGACCCGGGCGGAAAGATCTGAGCCTGATGTTTGATTTCGGAGTGGAACATGCAGAGACCAGCCAGCACCTTGGCACGCCATCGAGTTCAGGTGGCCAGGAAACTGCAGGCAAGTGCCCGTTCCCTCAGTCTTCAGAAACCGCCTTGCTCAAACCTGGTGCGGGAAGACTGCCATGACTGATGCCGCAGCGCGCGCAGCGGAACTGCTGAATACCCATCGAGCCAGCATAGACCGGCTGGACGCCATCATTACCTATACGCTTGCGGAACGATTCAAGCTTACACAGGAGATTGGGCGGCTTAAGGCGGAATACGACCTTCCGCCAAGCGATCCTATGCGGGAAGCGCATATGATCGAGCGGCTGCGGGATCTTGCTATAGACGCGGACCTTGACCCCGAGTTCGCCAGTAAGTTCGTAACGTTCATCATCGAAGAAGTCATTCGCCACCACAAGAAACTCAAACCTTAAGCGCCCACCGGTGCTTTGAACCCATCCAAAGGAGAGCCGACCCATGGCAATGAAAATCCGACTCGCACGCCGCGGCAGCAAGAAGCGTCCGCACTACTCGATAGTAGCGGCGGACTCGCGAATGCCCCGCGACGGCCGCTTTATTGAGAAGCTGGGAACCTACAGCCCTCTGCTGCCGAAGGACCGCGAGGACCGGGTCAGGATGGATATGGAGCGAGTCCAGTACTGGCTTGATAGGGGTGCGCAGCCGACGGATCGTATTAGCCGGATGCTGGAAGCTGCAGGTGTTCTGGAGAAAAGGAGCCGGAGCAACCTGAAAAAGGGACAGCCGCACAAGAAAGCTGTGGAGCGGGCAGAGGAAAGGGCCGCCCGAACGGCTGAAGCATCGGCGGACACCCCTGGCAGTGCCGACAGCGACGAAGAGACAGCAGCGTAATGCCGCGGAACTGCCGGGATTAAGGCGATGTCGGGGAAGCGTGTGTGCGTCGGCGCCATCGCCGGCGCATACGGCGTCCGCGGTGAAGTTCGGCTCAAGAGCTTCTGTGCAGATGCTGCGGCCATCGCCCGTTATGGCCCGCTATGGTGCGACAAAACCGCACGCAGCTTTTCCGTCACGATCACCGGTTCGGTCAAGGGCGGTTTCGCGGCACGGCTCTCGGGTGTGAGTTCACGTGAGCAGGCGGAATGTCTGCGTGGAACACTGCTCTTCGCCGACCGCGCCACGCTGCCGGATCTTTCGGATGATGAGTTCTACCAATCCGACCTTATTGGACTTGAGGCTGTCGATACGGACGGAACGACACTAGGATTTGTGCATGCAGCTGTCGACTATGGAGCCGGCGACATTCTTGAAGTCAGATTGGAGAATTCAACGGATACGATCCTTCTTCCTTTCACTTTGGCAACCGTCCCAACAGTGGATCTGGAGGCTGGTCGAATTATCGTAGATCCACCCGATGGGCTGATGCCGGATAATGCGAAAGAAAATTGACGCTGTCATGCGCAGTCGATCTGGGCCACGCAAAGACCTGAACGAGCGCTGCTCCCTAAGTTGCTCGGCTCCAGGTTCACAAATCCCTGCGTTGGACGAGTGATGCATGAGAATGACGTGCCGTCGCGCAATGCCGGACGGATCGAGAGGAAGGAAATTCCAGACATGCCAGCGGGTTCGAGCAAATCCCATGGTCGTCGCTCGATCAGCGCTTCGACGAGGCCGCGCGAGCTTGTCGCAGGTGGACCTGAAATGGCGGACAGCTGGACAGCGAAGGTCATCACACTGTACCCTCAGGTTTTTCCCGGCGTGCTCGCTGCCTCGCTCACAGGAAAAGCTCTCGAAACCGGACTCTGGGGGCTCGAGACCATCGACCTCCGCGGGTTTGGCGCGGGACGGCATCTCAATGTGGATGACACACCGGCGGGCGGCGGCGCTGGCATGGTGCTGCGAGCAGACGTCGTAGGCGCCGCGCTGGAACACGCCCGGCGCGACATTCCAGATGCGCCGGGGGACTGGCCGACTGTCGCTCTCTCACCACGCGGTGTCCCGTTCACCCAGCAGACCGCAATCCGGCTCAGCCGAACCCGCGGAGTCACACTGATCTGCGGACGCTTCGAGGGGCTCGACCAACGTGTGATCGATCAATACGCAATTGAGGAAGTTTCTCTGGGAGATTTCATCCTGACAGGAGGCGAGATCGCAGCACAGGCCTTGATTGACGCAACGGTTCGCCTTATACCCCGCGTGCTCGGGAATCAGGCGTCTGTCGAAAACGAGAGTTTCGCGGACGGACTGCTTGAACATCCGCAGTATACACGTCCCGTTGTCTGGGCCGGCCATAGAATACCGGAGGTGCTTCTCTCCGGCCACCATGGACGGATCGGGAACTGGCGGCGGGCGATGGCCGAAAGGCTGACAAAGCAACGACGGCCTGATCTCTGGCGGGCTTACTGTGAGACGAACGGTAGGAACCCGGAAGAAGACCTGGAGCTCTGAGGCGGCATCAACCTCTCCGGTGAAACCGGAGGCAGAAAAGGAGACAGGTCCATGGACCTGATTCAACAGTTGGAAGCCGAGCAGGCTGCTGGGCTTGCCAAGGACATTCCGGACTTCAAGGCCGGAGACACTGTCCGGGTTGGCTACAGGGTCACGGAAGGAAGCCGAACGCGGGTGCAGAACTACGAAGGCGTCTGCATATCGCGCAAGAACGGCACCGGAATCTCGGGATCTTTCACCGTGCGCAAGATTTCATTCGGAGAGGGCGTGGAACGCGTGTTTCCGCTGCACTCGACCAACATAGACTCGATCACTGTCGTGCGTCGGGGGCGGGTCCGGCGCGCCAAGCTCTATTACCTTCGGTCGCGTCGCGGCAAATCGGCGCGGATCGCCGAGGACACTTCCTACAAGCCCAAAAAAGGCCCGGATGCGTGAAGGAGAGACGCCGATGAAAAGAGACATCCATCCCGACTATCACCTCATCGACGTCAAGATGACGAACGGTGACATCGTTCAGATGCGTTCGACCTATGGGAAGGAGGGCGACACGCTAACGCTTGACATCGACCCTTCGGTCCACCCCGCCTGGACCGGCGGTGGCGCCCAGCTGATGGATACCGGAGGGCGTGTCTCCCGGTTCAAGAAAAAGTATGAAGGTCTGGGTTTCTGAGACCGGTAAACTTCTGAGAAAAGGACGCCGACACTTATTGGTGCGGGAGAACTCCCGCGCCCTGTCAAGCCCGCAATGCCAGTGGTGGCTGTTCGCTTAGTCGGAACTTCGCACGGGGAATTTCCACGTATGCCATTGACACTGAACGGGAATTTCCCCGTTGAGGGGCGCCGAACCTGGATTGCCGTTCCCATAAGATCCGCGCGAAGTTTTTTCCGGACGGACCTTAAATTTATAGCGAATCGCCACACTCCGGATCCCGGAATGTTTCCTTAACGGGTGGCCGCCATGGCGTTCGGCATCGAGTCCGTTCCCGACCGGCCGGAAAG
>JAJEAY010000288.1 GCA_022824145.1 Rhodobacter sp. | reverse complement strand
CGCCGGGGCAGACCGTCATCTGGCGGGGCTACGCAAGCCTCGCGGTCATGGCCAGAACCTACGGAAGGCTGGTCAGGATGGACGGGACAAGTCTGCTCTACCAGAAACTACGTCCAGACAGAAATTGTGTGTCATAGGCAGAGCACGGCAGCTGGCCCGGCATGGTTGAAACCGGGATAAGCGTCCCGGCGCCCGCCAGCACTCCGCCCGCCGGATCCAGGGCCGGGAAACCATGGTCAGCGAGACCGAGGCATGGCAGGATGGTCGGAGCGCCTCCGCGAAACCGGCCAGCTGGAGCTTCCGATTCGAGTACGCCCGCATAAAGCTGAAGTCGCATTACCCCTCGATCCGATAATGTCAGGACACTAGCGGGAATTGCTGCAACCCGAGCACTTCGCCCTGTTCCAGGAATAGCTCCACAATGATCTCCGCTTCAGAAACATGCATAAGGTTCGTCGAAACCCGCCTATCGCGACCCGCAACCAATTGAGTTCACGTCAGCTTACCCCGTGCGTCAATCGTCAGGACGGACATTTCGCCGCCCTTTCGCTCGAGCCACGCATGGTCCAGCATGTTGGTTACGACACAAATGTGGTTTGGAATAATATTCACCTGTTCTCCGACCTCGAACCTGTCTTCTGGACCACATTGGACAATTCCGTGTTCCTCGCTCAAATCGGTTATTCGCGCCTGCGGATGTCCGACCAGATGCCCAAAGCCTGCAAGCCCAAGCAGATCCGTCGTGAGAATCTTGGATCCCGCGTCAATGATTGCCCTAGATTCAGAAGGAACGCTTACGACCGTGGCAACGATCCGACCAGCGCAATCCTCCAAGCTGCAGGTTGCCCGCTCCATTAGCGACCGATCATTGAAGACGTAGGTTCCTGCGCGATACTCGGTGACCGTCCCGTCGTGAGTGTGAGCATGCCACATGTCGGGTGATCCGCCAGAGGACACTTCCGGACATGCGATTCCACACTCTTCGACCCCGGCTCGGGCACGCTTCATGAACCCAAGCACATCGCGCTGTCCACCGATTGCCGGATAGGTCATGAACCCGCCGAATCCTAGACCTGGATGGGCGGAGATGCTCCTTGCAAGCGCGATGGCGCCTCTTGGCGTTTGCACGCCACAGCGACGGCCACCCGTGTCGCACTCAACCAAGACCTTCAACGGCTGCGACGCCGTTTCGAAGGCCCTGCTCAATCCACCCAAAACCACGTCGTTGTCGGCAACCACGGACAGGGCTTTCGTCCGTTCGGCTAGGGAACGAAGACGCCCCAACTTGTCATCGCCGAGAATGTTGTAGGCGATAAGGATGTCATCGATGCCGCCATCTGCCATGACCTCGGCCTCGCCGATCTTCTGGCAGGTGATTCCGACCGCGCCAGCCGCAATCTGTGCCTTGGCAAAGTGGACGCACTTGTGCGTCTTGACATGCGGACGAAGCTTCAGGCTATTGTAATCACAGTGCTTCTGGAACCGGTCTATGTTTCTGTGCGCCACTTCTTCACGAATTATCAGCGCTGGTGTGTCGACCTCAACCAAGCTACGAAACATGGGGATTCTCATCAAGTGGCCAGACTCTCCGGTTCAGGCTGCGATAGCCATTCGTTGCCGGATTGCTCGGATACGGCCCATCGACCGTGACATACAGGATTTTCGAAGCGATCGCGGAAAACGCATCGTGGAAGTGATTGGTGGACTTAACCACAAGCAAGGCCCTTTCCTTGGGATCCATGCCAAAATTGGAAAACACGTCAGGATGAAATACCTGGCTGCGCACGGTGTTGAGAATGACATCAATGCCTCCGACCGCGATCCATACGCTGTCTCCAAGTGGTACAACGCTCTCGCCAAAGCTCTGAACCGCTTCCCTCAGAATGCGGCGGACGGTGATCTCTGCGTCAAGCGGTTCGCCACCGGCGCGTGACATCTTCCCCCCGAAGCGAAGCTGCAGCTCGGCGCCCTCTCCCGCCGACATGCATGTGCGAACCGCGATGGGATCCCAGATGGTAGCCAGTGCCGCATTGCCTATCTCACGCCTGATCATCTCGCGCAGGATGATGGTGGAGTCTCCAGGTACACCACCTCCGGGATTGTCCCATACGTCCGCAATCACTACCGGTCTGTCAGTCACGGCCTGAGCCTCGTCCAACGCCTCACCTGGGGAAAGAAAGTCCGGCCGTGTCTTGCCCCTCATCGAGAACAGCTCCAGCCCTAGCTTTCTGGCAAGCGCATCGCCATCGTCCTTCGCATCATCCGTAATCACGATGATCTTGGCCCCGAGGTCGGGCACGTCACCGGCCATGAAGCCATGGATTACGGAAACGGACAGGATCTTGCCGTGTCCCTCCAGCTCCTTCAGCGCATCGACAAAACTGCGCATCGGCTCCTGGCTCGTCGGGAAAACATCGATGATCCTGCAATCAAAGGTTGAGATCACCGGCACGATGCTCCCTGCAGCAGCGCAGTCCACCAAACTGATCAGGTCTTCGGCTGCTTCGACGAAGTCGGTATGGGGAAACTCCTTGAAGACCGTGATCAAGTCGGCATTCTCCACCCGCTTGTCTGACAGATGGCTGTGGGGGTCGAACGTCACCCCGACGATTGCGTCTGACCCGGCGATCGCACGAACCGCTTCGATCAGTTCGCCTTCGCAGTCGTGGCATCCCTGGGACACCATGGCGCCGTGCAGTCCAAGCAGCACTATGTCCACCGGCAGCGCGGCGCGGAGTTCCTCGAGAAGCTGATCGCGGAGACTCTCCCAAGTGCTTTGGTTGACAATGCCGCCCGGTTCCGCCCAAGTCGCCGTACCCTCGATCAGCGTCCACCCGAAGTCGTCGGCCTTCGCCCGCGCGACCGGATAGATCGCACTGCACAACGTGGGCGTCGACGGGTGCAGGCCCGGGGGCGCAAAGAAGCTGTCCTTGAAGTCGCGCAAGTCCGTTCGCAGCGGCGAAAAAGTGTTGGTTTCCGTTGCGATTGATCCCAGGAAGACACGTTTCTGGCCCATCATGCGATCCTCTTTTCGAGGCGCGGAATCGAGGCCAGCAGCCTTCGCGTATAGGCATGTCGCGGTGCCTCGAAGATTTGCCGTTTCTTTCCGGTCTCCACTAGTTTCCCCCTGTACATGACCGCAATCCGATCGCTTATGTGGCGGACTGCACCAAGATCGTGACTGATAAACAGCATCGATACGCCGCTGTCGCGCTGAAGCCTCTTTATCAGGTTCAGAACCTGGGCTTGGATGGAGACATCAAGAGCCGACACCGGCTCGTCTGCAATGACGAGACGCGGTGTCAGAATCATGACCCGGGCGATGCCGATGCGCTGCCGCTGGCCACCGGAAAATTCGTGCGGATAGCGGTTCATCGATTCCGCATTCATGCCGACAAGTTCAAGCGTCGCAGCGATCTTCTCGCGTGCTTCTGCGCGGTCGCGCACTAGCCCGTGAATGAAGAGCGGCTCGGCCAGCATCTGCCTGATGCTAAGGCGAGGATTGAGCGAGGCAAACGGATCCTGGAAGATCATCTGGATGTCGCGCCTAAGTGGCCGGAACTGGGCAGGCGACAGAGTCAGGATATCCCGCCCGTCGAACATCGCGGTTCCGGCGGTGGCCGTTTCCAGATGGGTCAGGGTCCGCCCGACCGTGGACTTGCCGCAGCCACTCTCGCCAACGAGGCTGAGCACTTCACCTTCATGGATGCTGAACGAAACGCCATCGACGGCCCTGAGCACAGTCTTCCTGCGCATGAACCCGCCCCTGCCGATGGAGAAATGTGTCCTTAGCTCGCGTACTTCCAGCAACGGATCGGTCATGACGAGGATCCTTGCGGAAAGTGGCAACGCACGATGTGGGACGGTGAAAGGGATGCAGCTTCCGGATCTACTGTCCTGCAGGATTCCTTCGCCGCAAAGCAGCGTGGGTGAAATGCGCAGCCAGACACCGTTTCATCCAGCGTTGGTACCCGGCCGGGAATCGCGTCAAGCCATTCAACGTCGTGATCGGTCGCCGGAATCGAGCCAAACAGTCCCAGCGTGTACGGATGGTTCATATTCGAAAAAAGCGTCGTAGTCGATGCCTGCTCGACAATTCTGCCTCGGTACATGACGGCCACCTTGTCACAGGTCTCGGAAATCACCCCCAGATCATGCGAGATCAGGACGATGGACATGCCGGTTCGCGCCTGTAGACTGCACATGAGTTCCAGCACATCCTTCTGTACAGTGACGTCAAGCGCCGTCGTCGGTTCATCGGCAATCAGGAGCTTCGGATCGCAGGCAAGCGCCATGGCGATCATGACCCTTTGTCTTTGTCCACCGGACATCTGGTGCGGAAAACTGTCGATCCGGCGCATCGGATCGGGAATGCACACGAGTTCCAGCAGTTCGAACGCACGGTCATGTGCCTGTCTTCTGGACATGCTGCGATGCTGCAGAATGGCTTCCACGATCTGGTCGCCGACCCGATAGACAGGATTCAGGCTTGTCATCGGTTCCTGAAATATCATGGCCATCTGGTTCCCCATCACGCGCCGACGCTCCTCTTGAGAAAGCGCCAGGAGGTTCCGGCCCTGGAAGTGCACTGACCCTCCGGCAATCCGCACTGCTGAGCCTTCAAGCAAACCCATGATCGCCAGTGCGGTCAGACTCTTGCCACACCCGCTCTCACCGACGATTCCCAGTGTTTCATTTTCCTCGATGGCGAATGACACCCCTTGAACCACGGGCAGGAGTTCGCTGCCTCGCGCGATGCTCAGGTGCAAGTTCCTTATCTCGAGCAACGCCAAGGTTCAGACCCCTGCGATATCGTCTTTGAACCGTGGATCGATGCTGTCACGCAACGCGTCTCCGACAAGGTTCATCGAAAAGACCGAAAGGATGATCAACACACCGGGAAATATCAGCAGCCATGGTGCGCGGGTCACGTAGATTCTTTCCTCGCTCAACATGTTTCCCCAGCTCGGAACTTCCGGCGGAAGGCCCAGCCCCAGAAAGTCAAGCGCTGCCGCCTGCAATTGCGCGAACGCAAAGATGAAGCTCGCCTGCACCAGCATCGGCGACAAGAGATTCGGCAAGATGTGCCGGAACAGGACCGAGGAATGTCCTGCGCCGGAACAGACCGCGGCATCAACGAACACATCTCGCTTCAGCTTCAGGGTCATGCCAAACACGATCCTGGCCGTTGTCGTGGCATAGACGATGCCAATCACAATAACTGTGTTCAGCACGCTGCGCTCCAGAAGCGTCATCAGCACTAGCGCCAGGAGCAACGCCGGGAACGCCATCAGTACGTCCACAACGCGCATCAGCATATGGCCCAGCCGGACGAAGTAGGCGGAAAGCATGCCGGTGAGGCCACCAGCGATCAAGGCAATCAACACGCTGCCCGACCCAATCAGGATCGCCATGCGCGCACCGTAGATCGCACGGGAAAGCGAGTCCCTTCCAAAGTGATCGGTTCCGAAGAGGTGGGGCCAGCCGGGCTCGGAAAGGCGGATGGACGGATCGAATTCCAACGGGTCGAATGGCGCCAGAAGCGGTGCGCCGACTGCCGCGATGCCAACGACCAGCAGCCAGCACATTCCGGTGGCCGCCAGTACACGACCGCGAAAGACAGGCGCGACTGAATGCCGCACGCTCATTTTAGCGACACCCTTGGATCAAGGCT
Source organism: Rhodobacter sp. (assembly GCA_022824145.1). GTDB lineage: Bacteria > Pseudomonadota > Alphaproteobacteria > Rhodobacterales > Rhodobacteraceae > JAPOUP01. The sequence goes on along the minus strand of JAJEAY010000288.1, from coordinate 3,775 downwards.
GGCATAGGCAAGGTCCACCAGGAGATTGACGACCATGTAAAAGACCACGATGATCAAAATGACGCCCTGGATCACTGGGTAGTCCCGCCGAAGGATGGACTGCACCACCAGCCTGCCGATGCCGGGCAGGGAAAAAACGGTCTCCGTCACCACCGCCTCGCTGACCAGTGCCGCGAACGTGAAGCCGAATGCAGCGGAAACTGCAATGAGCGCGTTTCGGAATATGTGCTTGATGGCCACACGAACTGGATGAAGACCCTTGGCTCTGGCCGTGCGCACATGATCTTCCCGCGAGACATCAAGCATGGAAGCGCGGATCAGGCGAATGATGAGCGCCGCGTTCGGCGCTGCCAGAGTCAGGCTGGGCAGAACAAGGTAGCGCAGGTTCGAAAAACCGCCTTCATCGGTAAGTGACGGAAATCCCGAAGAGGGAAACCAGCCCAACCCAACCGAGAAGATCAGGATCAGGTAGAGTCCCAGCCAGAACGTCGGCACCGAGGCGAACAGCATAGCGCCGCCAGAGGTCGCCTGATCGACCCATGAACCGTGACGAATCGCGGAAACGATGCCGATCGGGACACCGAACACGACTATCCAGAACATCGTCATCGTCGCCAGGAGAATCGAGGTTTCCGCACCGTCGGCGATGACCGATAGAACCGGTTCACGGAAAAACACCGATGTCCCGAGATCACCCTGGAGGACGTTGCCCAGCCACAAGACATACTGCGTCCAAAGCGGCTCATCGAAGCCAAGCTCGCGAGAGAGTTCCTCGACTTCCTCAGGCGTTGCGGTGTCACCCAGCAGGATCGAGGCCGGGTCGCCGGGGATCAGGTGGATGAACATGAAGACTAGGAACGAGGCGGCCAGAAGCGTGGGGACAAGCGTCAGAACTCTGTTCAAGGCATAGTTCAGCATGAAACGACCTGAGTAGAACGCGATTTGGCCTCCCCGCCGCCGAGCAGCGGGGAGGCCAGAGGACTATCCTCTATTTTGAAACGTTCCAGAAGTGCGGCCAGATCAGTGTAGCCTCACCGAGGCCGTCCAAGTCGGGCGACGCGATGTTGTAGGTGTAGACATCGCCCGTTTTCATCGTCGGCACCTGCTGATAGATCAATGCCTGAATCTCGGTCCAGATCGCCCGACGCTCGGCCGCGTCGGAGCTCTCGGTGAACCGGGCCTTGAGGGCGTTCTTTTCCTCTGTCGTCCACCAACCGGGATAGTTGTCGTTCATCACCGAAATCAGGATCGGGTCAGGCACGAAGCCATGATGGGTGAAGAACATATCCCATTGGTCCGGCTGGGCCCGCTTTTCGATCAGGGTGGCCCAGTCGTAGACCTGAAGATCGATGTTGAATCCAGCCTGCGCCAGCTGCCTCGTGTAGACGATCGCGGTGTCGTAGTGGAACGGGTAGTTCGTCGAAACCATGAACTTGATCGGCGCGCCACTGTACCCGGCTTCTTCGGCCATGGCGCGTGCGGCGTTCACGTCACCCATGCTGTAGTGCTCGGTGCCGGCATCCGTGAACCACACGTTGCCCTCAGGCAGGAACGAGCCGTTCGCACGCCACAGTCCCTCCGGGCCAATTGCCACGTGCAGCGCGGGCACCTTGTCCAGCGCTGTCTGGATCGCGCGCCGCAGTCCGAAGTTCTCCTGAAGCGGGCCGTCCTTGGAATTCATGAACACCAGACCGAAAATCGGCCCGCCATTCAGTATCGTGACGACCGAGGGATCAGCCTCGAGGTCGGCGTAAAGATCGCCGGGAATGCTTTCGGCGTAGTCATAATCGCCTGCCTTCAGGCCCGCCACGCGCGTCCCGACGTCAGGCACCGGGATGAATCGCAGCGTGTCGAACTCGGCGACGCGCGCACCACCGTAGCCATCGGCTTCGCCGTCGGGCGAAACATATCCGTCGAACCTTACCAGTTCCACATGGCGGTTCGGTTCCCACTCGCCGAATCTGTAGGGCCCTGTGCCGATGTAGCTGTCCGGCGCGATTGGCTCCTTGCCAGCACCTTCCACCACAGACGCCGGGTAGATCGCAGGCCCGCCGTTGATGAACGCCAGCAGGTTTTTCCAGGGGCCGAAGGGTTGGGCAAGCCTGATCGTGACCGCGTGATCTCCTGCCGCCGTCACGCTTTCGACATTCGCGAACAGGAGCCCGCCCCGGGATCCGAATTCGCCCCATCGGTTCAGCGACGCGACGACATCTGCTGATGTCATGTCCTGTCCGTTGTGGAACTTCACGCCCTCTCGGAGCGTGACCGTGATCGTCTTCCCGTCATCCGAGACCGCCTCGCCAGTGGCGAGCAGGCCAACCGGGGAATTCGAGGCGTCGAACGTGTAGAGCCCCTCGAACATGTGATGGGCAATCGTCGTCGACAAATCGGAAGTGACAACGTGCTGGTCAAGCGTTGGCGGCTCGCCGACGGTCGCGTAGCGCAGCGTCCCGGCCGCGAAAGCCGCACCAACAAGCGTGGTGAATGCCCCTAGGGCAATCGTCGAGCGCAACCAGATTCTGAAGTTCATCTTCTCCTCCTCTCTCAATGGTGTTCATCTGAAGGCTGTTTTGTAAGTTTATTATATTTTACTAAAATCTTGTCAAGAGAGCAATGTGATGGATTCGAGCAAGACATATATAAAATACTGATAAAATTTATTTTTTTGTCTTTTCTCCATGCAGAAATGGATGCAAAATTACGATACTTTCATTCTTTTTTGTCCATTGAGGACAATTCAGTGGCTTATCGGGGATGTGGAGCGGACTGGCATCCTGAAGTGATTCGCTTGCAGCTGGGGCTACACGGTACGCGGCATGTCGGTTGAGTTCTCGGCGTCCCGGACGGGTTCAGAAACAGCCGCGGAATGCGTTTGGACGCGTTGCTGGAAGGGGATCGGACTGAGGGAACTGGGGACCATGATCAAACGCAGTAAAAAGCCAGCATTCCCGCGTTCAGACACGGTTGCGCGTGTTGCAGCATGACTGTGGATGAGATGGCGACGCGACCGTTGATATTCCGCGCACGCAAAGGCGGATTCATCCGATGCAGGCTGGCAAGGCGTGTGCGGCCAGAATCTCGCCGCTGCGGAGTTACAGCCGCTGGATCGCATCCAGTCGGCACCGGAGATGCCACGCATTCTGTTCTCGTGCCCGCGAAAGCCACGTCCAGCCGCCGGTCGAGCGATGTCGGAGGGAACCTGGCCAACCACATTGGCGCTCGCAAGCCTGGCCAACAGACGGGAATTGCCGCCAGTCGCCCCGGAATGGCCCTCCCTTGCACGGGCGGAACACTCCCGGCCGGTTTAGTCGGAACTTGGCAGGGAACCGGCAACGGGTTCCGGGTCCAGTGCATTGATTTTCAGGAGCCTTTCCGTCCGGACGGCGGCCGTCAGGCTGGCGGCCTTATGGGAACATTCCGGGCCGGGCCGGCGAAGTGACGGCGGCCGCCACGCCGCCGGCATGGCCGGGAAGGCACAGCCTGTTCAGCGGGCTGGCGGCCCTCTTCCGGATCCTGCGGCCCTTCCGCCAGTCCCCGCGCAGGAGGACGGGGACTTTCCGGCCGGTCGGGAACGGACTCGATGCCGAACGCCATGGCGGCCACCCGTTATGGGAACATTCCGGGATCCGGAAACTGGCGGTTCGCTATAAAGTCAAGGGCCGTCCGGAAAAAACTTCGCGCGGATCCTATGGGAACGGAAATCCAGGTCCGGAACCCCTCAACGGGGAAATTCCCGTTCACTGTCAATGACATACGTGGAAATTGCCCGTGCCAA
>JAJEAY010000189.1 GCA_022824145.1 Rhodobacter sp. | reverse complement strand
TTCGGCATCCCGGACTGGCGGACCCTCTATCTCGCCATGTCGGAGGACATGAAGAAGCCGGAACTCGCCGACATGCTCGCCGGCGGGCCGTAACCGCTCCCGCCAGGCTCGAACCGCCCGCTCCCGCCCTTCGCCGAATTTCCGGAAAACGGGCAGCCGCCCGGCCTTCAGCCGTGCGCAGCCGGAATGGACCGGCCGTGCCGACCGCCCGAACCGGCTGTCCGGCAGGCCGACGGGCAGCCTACCGGGAACTGCTGGCGGTCGAGCAAAAGCGGTTGCATTCCCCTGCAAGTTCTCTAGTTTACGCAAAGCGGAGACGCTCGGCGCATCCGGTTTTTGGGCGGCAGAGTCTCCGGCAAGATCGCTGACGGTAAACTCAAGGGAAGGAAAAACCGAATGGAACGCCGAAACTTTCTGAAATCTGCAGCGCTGGGCGTCACCGGCGCGGCGCTCGCCGCGCCAATGGTCAACGCCCAGAACGCGACAACACTGACAATCGTCTCGACATGGCCACGTGACTTCCCCGGCCTTGGCCTTTCGGCGCAGCGGCTTGCCCAGCGAATCGTCGAAGTGTCAAATGGTGCGATCCAGACCGAATATTTCGCCGCTGGCGAACGCGTGGGCGCATTCGACGTCTTTGACGAAGTGGCCAGCGGGAACAGCCAAGCCTACGTCGCCGCCGACTACTACTGGATCGGCAAGCATCCAGGCTTCGCCTACTTCACGTCCGTGCCCTTTGGAATGACTACGCCTGAGTGGAATTCGTGGATCAAGTTCAAGGGTGGCCAGGACCTCTGGGACAAGCTGTCCGGCGACTTCGGCCTGAAGGCACTGGCCTGCGGCGCAACCGGCGCTCAGGCGGGAGGATGGTTCAATAAGGAAATCATCAGCCCGGACGATCTCCAGGGTCTCAAAATGCGTATCCCGGGCCTTGGCGGCACCGTGATGTCAAAGCTCGGCGTGTCAACGGTGTCACTGCCCGGCGGTCAGATCTACGAAAACCTCGTGTCAGGGGCCGTAGAGGCAACCGAATGGGTCGGGCCCTACAATGACTACTTCATGAAGTTCTATGAAGCCGCCAAATTCTACTACACCGCCGGCATGCACGAGCCGGGCGGAGGCCTTGCGTTTGGAATGAACGCGTCTTGGTGGGGCAGTCTGTCAAAGTACGAACAGGACGTCATCACGGCCTGCTGCTACGAAGAGCATGCTGCGCAGCCGGAGGAAGCCGGTGCGCTCAACGGTGAATATCTCGCACGTCTCGTGAACGACCACGGCGTCGAAGTTCGCGCATTCAACGAGGACGTCTGGGACGCCTTTGGCGACGCCGCTGAGGAAGTGTTCGAGGAAACCCGCGACCACTCGGCTCTGGCCGCCGAAATCAACGACGCCTTCCAGGCTGGCTTGAAGGAGATCGGTGCCTGGCGCGCTGCTGCGGAAATCGAGTTCTCCAACCAGCGCAACCGAATCCTGGGCATCGCATAGGACTCCATTGCGCCAGATGCGCAGCCAGCTATCAAGGAAGTCGGCCGAAATGGCCGGCTTCCGTTTTGAAATGCCGCGGTCTGCACCTGCGCGGAGCGGAACGTCGGAATTTCATGCCATAGCCAGGGGATTGCGATGAGCCAAGCATCCGACCTAGCGGACCTGTCTCCGTTTGGGCGTCCGGCACCGCTCGTGCGGATGTTCGGCTGGATCATGCTGGCTTTGCTGGCAAGTTTCTTTTTAAACAACATTCTGATCGTCGGTTTCGGATTTCCGTCGCTGGGGAATCTTTTCGGGGAAGATCCCCGGGCCTGGATGCTGGTGCTGGTGTATGCGGTCTTTATCGCGGCATCGGCAATGTTCGTTCTGCGTACGCCAGACCGGGCGCTGCGCTATGAAGCACGGAGAATCAGCGATTTCAACGCATACCTGATCCGAGGATGCTACTTCGCCGTGCTTTTCACCGGAATCGCCGATGCGGCTATCGCGTTCATTCGGGTTGAGGGCCTGCTGACCGTTGTTTTCGGGGATGAACTCGGGCAGGAACTGCTCAGGTCGCGCTTCATCGGTCCCGCCATCCATTTCCCGCTTACGGTACTCGGCTTTGCTGTAGCGCTGTTCTCCCGTTCGCTTGGATTCATCTGGCTGGCGCTGCTGATCGTCATCGCCGAACTCCTGATCGTCTTTTCGCGTTTTGTGTTTTCATACGAACAGGCGTTGATGGGCGATCTGGTGCGCTACTGGTATGCTGCGCTGTTCCTTTTCTCGTCTGCCTATACGCTGTTGCATGAAGGCCATGTGCGGGTAGACGTGCTCTATGCCGGTCTCGGCACGCGGAGAAAAGGCCGGGTCAATGCCGTCGGGGCGATCCTGTTGGGAATGTCCACCTGTTGGGCCGTGATCCTGATCGGAATGGGCAGCAAGCAAGCCATCCTGAATTCGCCGGTCGCGAATTTCGAGGTCAGCCAGACAGGCACTGCCGGAATGTTCATCAAATACCAGATGGCTGCATTCCTTGGCATTTTCGCGATCACCATGCTGATCCAGTTTGTCAGCTATCTGTTTGAAGCTGTCGCGGACGCGCGGCTGGAGCCCGGGCACGTGGAACACGAGCCGGCAGGGCATTGAGGCGACGCGATGGAACTCTTCTTTCTCGCCATCCTGATCATCACAATGGCTGCTGCGCTGGGGTCGGGTTTTCCCGTTGCTTTTGCGCTTCCGGGCGCCGCCATCATTTCGATCGTTCTTGCCGCGGTCTCAGGATACCTCTTTGCAGGCGGCAACGCCGATGCCTTCTTTCATTCAGGCGGTCCGTCGGAATGGCTGACAGCTGGGGTCACGAATCTCAGGGGAGTCTATTGGGAGGTTGAGCGCGATACGCTGATTGCGATTCCGCTGTTCATTTTCATGGGAATCATGCTGCAGCGGTCGAAAATCGCCGAAGACCTGCTGGTGACCATGGCCCGGCTGTTCGGGCCGGTTCCAGGTGGCCTTGGCATCTCCGTCGTGTTCGTGGGTGCGTTGCTCGCCGCCACCACGGGCATCGTGGGCGCTACGGTCGTCGCAATGGGCCTGATTTCGCTTCCCGCAATGCTGAGGAACAAGTATTCACCGTCACTCGCGACCGGAACAATCGCCGCTTCGGGAACTCTGGGACAGATCATTCCGCCGTCTATCGTGCTGATCATTCTCGCCGACCAACTGGCGGGCGCGGCCGACCAAGCCTCCACGGCCCGAAAGGCGCTGCACAAAGAGGCGACCGGCGAGCTGACCATGCCATCGATATTCGATGTTACCTCGACCAGCGCGGGCGAGATGTTTCTCGGCGCTTTCGTTCCCGGAATAGTCCTTGTTCTGCTCTACATGCTGTTCATTCTAGCACTGGCGCTGATTCGTCCGAAATTCGCTCCGCCCGTCCCCTACGACGGAGCGCTGGATGCCCGTTTCTGGGGGAATGTCTTTCTTTCGGTCGTCCCGCCGCTGACGCTTATTTTTCTGGTGCTTGGCTCCATCATTTCCGGCATCGCGACAGTGAACCAGGCAGGTGCCATCGGCGCTGCCGGGGCACTCATCATGGCCGGTTACCGGCTGGTCCAGTCGGGGCGGACGACCTTCTACCCGGCGATCATGGCACTCGTCGGTCTGGCCGTCATCGCCTACGCGCTTGGCAACTACAATATGAATGTCAAGTCCGTCATGGCGCTTGGCAGTGATCCCATTGGCCTGTGGCTGGGCGGAATCGGGACCGGTCTGGTGCTGGGCGGCCTGATCTGGTCGGGAATTCGTGTGCTGCTCATCGATGATACGCTGCGAGAGGTGATGGTGGAAACCGCAAAAACCACGTCGCTTGTGTTCATCATTCTCCTCGGCGCCGCCATGCTGACGGCCGCGTTCCGTGCGTTTGGCGGCGAAGAACTGGTCAAGGAGTTCCTGACTTCGCTCCCCGGCGGATTCTGGGCCCAGTTTGTCATCGTGATGGCTGTGATTTTTGTCCTCGGGTTCTTCCTCGATTTCATCGAGATTGCCGTGGTCGTAGTGCCCATCGTCGCGCCGATCCTTCTCGCGGATCCGCAGGCCAACATTACCGCGGTCTGGCTTGGGGTGATGATCGGCCTGAACATCCAGACGTCGTTCCTGACTCCGCCGTTCGGCTTCGCGCTGTTCTATCTGCGAGGTGTGGCGCCTGCGGTTGTGAAAACCGTGCAGATCTACAAAGGCGTCATTGCGTTCATTTGCCTCCAGCTTTTGGCGCTTGGGATTGTCGGCTACTATCCGCAGTTGGTGAATTACCTGCCTAACCGGGCCTCTCTTCTTGGTGAAACCGCGCCGCCGCCGCGAAACCCGAAGCTGCAGCTGTGCCTCGAGGAATACGTGCGGATCAGGCTTGAGAGCGATCGGGATCAGGTGAGCGCGGCGGTCGCACAGGCTCGTACCTTGGATCTGTCGGCACTGCCCTCGGGAATGGCCAGGGATCTGGAAGGCGCGTTCGACAGCGCGGATTCGGCGCTCATGCAGCTTGACGGCATTTTTGCGGCGAATGCCGCAGTCGAGGAAGCCACGCCGGAGTATCGCCCGCAGCTGAGCCTTGTTCGGGATCTGGAAAGGCGGATCCGCAAGCTTGAAAGGGAAGCCGAAGAGCTCACGAGACGGGCTGGGTATCTTTCCACTGAAACTGACGCAGACCGGCGCGCGTCGCTCGAGAAGCAGGCTGAAGAGCTTCTGCACGAAAGGGATGCGGTCGCGGAGGGCGTCCCGGATGCCTGGAACGATGTCTATACCCAGTTCAGCGCCCTGGTCGCGGCAGAAGACAAGGCACGCAGTACCTATCGCCGCTCAGCCGACGGCGCTCACGAAGCCGTAGCGGAGTTTCTGAAGGTTATCGACGCGAACGAGGCATTCTTCGGACTGGAAGGCAGGCTTTCAGCACTTGAGGATGTGATTGCCGGCGGCGAGCGGCAGGCAGCTGAAGACGCGGTTGACGGGACGGCAAAATCCTTCGCCGCAATACCCGGCTCAAATGACGTTCGCTCGGCCCTGTCCAAGGCAAAGCGGTCTCTGCGTGACGGCAGGGAAGACCGAGGCAAGGCCATGGAGGAATGGCTGCGGGCAATTGATGAATACCGTGCTCAGGTCGACTGGCGACGTGCGGCAGAAGGTGAGTTAAGGGACGGCGTTCATGCCTATCTGACTGCGATTTCCGAGACAGTCGGATCGCGTCAGCAGGAGAGGCTCAGCCGCGAACAGGCGGTGTATGTCGCTGGCTGCAACGCGGTTCACCACGACATTTCGCTGCACTTCTAGGCGACCGGTTCCCGCGCCCGGCCAGTTTGCAGCGTGGGAAACGTCAGGTTATTGCCTCAGCAGCGGCGGCAACGCCGTCTTCGGTCAACTGCAGGTCTGATTCGGTCAGGCTCAGGGACGGATAGAATTTTCCCGGCGGCCTGAGCACGCTGTTTTTGCGCAGGACGGCGTTGAACGCCGAAGTTCTGTTCGCGTCCGCCTTTAATACATCCCTGTAGTTTCTTGGCGGCCGATCAATGAAGACCACATCGAACAATGTCGCGTCGCCGACTGTCTGATGGGTAACCCCAGCCGTACCCAGCCGGGCGGCAATTCTGTCCTGAACGGCTGCGCCAATCTGACGGAGCCGATCATATTGTCCGTTACGGCGCAGGATCTCAAGCGTCTTCAGTCCGGCGGCCGCGGCGACCGGGTTCCCGGAAAGCGTGCCGACCTGCATCAGCCACCTTGTCTCATTGGCTTGGGATCTGTCGAACAGCTTCATGATGTCCTTTGACGCGCCGATTGCGGCGAGCGGGAATCCGCCGCCGATGATCTTGCCGAGCGTGCATATGTCGGGAACCACGCCATAGAATTCCTGGGCGCCTCCATAGGCCAGGCGGAAACCGGTGACGATCTCGTCGAAAATGAGCAGGATGCCAGCCTTGGTGCATTCCTCCCGCAAGGCTTCAAGGAATCCTGGAAGCGGCGGAACGATTCGCTGCAGGGGCTCCACAATGACAGCAGCGATTTCACCGCCGTATTCCGCAACCATCGACCTTACCGACTCGATGTCGTTGAACGGGGCGACCAGCATTTCGGCGCGCAGGGAGTCCGGGATGCCAGCGCTGTCAGGTACGGCTTCCGGAAAGTTGACGAGCCGTGTCGGTGCGAGCGACATCTGTGCCTCGGCTGACATGCCGTGATATCCGCCTTCGAATTTCAGGATTCTGCTTCGGCCGGTTACCGCGCGGGCGAGGCGCATGGCGTACATGTCCGCTTCGCTGCCTGATGAAAGGAATCGAACCTGCTCGACACAGGGAACGGCTCTGACGATTTCTTCCGCCAGTTCGATGCCAGCGGCATTGCTGGCGAAGAAGGTCTGCCCTTTGGGCAGCTGTTCCAGAACCGCTTCGAGCACTTCGGGGTGGCTGTGACCGAGGAGCATCGGTCCTGAGCCGATCAGGTAGTCGACGTACTCCCTGCCGTTTTCATCCCGGACCCGGGAGCCTTCGCCGTCGCGAATGACGATGTTCGGATCGAAATTTCCGAATCCTCCGGCAGGCAATACCTCAACTGCGCGATCGATCCATTCATTCTGGGTTCGGGTTCTCTGCATTGACTGGCCTTTCCCATTTGCTGTCCTCTGACGGATGTCCGCACCTTCCGTTGCCGTTTCAGTTCCCACGCCGTTTTTGCCGAACCACGCCACTGGCGTGGGAGAAATCACTCGTGGACAATATCCGGTTCGCCGAGAAGGTCTATATCCGGAGCTACACCAAGGCCCGCGCCCTCGGGCGGTGCAATTCGGCCGTTCCGGCGGGTTGGTGCATCAGGAGCGAGGCGGGGCGCGACATAGCCGGATAGGTCGCAGGTGTTGAGAAGGTGTCGCGGGTCGGTTGCTGCGGCGAGGTGGAGGGCCGCAGCGGTAACGATGTCGGATCCCCAGGTACACTCGATGCACATGCTGACACCGAGATGCTGGCAAAGATCGCGGGCGGCGCGAAGCCTGGACAGGCCACCGAATTTGGAGAGTTTCAGCGCGACCGCATCGAGGACGCCAAGACGGTGCGACTCGAGGAGCGTCGGCATGTCATGGGCGAGTTCGTCAATCTTCATCGGAAGTCCCGCGGAGGCCCGGACAGCGGCGCAGTCGGCAAGCGTCGAGCACGGCTGTTCAAGCATCACGTCCAGATGCCGCACGGCCCGTGCCACGCGGGTTGCCTCCAGACGGGTGGCGCCGCAGTTCCAGTCTCCGTAGACAAGAGGGCCGTGGCCAACCGTTTCGCGTACTTTCGTAAGTCGTTCCACATCCGTTTCCCAGTTTCCGTCGGCCCCCAGCTTGACTTGGAACTGCGCAATTCCGGCACCTTGGGTTTCGCTGGCGATGCGAGCCATTTCGTCTGGCGCAACGCACGTGATGGAGTGATAGAGAGGCAGCGTTGGTTGTCGCTGGCCACCAAGCAGGGCGTGAAGGGGAAGATCTGCGGCTTGGGCCGTGAGATCCCAAAGTGCGATGTCGATGGGAGATTTGGCGTAAGGATGGCCTTGGAGAAAGGCATCGATCTGGCACATCAACGCCTCGGGCCCGATCGGATCGGCGCCGATGACCAGCGGGGCCATCTCCGCGATCGCAGGAGCAACTCCGCGGGAATACGCAGGAAGGTAGTGGGGAAGCGGGCAGACTTCTCCCCAACCCGTGAGTCCGGAATCAGTGTCCAGGGCGAGGACAACTGATTCAACGCTATCCGCGGTCTTTCCGTCGGCCATATAGTAGGTCGCCCGGCTGGTAAGCGGCACCTGCCATAGGCGGATGCGTTCAATCCTCATGACTCGAATCCGACTTGTTCTCCGGACGCCTGCAGTGCGGGGTGATCTCGATATGGACGTCCGGAATCGCATGGGCGCCCGTCCGATACGCGGTATCGGCTGTCCGAAGCTGTCGCTCAGCCATAGGTGGCTACCGGCAGGCCAAGGGCGGCCGCATCTGGCGCCACACCGAGACCTGGAGTCTCGGTGAGCTGCAGATGACCGTCCATATTGCGTGGACCGCGCCCTTCGGCGACGTCCTCGATGAGCATGTCCTGACAGGACCAGACTCCGAGCAGATTGCGGTCGGGAACTGTGGCGGCAAGATGCAGGGCCTCCGTGTCGGCAAGAACAGAGCCACCGGTCGCCATTATGTACATGTCGATACCGTGGGCGAGCGCAATGTCACGCATCCTCGCGGCTTTGGTCAGGCCACCGACACGATTGAGCTTGATTCCGAACACTTCCGCCAACCCTTCGCGTGCGGCGCGTGCAGCGTCCTGGAGCGTTACCAGACTTTCGTCGATGCTGACTGGGGCGGCATGCAGAGTCCGGATGGCGGCAATGTCGTCGAGAGTCTCGCAGGGCTGCTCGAACATGACGCCTAGATCCTCGGTTGCCTTCATGACCCGTAGTGCCTGCTGACGGGACCATGCGCGATTTACGTCATAGAGGATGCGTTCACCGGGAGGCCGGTGTGCCTCGACATCGCGAATGCGTTCGATATCCTTGGCGGGGTCGTCTCCGATCTTGACTGAATGCGCTGCGTAGCCGCGGGCGCGGTAACGGTCCATGACTTTCCTGGTTTCCCCGATCGTTGTGGTGCCTATGGAGCTTGCGATCGGCGCTGGATTGCGGCTGCCTCCGCCCATGAGGTCAGCGATTGGCATGCCAGCCGCTTGGGCGGCTATGTCCCAGCAGGCCATGTCGATGGAGGATTTTGCGTATAGGTGACCCGGAAGCGCGAGGTCCATCGCACGCTCAACGTCAAGTGTTCTTCTGGGATCAAGGCCAAGGACAAAAGATGCAACGGTTTCGATTCCAGCCCGGATTCCGGGGCCGTGGGCCGGAACGTAGGTATGGCCCCAAGGCGTGCCTTCGCCCCAGCCGACCAGACCCTCGTCAGTGTCGATGCGGACGAACGTTGCATCAAGCACCGCGAATTCAAGCCGTCCGCCTGACAGCCGGTATGGATGCTCAAGCCGCAGGTCTTTCCTGAACACGGAAATTCCGGTGATTCTCATCGTGACCTCCAGAAACAGCGGCGCTTCCGTTTTGGCGCGGTGAGGAACCCGACTGAAACGCAGTTCCGCGGCTTACGTTGGAGGACGGTCTCAACCATGGACCGCAACCGGTTCGCCAAGGCTTCGGAAATCCGGGCTTACGCCAAGTCCGGGAGTGTCGGGCGCAAACAGCCTGCCATCCTCGACATGCGGGCCGGGCAAGCCAGTGGAGCGAGTGTTGTAATTGTGAAGATCGGTCGTGTTCACCAGAAAGTCCTCTGGAGTGGAGGCAGCGAAGTGCGCAAGGGTGGCGGTCGCGATCTCGCCACCCCAGGTGTCCTCCGCAACGACGGGAATGCGGTTCTCAACCAGATAGTCGCGGACACGGCGGGCCTTGGATAACCCGCCAAGGTTCGAGATCTTCAGGCAGCAGATTTCCGCGCCGCGGTCCTGAACGACCTGCTGCGCGGTGCGGATGCCGGTTATGCATTCATCGAGCTTCATGGGCAGGTCGGTGCGTCGCCGGACCTGCTGGCACTCCGCGTAGGTCTTGCAGGGCTGTTCGAGCACGTAGTCGAGATCCCGCGTGGCTCTTGCCACCCTGACCGCCTCGTCCACATGCCAGCCCTGGTTGGCGTCGGCCAGAGCCCGTTCACCTGCCTTAAGCAGGGAAACCGTGGCGCGGATTCGATCGATGTCGAGGGCCCAGTCAGCGCCGACCTTAATCTGGAACTGGCGGTAACCGGCCGCGCGGTGCCGCTCCATTTCCTGAAGCGTTTCCTCGCGGCTTCCGTGAGGCGCGACACGGTACAACGGAGCACCGTCGGTCAGCCTTCCTCCAAGCAGAAGCCAGACCGGAGCCCCCAGGCTCTTTCCGAGAATGTCCCAGCAGGCGGCGTCAATTGGAGCCTTGGCATAGCCATGACCTTGGACAACTGTGTCCATGATCCACTCGATGCGCGCGGTCTGGCGTGGATCTTCACCGATGAGTGCAGGGGCGAGAAGTCGTGCCGTCGCCTCGACGCCTGCGGAATGGGCGACCATGTAGTTTTCGCCGCAGGGGGTGAATTCGCCGCAGCCCTGCAGTCCTGCGTCGGTATCGATCACGACAACCGTGGCGACGGCGTTCTCGATTCTGTTGCCCCGCCCCCAGCCATAGGAGCCGCCGACATAAGGCAGGCATGTTCTATAGATTGTGATCCCTGTTATCTTCATCAGGTCGATCCGGCAGCCGGAACAGGCTTCAGGATTGGGGCAGACGGCGTCGGACGGGGCGTCCGATGACCGGATCCCGTCCTGGATGAACCTGCGATCATGGTATCACCGCGATATTTCCGGTATGCTTCTTGTCAACGAACGCTTTCTGGGCCTTGTTGATTTCGCGGAGCGGATAGGTGGCTGCGAGGATCGGCCTGACTTCCCCTCGCTCGATATAGTTGATGAGATCTTTGAAGATGTGAGGCTCTACCACGGTGGATCCGGTCAGCGTTAGATCATTTAGATAGAAGGTGCGAAGGTCTAGCTCGACGATCGGGCCAGCGATCGCGCCGGAGCAGGTGTAACGACCGCCGCGCGCGATGCAGTCAAGAAGGGCGGGGAAGGCCGAACCACCCGCAATGTCCGCGACGACATCGACCGTTTCCCTACCGGTGGCGCCCCGAAGGATTTCCGCGAGATTCCCGGGTCTGCGCTCGAGCAGGTGATCCGGACGCAGCTTCGCGACTTCGGGATGTTTGGCGGTGGATGCCAGAGCGATCGTGACCGCACCCCGTCGGTTGGCAAGCTGGATCAATGCCGAGCCGACGCCACCCGATGCGCCCGTGATAAGAACATGGTCCCCCTCCTTCACCCGGGCGCGGGACAGCATGCCTTCGGCGGTCGTGTAGCTGCATGAGAACGTGGCGAGTTCGGCGTCACTCAGATCCGAACTGACTACGCCGACGTTTCGGGCATCGATCCGGGCGTACTGCGCGTAGCCGCCATCGGCCTCGCTTCCGAAATATCCAGTTCTGTTGCGGTCCATCGGATTTGACCAGTCCCGCAGCCAATTGTCAGTGATGACCCGCTTTCCGAGCAGGCCGGTGTCAACGCCTTCACCCAGTTCCGCCACGGTTCCACAGACATCCGCTCCCTGTATGCGGGGAAACGTGATGCCGTCCCCACCCCAGGTTCCGTCACCACTGACTCCGGGATATGCGTCGCCGGTCGTGGCCTCGGTCACTTCCTTTGAGTACCAGCCGGAGCGGGTATTGATGTCGGTGTTGTTCAGGCCGCAGGCGCCAACCTTGATCAGGACTTCTCCTTGGCCCGGCCGCGGTGTCGGCCAGTGCTCACGGAACTCAAGCCTGTCGGGTCCGCCATGACCTGTAAGGATGACCGCGTTCATGGTTTCTGGAATCATGCCTGCTCTCCATTGGATGGCCGCCGATGTGCTGCGAAGCGGACGTGAGTTGCCCGTCGATCCGGTTTCCTGCGCTTCCTGCGAAGGCGCTTGGGCTGGACTGAGTCGGCCGGGATCATGCGGCCGCTGTATATTCGGTGTCCGCTCGGGGACGTACGCTTTGGGGGTCGTAAGCGGGTTCGCAAAGGACTCGCGCGGAGCGCGGTTGACCTTGGATGATGACCTCCAGCTGTGTTCCGGGAACTGCGGCGAGTGGTTTGACATAGGCAAATGCGAGGACTTTATCCACTGTGGGACCAAACGCTACGGAACTGGTGGAACCGACGACTTCGCCGTTCAGCAGAACCGCCTCGCCGCCGTGGCCGTCAGCCAGGGCATCCGGTTCGATTTCCAGATAGGCACAGACCCAGGGAAGCCGCGAAGCAAGGCTTGCCTCGGTTTCCGGTTTGCCCAGAAACTCCTTGGCGAGCCGGACGAACCGCATCATGCCTGCTTCGGGCATGGTGACTTCGTTCGTGAGCTCTCCGGCGCCTTTGTACATTTTTTCCATGCGCATGGCGTTCATGGCGAAGGATCCGTAATCGCGCAGGCCGCAAGCCGCACCCGATTCCCGCAGCGCGTCATGGATCGGCAGCATGTGCTCCTTTGGAGCATGGATTTCCCAGCCAAGCTCTCCGGAATACGACATGCGGATGGCGAGTGCGGGACGGTCGGCGACATTGATCGACCGGGCGGAAAGCCACGGAAAGCCGTCGTTGTCGAGACAGGCGTCTGTGCACCGGCCGAGAATCCCGCGGGAAAGCGGGCCCTGCAGCGCAATGGCTTCCCATTGCTGCGACAGGCAGCGAATTTTGACCGTGGCCAGGCCCGCGTGCCAGGCCAGATGGTCCAGCACCCGCTGCTCAAAGAAGGCTGCGCAGGTGATGTAGAACCGGTTTTCGGACAGCCTTACGATTGTTGCCTCAGCTTCGATGCGCCCCCGTCTGTTTAGGAAGTGGGCGAGAATGACACCGCCGTCCTTTACCGGAGTGCGGTTTGGCACGAGGCTGTCCAGAAAGGCGTGGGCGTCGGTCCCGCTCACCTCGATCTTTGCAAATGATGAAATGTCCATGATCCCGGCGGCGGTGCGTACCGAGTTTACCTCAGCGGCAATGATCCCGTCGAGGGCGCTGCGCCTGAAGCTGTAGATGTCCTTGGCTTCGCCTTCCGGACCTGCGAACCAGCGGGGCCGTTCCCATCCGAAAATCTCTTCATGAACCGCTCCCCGAGCTGCCAGGGTTCTGTAAAGGGACGATGTCTTGACCGGCCGTCCGGCCAGACGGTTGAAATGCGGGAAAGGGATTTCGTGGCGAAGGCAGTAATCCTCCTTCGCCTTTGTGACCTGCCACTCCCTGTCCGCATAGGGACCGAAACGGCGAGGGTCAAATTCACGCATGGAGATGTCGGCGGAGCCGTGAACCATCCAGCGCGCCAGTTCACGGGTCAGGCCGGGCCCCCAGCCGATTCCGATCTGGGTGCCGCACGCGCACCAGTAATTCCGTGCGCCGGGGGCAGGGCCAACGAGGGGGTTTCCGTCCGGCGGATGGCTGATCGCTCCGTGGACCTCACGGGAAATTCCGAGGTCTGTGAACGCGGGCATGCGTTCAAGCGCATTCTGGAGCCACGGCATGATGCGGTCATAATCGGGGGCAAACAGCTCGTTCTCAGCCTCCCAGGGGCAGCCATCTTCCCAGACCGTGTTGGGGTCGGTCTTTTCGTATATGCCGATCAGGCCTTTTTTCTGTTCCATCCGGATGTATCCAGAGACCAGCCTGTCGTCACGGATGACAGGCAGTTCGCTGTCAAGATCCTGAAATTCCGGCACCGGTCCGGTGACGAAATAATGATGGGTCATGGACGTCATCGGCAGCAGCAGGCCAGTCCAGTCACCGATCTGGCGGGCGTAAGTACCGCCTGCGTTGACCATGTGTTCGCAGGTGATGGGCCCTGATTCGGTCTCGACTGTCCATTCGCCGTTCCTGGTCCGGGAGATTCCTATGGCCCGGCAGCGGCGGCGGACCGTCGCGCCGGCCGCTCGAGCTCCGGCGGCAAGCGCCTGGGTGACGCCGGAAGGGTCAACATGTCCGTCATCGGGTGTATGCAGTGCACCGAGCACTCCGTCCAGGTTGTAGAATGGATGCAGTTCGCGGACCCGCTCGGGACTGACAAGTTCGATCCGGAAGTTCAGTGCCCGGCCTACTGACAGCGTGTGCCGAAGCCAGTCCATTTCATCTTCGGTATAAGCGATCCGAAGGCTGCCACAGCCGTGCCAGGTGACGGCATGGCCGGTCTCCGCTTCCAGAACGCCGGAGTAGAGGCCGATGTTGTAGTCAACGCATTTTCCGAGCGCGAAGCTTGACGTTGAATGGGTGATCTGTCCGGCGGCATGCCAGGTGGAACCGCTGGTGAGTTCCGCTTTTTCGAGCAATGCCACATCGTTCCAGCCTTCCTTGGCCAGATGGTAGGCCACGCCGCAGCCCATGATACCGCCGCCGATGATGACCACGCGCGCATGGCTAGGAAGATCTGGCATTGCCTGTTTCCTTCAGGCCGAAACTCTATGGACAACGTAATTGAACATATGTACCACAATCAACCATGAATGAACCAGATGTTTCAGGTGCGGTGCTTGAGCGCATCAGTGGCGAATGGGATGCGCTGACACCGGAGGCGCGAAAAGCGGCGCGGTTCGTTCTGGAGAATCCGCAGGCAGTAGGTGTTTCGACTGTCCGCGAAATCGCGGAGTTCGCGCGGGTGAAGCCGAGCACTTTCGTGCGCATGGCGCAGGCGATCGGCTTTGAGGGTTACGAGGATTTCCGCGAGCCGTTTCGGGTGGCCATTCGGGATGGCTCCGTGTCGTTTCACGACCGAGCGCGCTGGCTTCAGGCACAGGCGGTCAAGGGAGAGATGGGAACGCTCTATGCGGATATGGTCGAGAGCGCCCTGCGGAACATCGAAGAGACATTCGCGGGCATTCCCGTTGAGCGGTTCAGGGAGGCCGCCGGGGTGATTCGGTCCGCACGGACGGTGTTCGCGCTCGGGGTGGGGGTGAACTCCGCCAATGCGAGGAGTTTCAGCTATCTGGCTTCCACTGGAATGAATGGCTTTCACGCAATTCCCCGGATGGGATCCTCCGCATTGGACGATCTGGCAGGTGCCGATGAGCAGGATGCGCTGATCGCGATCACCTGCCGTCCGTATCGAATCGAGGTGACATCCGCGGTGGAGGCCGCCCGGCTGCAGGGCGTGCAAGTGGTTGGAATCAGTGATTCACCGGCTTCTCCCGTGATTCGGGGATCAGAGCATCGGTTCGTCGTTGCCGTCGATACTCCGCAGTTTTTTCCTTCATCGGTGTCGACGATCGCGGTTCTGGAAACGCTGCTGAGTTTTGTGGTCGCCGCTGCGCGTCCAGATGTCGTTCAGCGTGTCGAGAGGTTCCATGCACGGCGACATGATCTTGGCATCTATACGGAGGATTCGGATTGAAAGACGGCCTGGTTCACTCGCTTGAGGCGTATTACTACACAGATCCGAAGATCTATGCGCAGGAGACACAGGGTCTGTTTGCGCGGACGTGGCAGTTTGCCGGCCATTCTTCATGGCTGCGGAAGCCGGGCGACTACTTTGTCTTTGAGATTGCAGGAGAGAGCCTGTTCTGCGTCAAGGGACGGGACGGCGTCTGCCGGACCTTCTACAATGTCTGCCAGCACCGGGCGCACCAGCTCGTCAAGGGAGAGGGCACGGCCCGCGTTATTGTCTGTCCCTACCATTCCTGGACTTACGAGCTGACCGGTGAGCTTCGCTCCGGCCCGAACATCGGATCGGTTCCCGGATTTGACCGTACAGACATCTGCCTGACGGAGGTGCGGACCGAGCTGTTTCTCGGCTTTGTCTTTGTCAATCTTGATCCTCAAGCTGAACCGATGGAGACTTGGTATCCAGGTGCGCGGGCTGAGCTTGAGTCGTTCGTTCCGCATCATGCGGATCTGGAACCTGTAGAATGGGTGGAGATTCACGAAGGATGCAACTGGAAGGTCTCGGTCGAGAACTATTCCGAGTGCTATCACTGTTCCCTGAACCATCCGACCTTTTCGACCGGGGTAGTCAAACCGGAAACATACGATATCCAGCCCCAGGGCCACTGCCTGCGCCACAGGACAGAATGCCAGAATCTGGACCGGATGGCCTATCGAATTGACACGTCCGTCCCGCATGCGGACGAATATTCAAGCTGGTACCTCTGGCCGATGTTTTCGTTCCAGGTCTATCCGGGCAACGTGCTGAACACCTATCACTGGCGACCTGAAGGCGTGGACCGGGTGAGAGTCCGGCGCGGCTGGTACGCAAGGACAGGCGAAGACGTAAGCTCTGTGAAATGTCTCGCTGAACAGGATCGCCGAACGACAGTCGAAGAAGACATACACTTGGTCGAGTCGGTGCAGCGCGGGCTTTCCTCGCGTGGCTATTGTCCGGGTCCCCTTGTTCTGGATCCGTGTGGCGGGGTGAATTCGGAACACTCAATCCAGACGCTTCAGTCCTGGATGCGCGAGGCAGTGAATGTCTGAGCCGATAGCACAGATCGCCGACGGCACGTCGTTCATTGTTCGAGGACATTCGACGCCCGCGCCGATTCGCAGTTCATTGAGATATGCCGACTTGAATGCAGGCATAGTGCTGGGTACGTGCCAGTCAATGGCATTGCCGTCAAAGCATAACAGAGGGAGTCGGGCGCCAGTTCGATTCAGTTCAGGACAGAAGGAACGATAGATCGATGTCCATGCCGCAGGAATGGCGTCCCGAGCACAAGCTCTTTCCGTATCAGGTCGGTTTTACCTGCCCTCCGTGCGATTTTGACGCCGCGCCAACGGATTTCCTTCGCATCGCGCCCCGCACGGTTGGCGTGCATGGATGGATGTTGCATGTCCCCGACTACCGGCACGGGTTGGACCAGCGGCAGCGAAACTTTGGGATGCTGGAGGATTTCGTCCAGTGCATGTCGCGCAACGGTGTCGATGTCGCCGCTCAGGTTGGATCGAACTGGGTTCATGCGAGCGGGTTGGGTGTCGACGGAATCCGCGACCATTGCGAACGGCTGTCCGACCGCTACGGCGTGGCCTTCCACATGGCAGGATACGCAATGGTTGAGGCGCTCCGGCATCTCGGCGTCGAAAGGGTGGCCCTGAACGCTGCATATCATTGGCCCGATTGGTGGATGGGAACCGTCGGATTCCTGCGCGAAGCCGGATTCAATGTGGCTTACGCCGGGAATTTCAGAGATCAGGGCTGGTTTGCATCCCAGGAGGAGGTCAACGGACATCGTTGGGTGTTCGACGGAAGTCTGGCTCTCGATTCATTCCGGTACGTGGCCGAACAGGCACCGGATGCTGACGCTTACCTGATCAACGGAATGTGCAATTTCCGAAGCGGTTCTGGCGGGTTGCCGCAGCGGCCGCTTCATTTGGCGGCAGAGCTTGAGGCTGAGTTGGGCAAACCAGTTATTGGGCACGACATCGCGCTCTACTGGCGTGTGTTCAGATCTCTGGGCCTTGTGCCCGAAGGGCGGCATGGGCAGCTGCTTGATGGCCTGCATGCATAAGATCATAGCATTGTGGGCGGTTCCCAGGTCGACATCGACGGCATTCGAATGGATGATGCGTCAGCGCGGTGACCTTGAGTGCATACATGAACCCTTCGGAGAGGCATGGTATCAGGGAGAGGCGCCGCTCTGGCATCGCTGGAAGCCGGGAGACAGGACCACTCCTGGTCTGACTCTGGGAAGTGTGTGGGATGACCTGCGCCGCCGCGCAGCGAACGGACCTGTCTTCATCAAGGATTTTCCGCATTATATCAGCCACATGTGGACGCCCGGGTTTCTCTCACACTTCACCCATGCGTTTCTGGTCCGCGATCCGGCCAAGACAATCATGTCGATCCATGACAAGTGGCCGGATTTCCACGAGGGAGAGGTGGGGTTCCCGGAACAGCGGGCGCTCTTTGACCTGCTCCACGCGCTTGGCGGTGCTCCTCCGCCTGTGATTGACAGCGACGACCTGCTGGACAGTCCGGCGGAAATGACAGCCGCATTCTGCGATGCAGTCGGAATTCCGTTCATCGCGGAGGCCCTTAAATGGGAACCTGGGGGTGATCCTTCTGCGCATAGCTGGTGGGATGGCGGCTCGTTCCACCGCAATCTCGCGCATTCTTCCGGGCTGCGCAGGCAGGAACGAAGCTATGTCGAAATCGAGTCGGCGCCCGACCGTGTCCGGCAGGTCCATCGCCGGATGAAGCCGCATTTCGATCATCTCCATTCTTTCAGGATTTATCCGGGAGGTACGTCATGAACTGCTATCTGCAGAACTGGATCGGCGGTGAATGGATTGACGGAGGCGCCGGCCGTCTGGCTGTTGAGGATCCTGCCACAGGCGAACCGGCTTACGAGCATGCCTGCGCCGATGCGGGCGACGTTGCCATGGCCGTAGCTTCGGCGCGGGCCTGCCATGCGCGCGGCTTGTTGACCCGGATGCGTCCGATTGAGCGGGGGCGGCTCGTCCAGGCAATGGGACACTGGATCGCAGAGCGCACCGACGTGATTGCCGAGACTCTCACGCATGAGCAGGGAAAACCGCTTTGGGAGGCAAGGAACGAAGTTGTAAACGCATGCCGGTATTTCGAGTATTACGGCAATCAGGCCGCGCTCGTCGAAGGCCGTTCGATTCCCTTAGGCGCCAGCTATCTGGATTATACGGTACTGGAACCGTATGGGGTTTCCGCCCAGATCATTCCCTGGAATTTTCCGCTGGAGGTCGCTGCACGATCGATCGCCGCTGGGCTGGCGACCGGAAACGCATGTGTTGTCAAGACTTCCGAACTGACGCCTTGCGCGTCAGGCTGTTTCGCGCAGGCTGCCGAAGCGGTCGGACTGCCGACAGGTGCACTGCACGTGTTTACGGGACTCGGACCGGACGCTGGCGCTGCGCTGGCATCGCATCCGGACGTGAACCAGATTGTTTTCACGGGTTCGATTCCCACTGGACAGAAGATCGCCGCCGCCGCCTCCCGGACAGTGGTGCCCTGCGTGCTCGAACTCGGTGGCAAGTCCGCGGCGATCGTGCATGACGACGCAGATCTGGAAGCGTTCGAGACAGATGTAAGGCGCGGAATTTTCGTGAATGCCGGGCAGATATGTTCAGCTCTGAGCCGTGTTGTTGCGCATGTGAGTATTCATGACGAACTGGTTGACCGAATCGCCGGTGTAGCCAGATCCCTTTCTATTGGTCCAGGACTCGAACTTACCGAGTTCGGACCAAACATGGGGCCGATGATTTCGGCGAAGCAGCGTGACCGGGCCGTTGACATGGTGGCTGGGGCTGAACGGGAAGGGGTCGCAGTGGTTACCGGCGGTCGAAGGCCAAATCTTCCGGGTCACTTCATGGATCCCACCGTTCTGAGCGGCGTCGAACCTGGAATGTCGATTGCCCAAACAGAGATTTTTGGGCCTGTTATCAGTGTGTTGAGGTTCAATGACGAGGCGGATTCCATCCGCATTGCCAATGGAACGCGATATGGATTGGTAGCGGGCGTTTTCACGCGCGACCTCGATAGAGCAACTCGGGCGGCGCGGGCGCTCAGGGCCGGGCAGGTTTTCGTCAACGAGTGGTTTGCAGGGGGCGTTGAGACCCCGTTCGGCGGCTTCGGCAAGTCGGGTTACGGCCGCGAGAAGGGGCGCGAGGCGCTGATGAACTATGTGCAGACCAAGAATGTGGCAATCAGGATCGGGGAATCATAATGGACAACATGTTCGAAATTGGGCTTGAACGGCGACAGTCGACGCTTGGTGATGAATATGTAGAGAAGAATCTCGCTGCGGCTGACGATTTCACGCGGCCGTTCCAGGAGGCGATGACGGCTTGGTGCTGGGGATTTGGCTGGGGCGACGATGCTATCGATGCAAAGACCCGAAGCATGATGAATCTCGCGATGATCGGTGCGCTCGGCAAGATGCGGGAATGGGAGACGCACTGTCACGGCGCTCTGAACAACGGAGTGACTAAGGAAGAGATCCGCGCGGTCATTCACGTGGTGGGAATCTACTGCGGGGTGCCTCAGGCTCTGGAGTGCTTCCGGGTAGCGCGCGGCGTTCTCGAAGAGCGCGGGATCGATTGACGAGGGATGAGGGCGCTACTGCAAAGCTAAAAGCTGACTTCCACACCCGGAAGTTTCAGGGCCGTGATCAGGTCGCGAAGCTCCTGCCTCGCTGCGACCATTGAGATGCTGAAACGCCGGGTTCCGACGTCCTGGAGGTCGAGAAGGGTCAATCCACGCGGAAACAGTTCGCGGAATGTCACTCGTTCGGAGAACCCCGGCGCGAGACGGAATCCGATGCGTTTGGAGAGTTCGAGCAACGCATCGTTCACTTTCCTTCGGTTGATCATCTGCTGCACGCCGAGCCGGTTACGGACCACGATCCAGTCGGCAGGCCGGTGACCTGCCTTGGCCCGGAGCATACGGGCGTTCCAGACCATCTCGGCATAGACTGATGGACCGAGAACCTCATTGGTTTCGCCGTCGGTTCGGGCGAGAAGATCGAAGTCTACGAAGCTATCGTTCATCGGCGTAACCAGTGTGTCGGCCAATGCGTGAGCGCCGTAACTGAGCCGCGTATGTGAACCTGGGCAATCAATCAGGACAAATTCGGAATCGCTCTCGAGGGCGTCCACGGCCATGGCCAGCCTACGGTCATCAGGATCCTCTCCGGCTTCGAGATCCTGTTCGGTGACCTGTGGGAGATCAAAGAACCTTGGTGTTGGAAGGTCGACTCCGTGTTTCGCGATGCAGGACTGCCGGTTTTCCAGATATCTCGTCAGGGTTTTCTGACGGACGTCCAGGTCGATCACGCCGACCCGATGGCCGATTCGCTCCAGCGCAATCGCCACATGCATTGCCACCGTCGACTTACCGGCCCCACCCTTTTCGTTTCCGACAACGATGAATTGCGCCATGGTTTCCTCCAGGCATTTCACAAACTCGGTCCGGTTCAGCGTCACGCTATAGGCTGTTGAGGACGCATAGGAAAGCTGTGGGATGTTCCAGAAGCTTCTGAGAAGGTTTTCAATTTATTTACAGCATGTTGTGGTGATTTTACGATTATTGATTTTCGGAATCAGTTTCCAATTCGTTTATGCCACGGTTATTTTCCGGAGCAGATTCTGTACTGTCCTTTTTCTGTGCAATGTTGGAATGGCCGCATGCCAGCGCGAATCCGATTTAGCCGAATTTTTTTGGAGTCCGGTTGGGTGTAGTTTCGATATGGCGGATTGCGGTTT
The DNA here is from genome assembly GCA_022824145.1 of Rhodobacter sp. GTDB lineage: Bacteria > Pseudomonadota > Alphaproteobacteria > Rhodobacterales > Rhodobacteraceae > JAPOUP01. Next base: position 175 of record JAJEAY010000189.1, on the reverse strand, counting down.
TGCGGTTTTTGACACTTTGCAATTGCGCCATTATCTGCCCGCCTGTTCGGCGGTGATCTCCGATTTCCGCTCAGTTCCTGGCCCCGGTCATTCGGCGAAGGGCAGAACCTCTGAACAGAACTGTTTTTGGATAGCGTCGTGCGTGCCAGCTATGCCGAATTCGGCATAGCTGGCA
>JAJEAY010000058.1 GCA_022824145.1 Rhodobacter sp. | reverse complement strand
GGCCGTGACGGGTGGCGTCGCCCGAGCGCAACGCGCCGGCGAACCAGTCAAGCGTCTGCGAATCGAAATGGCGAAGACCGACCTGCATGCCCGAAGCATGCACGAAGTGGATCACCTATACAAGTGTGGCACTTTGAAAGTCACGGGAGGGGTAAGCTGTGCGAGAGGAAATACGCGGGTGTTTCCAATCTGGTTTTTTTCCGTTGTGTGTCAACATTTTGGCCAAAGTTATTCCCTAGATGTTGGCTTTGCGAAGTCGCGCGCGGTGGTAAGGGCGAACTTCGTACACGATATGCGCGGACCTCCAATCCTATTACCCATACACTGCATGTTCGCACCTTTGGGCAGACAGCAGGCGTTTTCTGCTCGGTCCCAAAACCGAGGGGAACTCCTGCCGAGAATCCATATGCCGGGTGCGACGATTGCCTAGGCGTGTGGAATGGTCCCGGGAAGCTGCGGCATTGAAAGACCTGATGCCGCGAGACACTTCCGGGCGGTGCCGCCGGCGCGCAGACAGCGCTGCGAATCGGTTCGGTTCCGGCCACAGCTGTATTCGGGTACGGGCGTGCGGTAGCAGAAGCCACGCTCGCTCAGAATGTATCTGTGGCTCGCGGTAGTATTGCCGAACTTCCGCTGCAGCTTGCGGACGGCGTCTTACACTGTCTCCCGAGTTGGCGCCACCTAGTGCGCCCGACACCTGCGTCGCGGAGACTAGAAGGCCGTCGCCCTTCGGCGCCGCGCAATGAAGTGTGCGGGATCCTGTATTCGATGACGGTGAGCCGCACAGGGGTCTGGCAAAGGTCACCTAGCGCGTCGTGCTGACGACGGCAAATCGCTATGCGGCCAGCGAAAACTTCCTTATAACTGCATGATCCGAACCAGAATGCCTCCAGGAAACCCAGCGTGGTTCGGCAGTGATTGTTTCAGGAACGCGATACGGGCAATGCCCAGGGCGATTGGGAATGCAAGCAGATGACGTTCGAGGGCGAGATAGCGAGTCTCAACGAACACTTCTTTTTTAAGGAGTTCACCTACTCGACCAACACCTTTCGTCCGAATCCGTCGACCGAGCTGGAGCTGGCCGACTGCATTATATGGCTCGATGACATGCTCGTACTCTTTCAACTGAAGGAACGCGAGAATATCGGCGATACATCGCCGGAAAGGGAGGCCAAGTGGTTCAAAAAGAAGGTCATCGGTGACGGAACGAGACAAATCCGGGATTCCTTGAAGTACCTGGACGCTCACCGGAACATTCTGCTCCAGAACCATAGGGGCGATCGATTCAAGCTGAGGGGCGACGCAATTGCATGCCTGCACAAGGTAGTTTGTTATCTCGGCAACAGCCACCTTCCCGAGGCCTGCTGCAAGAAGAAGTTCCATCGCAGCCGGACCGCCGGAACGATACACGTCATTGCGGCGCATGACTATCTCGGCGTCGTCCGTACTGTCCTGACGCCGTTCGAACTGGTCGAGTATCTGGCGTTTCGGCAAGAGCTGATCGAAAAATGGGGCGATGCCGTCTCGCCGGTGCCGGAACCGGCGCTTGTCGGACAATATCTGGAAGGCGATGCGCACACGAAGCCGGACCCAGCGTTCACGGACGTCCTAACGGCGTTGGACGACCACTCCGATGAGTGGGACATGTCGGAAATTATCAAGCAGTTTGCGGAGCGGGTGACGACGGACAGGCACGATACGGACTACTACGCGATACTGATGGAACTGGCGAAACTGAAGAGAAACGAGTTGCGGGAATTCAAATCGCGGTTCCGACTGTCGATGGAAAAGAGCAGGTTGGGTGAAATCGCAATGCCGTACCGCATGGCCAGTCCGCGTACGGATTGCGGGTTCGTTTTCATACCCCTAACCGAGGATTTGGTCGAGTTCAGGAAACGGGGATTGATGAACCTGACAATCGCCTGCAAGTACGACCTGAAAGTACCGAAATGTGTCGGGGCAGCCTTCTGCGCGGAGGAAGGCGGCTGGTACTCGGTCGAGTGGTGTTACCTGGAACACCCTTGGAGATACGATGAAGAGCTCGAGGGGGCGTTAAAGAGAAACAAGCCGTTCAGGGAGGTTAGGGTGGCGGAACTCCCGCGTTACAAATTTCGCAGGCAACAGTGACTGCTCCAGTTATCGGGGTAATCCTGACGGTAGCGACGTTCATTGGGAGACGCCGGACTGCACAGGGGCGCCAAAGAGGTGGGTTTTCGGTCCGGCGGTGCGGGAACGAGACCATCCTGAATTCCATGGACGACGCGACATCTGGAAACGCGCTTTCCGTGTCGCCCTCAGGAGCCGCTCAATGCATGGATGGCAAGTCGTGCCACACATTCCGAGGGGATCGCGGTGCCCCCGGGAGTCCAGCGAAGTGCTCCAGCATTTCATCGACACCTTGTGACGAGCAATGCCAAGACAGTGTGGCGGACCCTCAAGTAATATCGCGGTTGCCGATTCGATTTCGATTGAGCACCGCGAAATGGTGGGTAGACCGAGGCTCCGCAATGAGCGGTGTTGAGATCCCCGGCCCGCTCTTGACAGTCTCGATTCTCCCCAAGCTGTCAACACATCGGTTTCTGCAAATGCGCCCCACGGGGTCGCGCTTGACCATCGCCCCGCCTTGTCCCAATCGGCTCCTCCGGCAGCGTGGCCTTCAAAGTGGGACAGAAGTGATTTCTCTGGTTGGAGGAGTGACTTGGAGACGCGAAAGCATTGAGACTTTGAGTTTCAACTGTGCCGAGGCATCAGGCCACTCTGGCATGCCGGGGTCCCGCATCCGCGCCCCGCGCGGGAGCTGCTTCGGAGGGCGCCGGGCCGAAAACGGGGCTCGATGGCGTGCAACGCCGGAGCGAAGCGCTGCCCGCACGGCGACTCTCCTGATCCCGCCCAGGGTCCGTAAGGCTGCCGTTGCTCGTGCCGGATTCCCCTGCGGGCCGTGACCGGGCCGGAACGCCGGGAGGCCCCCTGCGCGGCGGTTCGCGAGGAGCCCAAGATCTGTCCGGCAAGGCCGGAGGCGTGACGGTCTTGTCACGTTCGGGCGCCATGGCCGGCTGCGCGCAGGACTCCGTGCTTGACTTCGAGGGCCGCAATGCGGGACGAAGTTCGAAATGTCACTTGTCTTCCGGATTTCGACGACGGAACTGAACAGCATCACAGGCTTCGACGGATGCGGCGACGGCGGGGGCAGCCCCGGTGAGGCACCGTCACGAGGAACGACCCATCATTCGCCGAGTTGCACTGTGTCCGGTCGGAAGGCCAATTCTGCCCACCGATTTGACGATTGGAGGCAACTGCGAATGACCAAGGCACTTCTCGCAACTGCAGTGCTTGCGTTGCACATGACGGGATCATTTGCCGCCAGCCCGTCAATTGACGAACATCTTTCCGCTGGCGGAGCCAGGTTTGTCCTTGCCACGGTTTCGGAGGCCGAAGACCTGGTGATTCAGGTCGCCTGGCCTGTCGACTGGGCGGTGGACCGGAGCATCAATCACGTGGCGCCGATACTGGCCACGACCTCGCAGTTTGCCAGTGGCGCCGAGGGCTATGATCCCGGCGACTTCTTTTCTCTGCTGGAAGACGCGGACGCCGATGCGCGTCTGACGGTTGATCAGGATTTCGTCTACGGAACGATGCTGTCGCCTCTCGGTGACGCCGAGGACGTCCTTGCCGCAGTCAACGCCCACCTGCGAACGCCCCGTTTCGACGAGGTTTGGTTTCGCCGCTATCGGGACTCGTTCAGGGATTTCCTGACGGAGAAACAGCACGATCGTCCCTGGCTCGCCTTCGACGCCATATACCGGGCAGCATTTGGCGATCACCCTTTCCGAAGAACGGCGGTCTTTCGAGACCTGGATGCCGCAAGGAGCGTGGCACGGTCCGACCTGGCCTCCTGGGCGGCGGCAACCTACACGAGCGTTCCGCATGCACTCGTGGTCGCGGGCGACGTTGATGCCGTGACGGCTGGTCGCCTTGTCGACCTGCTGCTGCGCGGCCTGCCCGGCAAGCCGGTTCCGCGTGTCTCTCTGCCCGTCGGAGTGCCCAAGGGCGGCAAGGTATTGATCCACGCCCCCCATGCAGAGGATTCCTACGCAGCCATCATAGGAGCGGTCACGGTGCCAGGCGAGTGGCCAATGCACCACGACGGGTTCATC
>JAJEAY010000176.1 GCA_022824145.1 Rhodobacter sp. | reverse complement strand
GCCATCGGGGTCGCCTCCTTTGGTGGTCTGTTTTGCAACTACACCATACCTTGTGGCGACCCCGGTTGCCAGGCTTGTCCCGGCAAAATCGCCGAACTCGGCGGGAAATTCGCGCGTCCCAGCGAATTTTGCAAAAGGCTCCTCTACCTATCTTACGGCTCAGGGAAGGGTGCCAAACATGTCGGAGCCGTAATTTCTACATTGCCTTGGGGCCACCGAACGCCGGCAAGAGGCGCGTCACACCGGAATCTCACGATCGCTTCCTGGTATCTGCGGCTTCACAACCAACGGAAAATTTCGGATCTTGAATTTCCGGACGGCGTCGTGAAAGTCGAGATCTTTCCGGATGAGCCAGCGAATTCGTCACCGACCGTGGAAGCGGCGCGATGCGAACGAATTTCCCAACATGTGCTGGCGCTTCGTGCGCCTGCCACGCCGAATGTCGACAGCAGATGGGCAAGCCATCTCTATCCGGTGTACCTTACCGAACGCTACATCAAGTCGCAGTTCCGAAGCAACTTGAGCATAAGGGCGTGTCTGTAGTGAATTCGTCTTTGGAGAACAGAGAATGAGCAATCCTGTACCGATCGGCCGCGTAGTCGCCACGGAAAGGGACCCTACGACAACCGGCAATCTGCGATTCTGGTTGGCGCCAGGCATAGACCTGAAACCCTTCGACTTCGTCAGGATTGTCCCGCCCGAGGCTGTTGGACCGGAAATAGGCGAGTTCTTTGCGATCATCGACGAGATATTCCAGGTCTCTGACGAAGACAGCGCCCTGAGCAGCTTCATTTCTTCGGACTTTGGTGATTCCGGTCAGCGACCGAGAGTCGGTCGCGTCGTTACGACCTATGCAGATGCGACCGTGCTCTTCAACACCTGCGACATCGAAATGCCCGTGCCGCACGGCTCCAGGGTCCACTGGCCGGACGAGAGCGGGGTCCGGAGAGCCCTCGGCATTGATGATTACAACCGCAACACGCCTGCCGGATACATAACGATGTCCGGACCTGAACATGAGAGCATCACCATCAACGTGGACATGGACGCGGACTACCTGATCGGTCCAGAGGGAGCGCATCTGAATGTTTCCGGGATTTCAGGACTGGCAACGAAGACGTCGTATGCAATGTTCCTCATGTCCGCGATTCAGCAGCGCCAGGCGTCGGAACAATGGGCAAGCGATGAACAGGCGTCTTTCGTTGTCCTGAACGTCAAGGGAGCAGACCTGCTTCGCCTGCACGAGCGTGCCCAGGACATGTCGGAACGGACCAGGCAGGATTGGGTCAAGTGCGACCTTGAAGCCAAGCCTCTCAGCGATGTCACTTACTACTACCCCTATTCGCCGCATGGAGCCGCCCGAGCCCAAACAAAACTGGAAGCGAAGGCCGTGGCAGAGAATGTCGAGGAAGGCCGCGCCTTTCGATACATCTACGATGTGGACAGCGTACTGGACCGTCTTCTGTTGCTTTTTGAAGACATGGATGACCCGAACTCCACGCTTGTGAGTTGTGCTGAACACTGCATTGGAAAGACGCCACGAGAAGCACCTTGGGCCACATTGCGGTCAAATGTAGACAAATGGGCCGAGAGTACTCCTGACAAAAAGATTCCCGTGGTATCTTGGCGACGCTTCTCTCGTCTCTTCCGGCAGAGAACCCGGAACCAAATGTTCACGGAGGAAAGCAACAAAGCCGTCGAATACAGACAGGTGTACCTGTCCGAGAAGTTGAAAGACCTGAAGCCGGGGCATGTCGCGGTTGTCGATATCGCCGAATTGCCAGACTATCTTCAGGGATTTGTCGTCGCGGACGTAATTTCTGCGCTTCGAGAAGCAAGGGCGCCCGGCACCCAAGAAGAGTGCGAGACAGGCTCGGATTCCGGACCCGGCACGGTGATTCTTTTTGCGGACGAGCTCAACAAGTTTGCACCCAGCCGTGGCGGCGCGCGTTCACTTGTCCGCTATTTGCGGGAGATCAGTGAACGAGGCCGTTCGGAGGGCATCATTCTCTTCGGCGCCGAGCAGTTCCGAACCAGCGTTGACGATCGGGTGACCGGCAACTCCAGTACGCAGGTCTTCGGGCGGACAACAGCGGTCGAGGCGCAAAAGGACCCGGAGATCAGGGGCCGGCCCCAATCCAAACGCGTGCCGTTCCTCAGGAAAGGTGAACTTCTTGTAAGCCACACGCGTTTCAGTTCAGGCACCTTGAAACTTCGCTTTCCACGGAATGCATATCGTCCAGGGTAGTCCCATGTCTTCTAGTCCGCAGCCAACCCTCGGCGTTCATCTACTCGAGAGCATTACCCTCGGAATGTACAGCGACCCACGCCATTGCATCCGGGAGTATGTCCAGAATGCGTATGACAGCATCCGCGAGGCCCGAAGGCGCGGTCTCCTGAGAGAAGACGAGGGCAAAATCCAACTGATGGTTGCCCCCGAGGAAGGCATTCTAAGGATCCGTGACAACGGTGCCGGATTGGGTCCCGAAGAAGCGATTGTCAGGCTTGTCGACATTGGCGCGTCCGAAAAGGCCGGTACGCAAGCGGATGCCGCAAAGCACGCCGGGTTTCGCGGGATCGGCAGATTGGCCGGAATCAGCTACTGCAAGCGGTTGCGCTTTGAAACCTCCAACGGCAGCGCGAAGTCCTGCCGGGTTGAATTTGACGCCGCTGGCATCAGTGCATTGACACGGCCTGGCCAGCGACCTCAGACAATCGTGGATGCGATCAACAGAAACTGTGTTGCGAGTGAACTGCCGGCAAGCGAGCAGGACCGTTTCTTTGAAGTGATGCTAAGTGGTGTCACAAATCGTGCGTTGCTCGATCTGGATGAGCTTGAGGAATACCTGGAACTGACGGCACCGGTTCGGCAGGACCCGTCAAAGTGGAGATTTCAGGAGCAAATTAGGGAACTTGCCGCAGAGGCCGACTCTGCTGAGTCACTCGACACCGTGAGGCTGCTCCTGTGTAGCCCGAGTGGAAACGTCCTGCGGGAGGTCTTTCGACCGTTCAAGGACACCTTCGAAAGCAGGACTGGTAGGAGCAGGTCAAAGCGGCGTGTAAACGTTACCGACGTTGTTGCCCTTCCGCGGACCGGAGACTACGCTGGTTGGTGGGGTTGGCTTGCAATCCACGAGCGCGGCGGCGCACTGGCTGACGTCTCGTTTGCAGGGCTCCGGATTCGGATGCACAACATTGCGATCGGCGATCATTCAATCATTCAGGATCTTTGGACTTCTCCCAACCAGGCACTCTGGTGCTTCGGTGAAATACACGTCGTCAATCCGGAACTTGTTCCCAACACTCAACGCGACAATTTTGAAGCTTCCAATGCATGGGGCAAGCTTCGAGAGCAACTACGAGCCGAGGTAGTCCAGCTTGAGAAGGAAATCAGGAAAGAGTCGGATGAACGCAATCGTTCGGCCGGGATTTTGACGCGAAGGGCGGACAAGGTCGTGCAAGAAGCGCGTGTGAACCTCGATTCTGGCCTCAAGTCACACAACGAAAAGCAGACGTTGCTTGCCAATTTGCAGGGGCAACGTGTCATTCTTGAAAAGGGACTGCGAAAGCGCAACCGGTCAGACGAAGAAACTGTTCAACTGACGAATCAACTGTCGGAAGTCCAACGCACGTACGTTGCCGTCGAAGCGGTCAAGCGGACCAAGGCCGATAGTGACATGTCCTATCTCGGCAAGCAGGCACGAAAGGCGGTTCGCACGGTGCTTGATGTCGTCAGGGCCGAACTCAATGATGAAAAGCTCTTCGCCGTCATTGAGGAGCGCGTCCATGCCGCGCTCCGGCAAGGCAACAAGGACCGCTGACATGTCCCAAAAGAAAATTCTGCTGCTCGAGCCCGGTTACAGAAACAAGTATCCTCCTCTGGGGCTCATGAAGATTGCTGCCTACCACAGTGCACGTGGAGACCTCGTCCGGTTTGCAAAGGTCGGAATTGACGATTCGGGCACATCGAAGTCTGAACGAATTGGCACCTGGGACCGTGTTTATGTCACGACGCTCTTCAGTTTCGAATGGCAGCGGACGTCTGTAGCGATTGACTTCGGCATCGCTGCCGCCGGAAACCAGCCGGAGCGGGTTTTCGTGGGCGGGATTGCCGCTTCGCTGATGCTCGATCAATTCGTTTGCGAACCGCGCTGGGCAGGTGTTCGCTTTATCAAGGGCCTGCTTGATGGACCGCCTGCCACGTCTCTGCAACTGAGTTCGCTCGATGGCGACTTTGGCGCCGACGATCGGACAGGTGCCCCGATCGAGGAACTGGTTCCCGACTATGGCATTCTTCGGCACACGTCCTACACCTACCCTGTTCGCGACGCCTACTTCGGCTACGCTTCCCGCGGATGTGTCAGGAAGTGCGCATTTTGCGGTGTTCCCAAGCTCGAAGGTGCCCAACGTGAAATGCCGCCTTTGGCTGTTTTGGTACATGGGATCAACGCTGCCCACGGCGAGAAGAAGGACCTGGTCCTCATGGACAACAACGTCACCGCGTCCTCCCGGTACACGGAGGTGATCGCGGAAATCCGCGATCTGGGGTTCACGCCAGGCGCCACGATACAGAGCGCAGACGGCAGGCCTGCAAAGCGGCGTGTCGACTTCAACCAAGGTGTCGACGCCAGAATTCTGGCAAAGTCGCCCATGTATCTGCGAGAGATGTCCACGATCTGCATCAGCCCGCTGCGCATTGCATTTGACCACATCGGTGTGCGCAAGGTCTACGAAAGGGCGGTTCGCATGGCAGCAGACAACGGGATTGTCTCGCTTTCGAACTACATGCTTTACAATTTCATGGACACTCCATCTGACCTCTATCTGCGGATGCGCCTCAACATTGCCCTCAACCGGGAACTCGGCCTGAGAATCTGGTCGTTCCCGATGCGGTATCAGCCGGTCACCCTGAAGGATCGGTCACATGTCGGAAAGCACTGGACGCGATACATCCTTCGGTCATTCCAGATCATGCTGCAAGCGACACATGGTGTCGTCAGTGGCAGCGAGAGCTTTTTTGACGAAGCCTACGGCTCTGACTGCGACGAGTTTGCCTGGTTGCTTTCGATGCCGCATGCGTTCCTCTACCATCGAGCGCACTACAAGTCGGGTGCCGGTAGACCAGTTCTCGACGAGTATCTTGCCCTTCGTAGGCGCCTTTCCGGCGACCAGGAAACAGAACTGGCGACCTTGCTGGCAGGTCCACGAGATTCTCATGGCTTTGCGCGGAACATCTATGCGGAGATTGCGAAAGACTCGACACTGGACCCCCTGATCCGGAAACTGATGGTGTTTCATATTCTCGACACTCGACACCGTATCGAATGCGAGGACACGACCGTATTGCCCATGTTCCAGTATGTCAGTCCGGACCCAGTGTTCCCTGCAGAGGAAGAGTTCGTGGAAGACGCCGGGCTGTTTGACCATGACACCTATGCCGAATCCGTTGGGGGCCGTCGTGCTGCCGCAACCGGAAGTGGACACGCGCAGTGAGTGAACAGCCACTGGACGAATCACTGCCCGACCTGATTGGCGGCTCAGTCATCAACCTTGTCACGACCGGCATCTATGGTGACCCACGCGCTCTGTATCGTGAGTATTTGCAAAATTCGGCTGATGCCTTCCAAGTTGCCGGGAACCTGCCCGGTCGGGTTGAGATTACAATCGATCCCGCATCACGGCTGATACGAATTCGCGACATTGGCAATGGCCTTTCCCGACATGACGCCATCGAGGCTCTTCTTCCGTTGGCGCGCAGCAAGAAGCGCTTGGGCGCGGAGTCCGGATTTCGAGGCATCGGAAGGCTCGCCGGGTTGGTCTTTGCAGACAGCGTCGGTTTTCTGACGAGAACTTCGGAAACGCACCCGGTGACCAGTGTAACGTGGAATGGCATGGAACTACGAGCCCGGTCCCGGCAGGAGACGGCTCCAGAGACTGCCATCAAAGAGAGCACGACAATCGAGGAATTCGCTGGCGCGGAATACCCGGCGAATTTCTTTGAAGTCGAAATTTCAGGGGCGGCACGTCACGCTGCTTCCGCGATTCTGAATACCGACGCAGTCGCTGGATATATTGCAGAATCCGGCCCTGTGGCTTTGGGTCAGGGGTTTCCGTTCTCCAAACAAGTTCATGATTTGCTGGAGCAATTTCCGCATTCTGTCCGATCGATCGACGTGTCGATCAATGGGAATGAAAGCATCAAGCGTCCCCATCGTGAGGGCATTGCCTTCTCGGACCATCTCTTCGATCCATTCAGTGAATTTGAAACATTCTCCATACCTTGCGCTGACAGCGAAGAAATTGCGGCAATCGGCTGGATTGCGCACTCATCCTACATAAAGGCAATTCCGAAGGCGTTGAGGGTTCGGGGTCTTCGGGCGCGTGAAGGCAATTTGCAAGTTGGTGGAGAGACTGCCTTCGACCATCTGTTCGCCGAGGAACGGTTCAACAGGTGGTGCGTAGGTGAGGTCAATATCATCGACACGCGGATAGTGCCGAATGCGACACGCAGCTACTTCGAACCAGGTCCACATGTCCGACATCTGGAAAACCACTTGTCGTCCGTGGCTGCCGCGATCTCGAAACGATGCAGGGCGGCATCTTCAACAAGGAACCGAACGAAGCGGCATGCTGCAAAGCTACAATGGTATGAGGAGCTGTACGAACTTGCGACATCAGGATATCTGGCACGTGGAGACGCCGTTGCGCTAGTGTCGGAGGCTCTGGAAGAACTGCGCAGCAATTGTAACGGCAAATCAGGAGATGCTGGACAAGAGAATTCGGTTGCAGAGCAAGAGGCGGACATCAAGGCGCGCTTTTTGAGTTTCGAAGATGCGATGGTGGACCGGACGCCGGACGCAGAGTTGAGCGAGGTTGAATTGCGGGTATACCAGGAGGTTTGCCACTCGCTTGCAGTGACGATGGCATCGCCTAGGCAGGCGCTTGAGGTCGTTGAGACCGCCATTGCAGCTAAGGCCCGTTGACAATCCGGCTGGGATCGAGTGGAGCGATTTCACGCCCCAATGACCGCCGGAGCGGCGGCACGAGCAAACGAGCAAGTATCAAATATATTCAGGCGTGAGAGTGGCGACTGCCGCCATGTGGGCGTGGACCGAGCACATTTCACCAAGTCAGGCACACGACTGTGCGGGCGTGCCGAAACTTCTGGAAGACCCTTCCTGTGGGTAATTCTTCCGTTTACCGCTTTTTTGAGCTTGTTCAGTCGCTTGTCGCAGTGTTGGAGCGGTTGCCGTTCCTTTCCGCTCGATGTTGGGCGATCTGCGACTTCTTGGAAGGCGTTGGACAGGCTCTCCGTTAGTTTCTGGACGACTTTGCAGGAGACGGAGCGAGAGGCAAATAGGGTTCACTGCGAATGGAGTCAATGATTGTATTGTATTGCGATACACAATACAGTTTGTTGGAATCACGCCGATCAAGCGAGGTGACACCATGGCCGTAAGCAATCGCCGCTGTTCGGCGAAGCATCCCGGATCATTCGTCAGGCAGAAGGTGATCCCGAATGGCATGACTGTATCCAGAGCGGCCGAATTGCTCGGTATCGGGCGACCGGCGTTGTCAAACTTCCTGAACGGAAAGGCTGCGCTTTCTCAGGAAATGGTGAAGAGACTCTCTCGCGTGTTCGGAGCCGATGTTGACGAATTGCTGAACCTGCAGGCGCAATACGACCGCCGGGACGAGGCGCTGCGTACGCCCATAGTTGCTGGACGGCATGCGCCGACCCTGGTCGAAATCAAGGCGAGCCGGATCGCGGCATGGGCCGATGAGATCCGGGCACGGGACGAGTTTCCGGCATTGCTGCGGCTGCTTGTTCACACGACAGGGAGCGGGCTTGTCCGCGCCGATTTTCCTGCCTTCAGCAATGCCCAGAGACCTGGTCCGGACGGGGAAACGGATTCGACGGTTCCGACGCCTTGGATACCGGACGGCCGGTCCATCTGGGAGCTTAGCTGTGACAGAGACCCCGGCGAGAAGGCAAATCGCGATTACAAGAAGCGCCTCGGGACCCTGTCGCCTGAGGAGCGGCGCAACAGGTCGTTCGTTTTCGTCACGCCTCGCGACTGGCCGGGCAAGAACGCATGGGCTGAGAAAAGGTCGAGGCGCGGGGACTGGAAGGATGTTCGCGCGTACGATGCCGACAATCTCGAACAGTGGCTGGCGCAATCGGCGGAAGCGCAGATATGGTTCGCGGAGCGAATCGAAGAGCCCGTGGACGGCTACCGCTCGGCAGATATGGGCTGGTCAAAGTGGGCCGATGCTTGCGATCCGCCGTTGACACCGGACCTGTTTCCCTTGGCCGACAAATCCGTCGATGATTTTCGGCAGTGGCTGAATTCGGCACCCGAGATTCCCTTTGTCATCGCAGCGGATTCTCCCGACGATGCCCTGGCTGTTGGCTGCCATCTCGTGAGAATGCAGAATCTCGAATACGAGGAGCCTGCCACTGGCGCAATCATTTTTGACACACCAGAGGCGGTTCGTCGGTTTCGGCTGTCCAATGCGGCACCAAATTTGGCGATCATCCAGGATGATCGGGTCGAAGCGGAACTTGGGGACCTCTGTCGGCGTTGCCACTGCATCATCGTGAGACCGGGCAATGACGTGGACCGCATGCCGGACATCAGGCTTGGGCTTCCGAGTTGGCAGGAGTTTTCGGACGCATTGGAGAATATGGGATTGTCCCGTGATGGCATTGACAGGCTTGCCCGGGAGTCGGGACGGTCGCCCGCGGTCCTGCGTCGGCGCCTTTCCGAAATTCCGGGAATCCGAAGCCCCGCCTGGTCGAAAGAGGCCACGGTCGCCAGGAAGCTCTTGCCCGCCGCGTTGATTGGAGCTTGGCGCAAGGACTCTGCTGCAGATTGTGATGTGGTCCGCAGCCTGGCGAGGATGGAGGATGATCATGATGTCGAAAGCGGTGTCATGGACTTGCTCAACCTGCCGGATCCCCCCCTCTGGTCGGTCGGCTCCCATCGCGGCGCGGTGTCGAGGTGTGATGCCCTGTTCGGCATTGCCAGGCACGTGACTGCCTCTGACCTCGACAACTTCTTTCTGGCGGCAGAACGAGTGCTGTCGGAATCCGATCCAGCGCTTGAGTTGCCGGAAGGTGAAAGATGGACTGCCGCCCTTCATGGCAAGGTGCGAGAGCACTCATCCTCCCTGAGAAAGGGAATTTGCGAAACTCTGGCACTTCTTTCTCTTCACGGCGGTAACCTGTTTCGGGAAAGGCTGGGCGTCGAACCCGAGACCCGGGTTTCGTCGCTTGTACGACGCTTGCTGACGCCATTGACGACAGACAGCTTGCTGTCGCATCTGGACGACCTGCCGGCCTACGCGGAAGCGGCCCCGGATACCTTTCTGGACATCATCGAGGCAGACCTCCGGCAGCCGGAGCCGGCAGTCTTTGACCTTCTGAAGCCGGTCGAGAGCGGCCCGTTCGGATCCGGAGAGCAGCGAAGCGGGCTGCTATGGGCGCTGGAATGTCTCGGCTGGAAGCATCTTGGGCGCGTGAGCTGGGTACTCGCACGTCTTTCGGCAGTCCCCATTGACGACAGCTGGACGAACAGGCCGATCACCAGTCTCGAAGCGCTCTATCGTTGCTGGCTGCCCCAGACTTCCGCTTCTCTTGAGGAACGGATGCAGTCCCTGCGGAAACTGACGGAGCAAGATCCAGAGATCGGCTGGCAGGTGTGCATCGCGCAGTTGAAGTCGGGTCCCAGATTTGCAACGCTCAGCTATCGCCCCCACTGGAGTGGCGACGCGTCGGGTGCCGGTCGGAGTGTGACGCAGGGTGAATTCCACCGTTCAAGGCGCGATGCGCTGGACCTTGTTCTGTCATGGCCCGATCACGATCACGGGACGCTTGGCGATCTTGTAGAGCTGCTTCACGACCTTGGTGACGAAGCCCGGCGCCGGGTCTGGGATCTGGTCGAGAAATGGGCTGCTGCTGCTTCGGACGAGAATGCCATTGCAGCCGTCCGTGACCGGATTCGCCGGCATGCCTTGACCCGGCGCGGCAGTCTGCGCGGCGTAGGCGAGGAGGTGCTGGAGCGCGCTCGCGGTGCATACGACCGTCTGGAGCCCAAGGATCCGGTTGCCCGGTACCGCTGGCTGTTCTCAGGCGCCTGGATTGAAGCGTCGGTCGACGAGGACGAAGAAAGCCTCGATCTTGATGCACATCTGGAGAGGATTGGCCGGCAGCGCCGCACTGCTATCAGGGAGATATGGCGGGAACGCGGACTTGACGGCGTGGTTGCGCTTCTTGCTGATTGCGGCGCGCCCACGGTTGCAGGGGAATGTCTGGAAGCCGAAATCACGGACGCCGACGCTCGTGCGGAGTTTCTCAGTCGCTGTCTTTCCACAACAGGCCAGCTGAGAAAATTGGTGGAACTGTGCGTGATTGGCTTTCTGCGAGCCGTGGACGGCGATGCTCTAAACACTCTGCTTGAATCAACAGCGAAGCGTGACGATGCGGAATGGACTGCCAGGCTTTTCAGCCTCGCGCCCGTCCGCAGCCATGTCTGGAGACTTCTGGACGGACATAGCGGAGAAGTGCGTGATCAATACTGGAAGACGGTCATGCCCGACTCGAGTTGGTACTCGGAATCCGAATTGACCGAATTTGTGGACCGGTTGCTGGACGTTCAGCGCCCTTATCCTGCGTTTTCCGCGGCGCGATTCAACTGGGCCAGGGTCGAAACATCCAAGTTGAAACGCCTGCTGTTTGAGGCAGCTGTTGCCAAGAAGGCGGAACCTTCAGGCGCATACGTTCCGGAAGCTCACGAGATCTCGAACGCCTTTGGCGAGTTGAACGGTCGGGACGGAATAGATCAGGAAGAGATGGCGCGACTGGAGTTCATGTACTTGCAGGTGCTCGACCATAGCGAATATGGCATTCCCAACCTGGAGCGTCGCATTGCAGAGTCTCCCATCGATTTCGTTCGGGTCTTGGCTCTTGTGTTCGATAAACGCGATGACGAAGGCGAGGATCCGCCTGAATGGCAGATTGAAGATCCCGAGAGTCGACGTGCACTTGCGAAAAGCGCTTATTGTCTTCTCGAACGCATGAACCGGATGCCCGGGACAGGACGCGATGGCCTTGTCGACGAGGAAGGGCTGCATCTGTGGATCGTGGAAGCGCGGCGGCTTTGTGCAGAGTTCGGACGGGCCCGAATTGGCGACGAGTATATCGGTCGGTTGCTTGCGAGAGCGCCGGGCGGTGAAGACGGAATCCATCCCTCCCTGACGGTTTGCAAGGTGTTGGAATCAGTCGGGACATCGGAAATCCGCTTGGGATACTCTTCCGGCATCTTCAATGGTCGAGGGGTGACGACACGAGCTGTCGGGGAAGGCGGAAGCCAGGAATGGGAGCTTGTACGGCAATACAGAAGCTGGGCAAGGCAAAGAGCTTCGGCCTTTCCCTTTGTCGGAAGCGCTCTGGATCATGTTGCAGACGATTTTGAACGCTGGGCGCGGCGGGAAGACGAGCAAGCGCAACTCGGTGAACGACTGGGACATTGATGGCTGCATGCAGGTGGCCCAGGCAATTTCAGGCCATGCAGCTGACGATGGTTGGCAACTCTCGGGTTATTCCCTGTAGGGCAACGCCCAAGAGAATTCTCCTCGCGCAAACACCGCGGCAGCGTACATTGGGTCATCCGTATTGGCGACAGACACGTAATTGCATCCTGTCGTGTTGAGTTTGTGAATATGCCCCAATTGACCGCAATTGCCCGGGAAGCTTCAACACATCGATCTTGGCAGAGTGATCACGCAAGGGCATTGGGGTCCATCCCTCCGAACTCATCCGCACCGGCGGATTGGCAAAGGGGCTTCTCGCAAGGGGCAGTCACGGACTCGCGGAGTCAGCAAGCTCCATCTTGGGTTTGCTGCCGTGACACTTTGAGTTTTCAGTTGCGCACAAGTCCCACGATGCGCGGCGGCGCTGAGAACGTTATCGCCCAGAAACCCGAGGGAGATGCAGTAACGGCAGCGGGAAGCGTCCGCAGGCACTGATCGTTGCGCACCCGGCCATCGTCGGCCATGGTCTGGCTCAGGGAAAACCGGCATCTATAAGAGATCCGTGGTCAGCCGCTCGCGACGAGGGGAAGCCGAGGCGATAATTGATCTCGGCGCTCAACCGGCGCTCCCTCCCACACCTTCGGTCCAACCCAGCTGGCCGCGCCACCGCGTCGTACCGCGCTGTAGGGCAGACGCTGCAGAAACCGCATTTTGCCCTCGAGGGTCTCGGCGCTTGCGAGACTCCCGTACTCCCGCCGCAGAAGCGTACGCTCCTTGAGCGAATCCAAACCCTTCGTCCCACCGTGAGGGTGCACGAGCAATGTCGTGCGTCTCTTCCTGATGTCGTCCGCATTGGCCGTCGGGCCGCGTTCCAGCGCCTCCGTCAAGGTCAGTTCGTGCCGGTCCATGCTGTGCGTCGCGGCGCACAGCTCGAGGTGAAAGTAGGTGCGTCGCCTTTCCTTCCTGCGGGACTCTCACTGGCTGCACTCACACCAGTTAGTTTTGCACCACCTTTTTTTTGGATGGATACAATTTCGGGCAACACTTTCGCCACATTCATCGTCTTGCACCGGTTATGGACAAGTTGAGCGTGGCCTTGGCGCAGCAATCTCGGGACCGTCCATTATAGTCCTCCGGCTTCCCCTGGTGTTGCAAAGCGGCGATACCGCAAACTGCATGAAGTGTCTGAAATCTCGGCGAAGAATACGACGTTGCCGTTTTCCCGATCAAACCATTTGGCGCTGCTTATAATTTGGTCTCTGTGCCGAATTCCATGGCCATATGTCTCTTCAAGTCGTCGATAGACCGTGACGCAGTCTTGAACAAAAGGCTCAAGCAGAACCATCTCAAGCGATTGAGAATCATGGAAGAAGAAATGTGCCTGAAATTGCAAGCTGCCATCGGCCAGAGCGTAAGGAGCGGTTAGAAGATGCACTGGTGGGTTGCTGCCTACCAACTCTATGGCGGTATCTGGCAGAACTGCAGTGCCTTCGCTGGCCTCCGAAACGTCATCGGGTGTCATGCCCCACTTTGTGTATTGCCAGTCCGCAAATGCTGGTGCGTTTGATAACACAAGGGCAACAAGTGCGAGCATCGAAATTGACTTTGCTTTCACAGCACACCTCCAAAATCGCATGAACAGAGAAAACAGGCAAAGCAAGGGGTCGTTTCGAATATCGCTTCAGGGCCATTGTCAAGTGCAGAACTGGGCTCGCGCACTGGAAATCGCACTTGACTTCAGAGACCTCACTACGGAAGACGAGGAGCACGATGGCCCGCCAAATCGTGGAGTGCATCGGTCACGTCATCGACCAATTGAACGTGAAGATCACAAGCGGCGCGCCATTCTCCCGCGTCATCTGTTAGTGAAGGAAGGACGCCATGACTTGGCACGCCCACTTTTCAAGCAAGGACGGTCGGACGATTGCACTCACGGCCGACAAGGAAGGCCACGCTCTGCCCAAGGAAGAGAACGAGTGGGTCTACTGCAAGTCCGGCGAAAGCGAGTTGGAGCTCTGCATTGCATTAGGCATCGAAGACGTGAACCAGGTACGCGAGGACATCGCCAAAGACGGCTACCACATCTGTCGCCTGAAACGGATACTGCACAAGGCACCGTAGCGGCAAGAGCATGAATTCAAAGCGAAATGTGTTTGGCAATGTCACCGAAAGGACCTGGATATACAGGTTTTTTCCGCGTGATCGGTTCTTTCAACTCTTTGAAGAGAGCCAAAACGCTTTGGTGCGACCGACGATGTGGGACGACCCGTTTGAAAATGCGATCCTGGACGCGGCGGTTAGAGCGAAGGCAGGTGAGAATGGCGAGTGCGGCTATCACGAAGTAGTCTACGGCCAATCTTGGACGCTTGCGTACGCCTCGGACGCGATGTGGCAAATCTACTCGCCCAATAAAGACGCGATCCGCGTCCGCACGACCGTCGGCAAACTGTTACAGAGCATCCGGGCAGAAAGTGAGGATTGGACAGACGCGGCCTGCTTCATCGGACGCGTGAAATACCTGAAGAAATCTGAACTCAGAGAGTTCTGCAAGACCGTATTCAGCGCGGGCCTGTCCAAGAAAGCCGTTGCGCGATCCCTTCTTGTCAAGCGCAAGGCCCACAAGCACGAAAATGAAGTCAGACTGATTTTCTTCGAACTCACGAACACGAAGCATCCCGGTGGCGTCTACAAGTACGGTCTGGACCCGCTTGCCCTGATCGATCAGGTGATGGTCGATGGCCGGGTGTCGCGTGAAGAATACTTGCGCGTCAAAGCAAAAATCATGAGGCGAACGATCTTAAAGGAACAGCAAGTCGAGCGCTCTCTACTATACCAAGAGCCCAAGAACATTGACGTTAAAATCCCTTAATTTGAGTCCTGCTAATGCTTGGTGTGACCCGAATCTAGATTTGACTGATCGCATCTCGGTGCTCCATTGCCTCGGGTCCGCCTTTCATGATGCTGATGAATCGCCCGCGACTCGGGACTTGGACGAAACTGCCTACGCGGCATGGGCGCTTGTGGCGGATAATGCACGCTGAGTGGATGTGTGGACATTGCGGACCGGCGCGCCGGTCCGATGATTGGGACCATCTCAAAGTGGTGACACGAGTTTTCGATGACCGACCGAGACCAATATGCATCGGAGTTGCCTGAGCTTGGTGGAACGTTACTATTCGGCGGTCGGGCGACGAACGGTTGGGGTTACTTTCGCGGATCGGCGGCACGAACGCAGAAAGGGCGACGGATGGGCGCGCGGGATTGATTTGCGCCAATCGCGATGTGACTACGGCGATGAGAGAGTCCGATGCGCGGAAAGCGGAAGAGGCGACAAACAAGAGGGCTTGGGCCGTCAGGCCGGCTACCGCCCGAGGATGTCGCGAAAGCGGCAGGAAGATCGTGTAGGAACGGCATTCAGACGGTCTGAGCGAGACGGTGCATCGAAGACTCAAGGACGGCGCGGACAATCTGATGGACACGGAGGAGAGAAGCCGTCGACCCTTGCCATTTGGGCACCATGGCACCCGGCCGTGGCTGGAGCTTGCTGAATTCCTCCCGATACGTCGACAAACTTGCGTACATGTGGGATGTCTAGAGGGAGGTAGAGTGAATGAAGGCACCTGGAAGAGATCAAGGTTGACCGGGTACAATGGCTGCAGTCATACTTCCAACGTAGAAAGATCGGACATGGTCGCAAGAACCACATTCAGATATCGCTTCAAGGTTGGGGGGAAAGTCGTGTATTTCGGTATCACGTCCGACTTGGTGCGCCGTGAGCATGAACACCGGCGACGTTGGCCCACAGGCTGCATTGAACAGGTTGGTCCGCCAACCACGCGCGAAGAAGCTTGGGAGTGGGAAAGGAAGCAGACCGGGCAGCGATTCAGTTCTGCATCCTGATGGTTTCTAGCGAACCTTCGGTGGATCAGGAAGAAACCGCCCAGACGTCCTCTCAAAATCATGTCATGGTTACCGGTGCTGGATTCACCCGCGCGCTGGTTCCCGATGCGCCTCTACTTGTCGACGATTTCAACAACGACGCCCTGGAAGAAAGGGTCCGTGGCCTGCCAAACGCCAGTCGTCTGCTGGAATGGGAACGGGACCTGCATCCGAGAGGTCACATCGATATCGAGCGCTTGATGACGCGTCTCGACTCGCTGATGCCTTACGACTACGCCGAAAGTGCCGGCAACGCGGCCAACGAATATGGCTTCCTACTTTCGGAGTTGAGAAGAGCGTTCCTTGAGCGGCTTCACGAAGCCCGAAGGGGGAACATTCATCGCGAAGAGTTGAACCGCTTTGCGAAGTTCTGCAAGACCAGTAGTTGCTGTTGTGTCACTTTCAACTATGACGACTTCCTTGATGAGGCACTGGCACAGACAGGCAGTTGGAACCCGTATTGGGGATACGGCTTCTTCTGTCAGTCATCGCTGGACACGATTGCAAGTTTCGACGACCTTGAGGCACATTCAGTTCTCCAGTTGCTGAAGCTCCATGGATCGATCAATTGGCGACCTAAGCTGGGTCATTCGAGCCCGGTAGCGATTGACAGCATCACGCATCATCACGAGTGGAGCGGCGCTAGGCTTCGGTTTCCCCAGGTTGCCGGCAACCTTGAACCTGAACCCGTGATGGTTCCGCCCGTCCTTTCGAAATCCAGCCTAGTTGAACAACCGGTCCTTCGACTTGTCTGGTCACACGCGTTCGCCAGGCTGTCGATGGCTCACAAGGTTACGTTTATTGGCTATTCCTTCCCGCCTACGGACATGGCAGCCAAGACGCTGTTTTCCGAATCGCTGGAGGACATCCCACGAGAGGACATTACGGTCGTCAATCTGAGCCATGAAGATTCTGCAGCGGAAGTCATCCGCAGACGCTATCGGTCAGTGCTGGGCGACATGCCTGACGAACAGTTCCATTTCGAAGGCGCCTTGAATTGGATTAGGGGTTTGTCGTGATCGCGCTTCGGCTGGACGGGCAGGTCATTGCCAGCTCGTCAGGGTTCCGGAATTGCTTCGTCGGATGATTTTGAGGCCAGAAGCGACCGGAATGCGATCTGTGGATCGATTGAACGAAGCTGCTATCGCAGCGGTTTGGGCTGACCTCTGGGTCTTTTCCGAAGTTCCTGACCTTTCGCGTCGTGGTGCCGGCTGCGGAGCGGGCCATGTTCGCGCGGCCCGTGCAGTTTTTCGACCCGCTTTCGTCT
>JAJEAY010000088.1 GCA_022824145.1 Rhodobacter sp. | reverse complement strand
ATTTCGATCCATACCAATTCGCCATCGCTGCCTCCGAAGTGATTCGCCCCGACGGCAAGCAAATAGGACGGGCGGGCTATGCAGTCAAACGGAAAAAATGGCTCGGGTCAGCCAGCAACGTCGTAGTTTAACCGTTTACGTCCCGGAAGCGCTCCGGGGCGATTGGGATCCGAAACCGCCCGCCTGCCTGCCGTGCGCACCTGCCCCACTCACCACCACATCCATTCCGCCGATCAAAGTGCCAGCGATCAGTCGGACACCGACGAAGCAGTGTGCAATGGAGACACAATGTCCTCTGTGGAGTGCTCCACCGCTCAACCACCCATGGGCGAAGATACTGCGCAGAGGAGAGTCGCGTCGTCCGTCGGAGGCCTCACTGTGCAGGAGGACGCATGTTCGACTGAATGGCGGGATGCGAGATTCCAAAGGTTCTCACGGCATTCCGTCGATTCCGCTCAAATTGACTGATTGCCAAGGACAGGCGTCCCTCAACCGACTTCCAGGAAGTCGATCAAGGGGCTTGTCTCAAGGTGACGGTGTAATCAACTCAGACAGGACAATGTCGCACATTTCGTTTCCGGGTTCCATGCTTTCCTGCACCCGCGTCTGGACCTTTCTAGAGAAGATCGACGCGACAGAGACCGGTCGCTGCTCCTCGCAGCGTTGCGGGCATTGCGGCGGCCACCTTCAACACACGCAGTATCCGCGCGAGCCGCACGCGCTTGCGCCCGCCCTTCGCGGCGACGCCCGGCGCTTCTGCAGTGCCGTGTGCCGGCACCGAACAATCCCTCTTCACGAGCCCGGGGTTCTGAAGGACTCCGCTATGATCTCCGTCCCAAATCGTCCATCGTAATCTGGGCACGGTTCGAGTCCGGCCCATGTTCGACCTCTGCCACCCTCCATATCAACATCTTGATGGCGAACTTGAGGAAACGTTCTTCTTCGTCCGTGTACGGCTCGTTTCTTCCGTCCTCCTTTCTGGCATTCGCTCCACCCTTGCTTGAACTCAACTCACGGACGCGAACAAGCACGTTGCGCGAGACGCCGAAACGTGCCGCGGCCTCGCGACGGCCCCCTCCCATATTCTCGATCAAGGTCAGGCAAAAATACGCCATGCCGGGCAGCGGTTCCTTCCCCTCCAGGTACCCAAGAAAGCGCTGGTACAATGTGTCCAAGTCCGGACTCCGCCGGATGGGGGCGCGTGGCGGCTCCGGATACTTGGCAGGCATTCGTGGTCCGAGGCTGACGCGAACCCTGGGAACGCCACTGCGGAAAGTGACCCTTATGGGGGCCGGTCCGGGCGGTGGATCCCGATCCACGATTTCGGCGTGGTCAAAGCGGAGGCTGAATGCATCCGGTCCGTGATTGAGACCGACCTCGAATTCCCAATTGGGTATGAAGTCGGTCTCGACAGCCGATCGCGCCTCCCTTTCAGTCGAGTAGTGATCCTTCAGGTCAATTCGCACTTGTCGGTTCTCAACCCGAATGTCGAACCTGCCTGATTGAATCTCCAAGGGAGCCGCCGAGGACCAGTCGACTCCCGGCCCGTGTTCGATTCGGTACTCGAGAGCAACAACGTGCGGGTCGTTCATTTTCGACATCGGAAGCATCCCCATTCACGACCGTGATCAAGTACATTCTCCGCCAGGCTCACGACGCATTGCGCGCATTCACGGCATCCCTCAATGGCCTGCCAATCCCGAACACAGGCGCGGACCATCCGCCTCTCACGGGTCTTCGGACTGTGCAATTCGCGCACGGGCTGGTTCATGACGCTGCAGGTTCCAAGGTCGGCGACGCGCACATGCTCACCCTTGGCAACGTCGGAAACGCGTCACCCGGCGGCGAGATAATCCATCACGCCTGACTCGTGCGGAACCGTTGCCGCTTCCGACCGACAGCGCGGATGATGCAGAAATCACCGTCGACCGACAGGTCGGAAAACACATGCCAAGCGATTCGGTCATTGTTTCAATGCCATCTCCTGCAGCATCCGGCGCCCGCTCCGCTGCCGCGAGATGCCATCGCCTTTCGCGCCACCTTCAGCGCCTCGTGCACCTGCGCTCTTTCGAGGCATTGCCTGCAGAGGTCAAGTTCGTTCCTGGCTGAACAGAACATGGCACAAGACGGCAGATCACGAGCTTCGCCGGCGATAGAGGCGCCTTGGATGTCTCCCGCTTCCACCAGGTTCGGGAACTCCTCCGGTGTCAACGTAGTCAGGCCAAGGCCGGGAGTTTCGTGCAACCAGCAGCAGACTCGGCCAGACCCTGCTTCTCCGAGCGATCTTCTCCAGCAATCCGCCGCGGTCGAAACGACTGTGGTTGCCTCCGAATCCGCAGTCCTGGATGACCGCCAGAAACGGTGGCGGCGTTCCGTCGCCCTGGCAATACAGCGCGTCGTAGCTGTCGAACCCGTCACCGCCGATGAACAGGACGGCGAGACGTCGCGGTCCATGATCCTCGTCACCCTCCTGCCGATCCAGCACAACAAACCATCCAAACGGCTCCACGAACCTGTCACTGCGCCGAGTGGAGTTTCGGACTCCTTCCGAGGAAACATGCGATGCGCGGCCCCCCGTTCCAAGGACGTCCCCGGATACCAACTCCTGGTGGGCGATCGCATAGCCGCGAAAGCCTCGTTCCTTGTCTTGAAGTCTTGCAAATAGGCTGGCCCGGTCAAGTCGCTGGTCTACGTAGATGAAACAGTGCGCGGCGCGAGACCGCGCACAGAATTTCACTGGCTGCCCGTCGTCTCCGCTCCCAGGGTAAAAGACGGTGCGCGATCCGAAGAAGGCCCCGCGGTCGAAGCGCGGCGGTTCATCGCTGTCCAGCCACTCCGGGAGCGGTTCCGGGCTATGGCGCAGGACTTCTTCTATGGTCGGCATGATCGTCTGACACTCCGTCTCTCCTGATCGCTTGATGTGGATTCAACGTCAGAGACGCAACCAAAATGCTGCGGAGCATCCATGTTCAGAGTCAACCCCGGGTTCAGACTTCTTCGGCGGTTTCCGGGAATGCAGGTCCGGGTTTTCCACAGGCTGTCCACATTCGGACAGCCGTCCGCACACACCGAAGCAAGCCGGCCACGGTGTCGTGACCGACGCGCATGTTTCGTTCCAGGCCCGGGCAGGCCGCCGCGGGGCGCGGCCCGTCCGGATGCGCATCCTGCACTTCCTGGTCTTGCACCCGAAATTCCAGCGCGCGGACCGTGCCCTGCTTCGACATTGACTCCGTTGCGCGATCCATGGACTGCGACCGTGACCGCATCTGACTCGCTCTAGCACGTCCCCTGTTTACCGCCAAACGCCAAGCTTGACGTGAAGTTCGCATTGCGGAAGGTGTGTCCTGAAAAGCAGACGCCGCGGGAGGTGAAAGTGGAAGCTTGCGAGATCGACCGGCGGTGAGGCGAATCACGCAGAAAGATGACCTGGGCTGCGGCATCGCCTGCGTGGCAATGCTGGCCGGAAGGAGCTATGCCGAGGTGCGGCGCCGAATGTTCCCGAAAGGCTGGGTCGAGGCGACACGTGCCCCTGATTTACGGAAGCATCTGGAGCTGTACGGATGCCTCGTTGATGCCCGTCGGCTGAAACCCCTGCCGAAGCAGAAGCACTATACCAAATTGTCGTGTGACGCGATCCTGAAGGTGTGGCCACGCAACGACGGCTCTTGGCATTGGGTCGTCTGGGACAGCAGCAGAAGGCGGGTTCTTGATCCAGCCGAGCCGCGCTTTGTCAACTACCGAGTGACACGCTACAGGGCTTTCCCACGCTTGATTTCGTTTGATTCTACTTGACGTCGGGCATGTATGCGTTGCACGCGCGCGCGTTTCGGCGGGGCCAGCAGTTTCCTCTGGCGTTCCCGCGCTGGACGTGCCATGTTCCGGCAATGTCGA
>JAJEAY010000234.1 GCA_022824145.1 Rhodobacter sp. | reverse complement strand
GCGCTTTTCTTTTCGCAGAGTTTTTGCGCCAGATCGGCTATATTCCACCAAATGTCCGAAACGGTTTTTGCCTTGTTTTCAACTGTTTCGTGCTGAAATGACTGTCTGCTGGGTAGGATCAGACTTAGCGGGAATTGCTGGTGAATCCCTATTGACTATTGTCATTATCCTATGAAAGTACGATCAGTTATCTTTGTGTCTTGCCTTCTTGGGCACCAAATTGGAAAGGACGGGGAATAAAGTAATGGCTAATAAACTTGAAATCGATGTTGACCAGGTGGATGACATCAGAGTCATGACGACCGAGGTCGTGACAGCGTACCTTGGCAGAAACCAGCTTTCCGCCCGAGATCTCTCGGGTCTGATTGTCGAGGTTTTCGATACCCTTAACGGGCTTGGCGGCGCGGCGGCATCCGAGGAGGAAGAAAGTTCCGACGCCGGAGGCGAGGCTGTTCCAGAAGCCCAGCCAGCGCAGGAAGCCGTGGCCGAACCTGAGCCAGTGCGCGAGGAAGCTGAAGAGCCAGTTCCTCAGCCTGAACCTGTGGCGGTGGCTGACGACAAAGGACAAACGCCGGCAGTTCCGATCGAAGAATCTGTTACCGACGATTTGATCTATTGTTTGGAAAATGGCAAAGGATACAAGACCCTGAAGCGGCATCTGTGGAGCAGTTACGGCCTGACGCCTGAAGCATACCGCAAAAAGTGGAACCTCCCCAAAGACTATCCGTTGGTTGCGCCGAACTATTCCAAGCGACGCTCGGCGACTGCAAAGGAGATCGGCCTTGGCAGGAAACCAAGAAAAGGTTGATCCCCATTAGGATCTCTCCCGGCGGCCACCCTTGGGTCTAGCCAACTCATAGAAATAGTGCTGGAACTTTCCGGCAGTGTGTGGGAGATGGAACCCTCTGCCGGGGGGCGGGGGGTTCCGTCGAATTCCAGGTATATCGCGTTACGTCAGTGCGTCAGGTCAGATCTGTCATCCGTCTCTTGCTGAGCGGTGCCAGTTGACAAGCGCCAACCGGTGCTCCGGATCCATGCTGAAGGCTCCGGGAGGCGGCATGGCAAGGCTGACTCCCGCTTGAAGAAATATCGCATCCGCATGCCTTGCGACATCGCTCGGAGTTTCGAGCACAACGCCGTTGGGTGGCCATCGAATGCCTTCCCATACCGGCTCCCGTGCATGGCACATCGAGCAGTTTCCAATCACGATGTCATATGCTGCGCTGAATCCGTCAGCGTTGGCGAACTGCAGTTCGGACGGCGTCATCTGGCGCGATTCGGCATCCTCGTAGCTATCAAGCATAGGTGCGGTCGAAAGCCAGACGATCAGAATGAACAGGACTGCGGTTGCCGCCCATGTCCAGGCCGGTTTCCCGGCGCCGGAGTGCATCGTGTTGAAAAAGTGCCTTATCGTGACCCCCATAAGAAATACAAGACATGCGATGATCCAGCTGTACTCGGTGGCAAAGGCCAGCGGGTAATGGTTCGCAAGCATCAGGAATATGACGGGAAGCGTAAGGTAGTTGTTGTGCGTTGAACGCAGTTTTGCGGCTTTGCCGTATTTCGGATCCGGATCGCGGCCGTTCCTGAGATCGTTCACGACAATGCGCTGGCCGGGGATGATAATGAAAAAGACGTTGGCGGTCATGACAGTTGCGGTGAACGCGCCAAGGTGGAGAAGCGCGGCGCGGCCGGTGAAGATCTGGTCGTAACCCCATGCCGCCGCAACAAGCAGAATGAACAGGAGGGCCATCAACACCGTAGGACGCTCGCCCAGGCCGGACCTGCAAAGGAAATCGTAAAGCAGCCAGCCAACCGTAAGTGATACGGCCGAGATTAGGATTCCCTGCCATAGAGCGATATCCGCTTTGCCGGGATCAAGCAGGTACAGATCCCCGCCTATCCAATAGATAATCATGAGAAGCGCGGCGCCGGAGAGCCATGTCGAATAGCTTTCCCATTTGAACCAAGTCAGGTGTTCCGGCAACCGCTGTGGCGCGACGAGGTATTTCTGGATGTGATAGAAGCCGCCGCCGTGTACCTGCCACTCCTCACCATGGACGCCTTCACCCAGATCCTGTGAAGTTCGCAGCCCAAGGTCCAGCGCGATGAAATAAAAGGATGACCCGATCCAGGCGATGGCGGTGATGACATGCAGCCAACGGACGGCAAATTCGACCCAGTCCCAAAGGATTGCAATATCATGCATGGCCATGCCCTCATTTGATGCTTGCAGCCTGTCTGTCCAGAAAGGATCATTCAGCCAATTCTGCCGAATTCCAAGTGGGAACCGGACTCCAGGGCCAAATCACTTCCCTTTGTTCCGCGACCACAGGTGGGACCCGCCAAGACCGCCGGTATCGGACATTGTGGTTCAGGGAGACGATCAATACCGAAACGCAGGCATCTTCGTGAGCCTGAACGCGTAGTTCGCAGCCAGAACAAATCCATCCGACGAAGAGTCATATTCAAGTCCCGGCGGGACAGAAGGTCATCCGATCAGGGTTAGAGCACGCGTGCGTCACAACAGCGCTCTAACCCAAGACCGGTCACGCTCCCAGCCCTTACGGACATCCGGAATCAATTTTCCAGGTCTTTGTTTCAGTTCCAGTCGGGTGGTCAGGAGTTTCCAGCCTGCGGAGTCAGCTGCCGCGGTATGTTGAGTAACCAAAAGGCGAAAGCAGCAAAGGGACGTGATAATGCGACTGTTCTGACATGATGAACCGAACTGGAATTATGTCGAAGAACCGCGACTGTTCAGGCGGGCGCCCGCTTGTGTCAAGATAGTCACCGGCGTGGAACACCAGTTCGTAGACTCCGGTTCTGAAGCTTTCTGCAGGAAGGATCTGTTTGTCGGTGCGTCCGTCTTCATTGGTGATGACGGAAACCAGATGCGCTCGGGAGTCTCCCTCGATGCGAAACAGGTCGATCCTCATTCCCGTTGCCGGGCGCCCCGACGCCGTGTCGAGCACATGAGTGGTCAGGAATCCAGGCATGGCGGGCCTCCTCGCGTTGATTGCCGATGTTCATGGTTTTGGCCGGGAAGTTCAATGACGATCCGGCGCAGGTGCTTTCGTGGCTGTTGCGACGGACTTCCGTTACCGAAGTGCACAGACCTCAGATCCATTGCGTGACCATAAGGAAGTACGCTGTTCAGAACGCTGAACCCAAGCTTCGCTGCTCCCAACCGGACTCCTTGCCTTAGAATCCCGGTCTCCAGAAAAAGGTCAAGGTCAAAGCCCGCTCCTTCAGTGACAGGTGGTGGCCGTGGTTCGGGCCAAGTTTCAGTCCCAGCGGCTGGGTGCGAAGTGGTGTTGCACGCCTCAACCGCTAAGGCCGTCCTAGCGTTCACGCCATCGACTCCGCACCCGCGAGCGCCGAGTCTATTTTCGCGGAAGGGCTGGCACCAAGAAGGAGTAGGGCTTCAGAATGGATGGGGTCCGGCAACAAGTTCAGGAGAGATTCCTCTCCTTCTTGATCCGGTCATACGCTTCGCTGGCTTCAGCCGTCTTCCTGGCGCCGAGCTCGCGGAACTCTTCAGGAAGACCCTTTGACTCCAGCCGGTCAGGATGGAAGTCCATGATTATTCCGCGATACGATTTGCGGATTTCTTCGTCAGTTGCATCCCGACTGACGCCAAGAATCTCGTATGGATCAACTGCTTCAGCGACTGCGGTCGGGATGTAGGTCTGTTCAATGCGCCTGCACTGTTCCGGCGAAAATCCGAATTCGCGGGCAACGCCTTGAATGAAGTTCCGCTCGGCAGTGTGGTAGCTGCCGTCCGCCGCTGCAATCTGGGCAAGACCGGCAAGGACATGTTCAAGCATGGCCGTATCGCCGCGTACAATTACCGCGATCTGCCGTGCGTATGGCTCAAATCCAGCAGCGTCCGCTTTGGCGGAATCGAAAATCGCCCCAATCTCTCTGCTGGCGGATGCCGGGATGGAAAATATGCGTTTCAAAACGTCAACTTCGTCTCGGGTAACCTGACCATCTGCTTTGCTGAGCTTTGCAGCGAGGGTAACGAATGCGACTGCAAAGGCCGCCTGAACTTCGGCCTTGGATCGTTCCCTTGGGCCGTGTCGGCTTTCGATTGAAGGCGGGACATAG
This sequence comes from Rhodobacter sp., assembly GCA_022824145.1. Classification (GTDB taxonomy): domain Bacteria; phylum Pseudomonadota; class Alphaproteobacteria; order Rhodobacterales; family Rhodobacteraceae; genus JAPOUP01. Next base: position 8,831 of record JAJEAY010000234.1, on the reverse strand, counting down.
GGCCGCGGGCTGTGCGTGTCCATAAAATGTCCCAGCGCCAGTCCTGCGATGGCGCCAAGCGGGCCGCCGATTGCCAATCCAGCAGCGCTGCCAAGGATTTTTCCGAACACAGCCATGTTGCTTTCTCTTTGTTCCCGTCATTGCAGAATGGAGTGTGCGTCATAGCTTGCGCCGTCTGCAGATCCAAGCGCCGGGCACCGCTTCAGGAGTCCTATGCTCCGATAGTGACTTGTTCGCTTGCTGGTAACCCGGATCTGGATCGGGTTGGAACATGGACAGAAAATAACGCATGAAGGCGGTTGCCGGACGGCTGACCGGTCGACTTGTGTTAACAGCACGAAGCAGGACGAACAGCAGGCGTCCAGCTGCCGCCTGGTTTTTCTGACTGCGCTCGCAGACACCATCAGCATGTGCCAAGCACTGTAACGGAATTCACCTTGGAAACATCCAATTCTGTTTCGACGCCATCGACACTTGCCGCGACCCTGAACACGACCGGCTGCCACCCGGTTGATTTCCCGTTCAATTCAGAGGGTCTGCACAAGACACCAGTGAACGAACGGTTGGCGCAACGGAAAATCCGTTACTTGCTCTGCGCCGAGTCGAATGTCTCGCAGCCACACCGTGCTTCCGATTCAGGGCGACGACTTTTACGCAGACCCCGCGGCTGGCGTTCAGGAGATCAATTCGCGTGACAAAGTGAGGCGAACCCGCGGACATTCTCCCCAACGGGCCTTTCAGTGGATTTGGAACGGACGCCGGAAAGCCAAATCCCGAATTTCCGGGAAGTGCTGCGACAGGGACCAGGCGTCTTGACGCTGCGTCGGGGATGAAGCGGCGCGGCATCCCAGGACATCCGGATCCGATTGATCTACGGCAAGGCCTCCTCGACGCGCCTTCGCCGGCACGGGTTCGAGGATACCCTGGCCCTTCTGGAGGAATACCGGCGTTTCCGGGGCGTGGTGTCGGCCTTCGTGGCGGTCAGCGAGTCACTGATCGGGGGCCGGTTGAAGCATGGCGGCCTGCACTGGGGCGTGGACGGGGCCAATGCCATCGTCGCCCTGCGGTCCCCCGTTCACAGCAACAGGTTCGACGACTTCCGGGAGCGGCGGGCAGCCTGAAATCCCGGTTCCTGCACAAATCTGTCGTGCACCCGTTCGGTCAGATTCCCAAGTGGAGCTTGGGCTTCCAGAAAGGACGAAATAACTCGATCTTTGGACAACGGTTCATCACGACCTTCAGTCCGGCATCCTCAGCAAGCCTTGCGGCTTCGTGGTTCACAACACCGATCTGGCCCCAGAGAACTTTGGCCCGGATCTTGATGGCTTCACGCGCAATATCCATCAAGTCTTCGGGACGGCGGAAGACCTCAACCATATCTACAGGGCGGTCGATTTCGGAGAGGCTGGGATAAACCTTGATGCCGCGGATTTCTTCAAGACCGGGAAACGGATTTACGGGGATCATATCGTATCCGGTTTCGCTCAAGACCCGTAATACGCCATAGCTGAATTTTGTCTTGTCGGGGCTCGCGCCCACCATGGCGATAGTTTTGACCGACTTCAGGATACCCTGCAGATAGTCGTCTGAGTAAGGTTGCTTATGATCCATGGCTCAAGCCCTTGGCGTAGCGATGTCCGCTTTCAGTTCATGGGATTCCAGCGGGTCGAGGAAGGGGTTGCGATAAAGCTCCCCGTGGCTGTCGACGCCGATCTCAAGCGTGATGTCCGATGTGGGACGCGCCACGCACAGGATAACATATCCTGCATTGATCTGGCGATTGTTTAACGCAACTTGCCGCCGTTGATTGACGCTGCCCGCCGTCAGTTTCGCAGCGCAGGTGATGCAGCCGCCATATCTGCAGCCGTAAGGCAGATCGACCCCCTGCTCGCGCAGGCTTTCCAGCAAAGGACGGCGCGCCTCGACCTCGAAAGTCGCGCCTTCTCGGTTTGCAAGGGTTATCCGGTACTTGGTCATAACCATATGTCGCTTGTACAGTCGCCGCCGGGATAGCGCACTTCATGGCAACGGGATGGCCCATTCGGTTCCTCGCCGAAGTTGACGACAAAGTCCGGATTCAGTGTCATGCCGCCGTTGACCGGATCACAGTCGATCATCAGCATGACCCCGCCCCGTTCCCGGATCTCGGGGTAGAACTGGTTATCCCAGGTCGAGAACAGCGAAGTCGTCACATAAAGACGCCTGCCGTCCAAACTCAGCTGAAACATCTGTGGACCGCCGGCCACCTTAACTCCATTGACCTCGGGAGCCTTGCCCAAAAGACCACCCATCCAGACCTGCCCGGTCAGAACTGGAGAATGCGGGTCCGAGATGTCATACTGGCGCATGTCGCCGTGCAGCCAGTTGTTCAGATACAGGTACCTGTCGTCCATCGACACCAGGATCGCCGACATCACGCCGGGCATCGGGATCGGCCATTCGGGGTGCCTTTCATTCTCGACGTCGATCACCTTCTCCCAGTGCCATTTGCCGGCGTCGTCCCTCCACCAGTGAATAACGTTTGAACTGAGCGCCGCTCCGCAAAACCCGTGGGTGCTGTTGGGATCGTGGTGGAACTTGACCTCCAACGGCAGCAGACCGTCTTCGCCCAGATAGAAACTTTCGACCGGCTCGCGTTTCTCGAAATCCCAAAAATGCAATTCGCGTCCGTATTTGAGATGCCCGACCTCCTCCAGATCGAATCCGGGCATAAAGGTGTTCGGCGCGGCCCATTCCGAGCTGACCATCACGTTATGGCGCGGCTGATACCAGAAGTCATAGCCGAACTTAATGTCGTTCATTGAGCTTTCCCAGCGACCGACAGTCTCGAAGTCATTGTTCAATAGCAGATAGCCGCCCGGTGCCTCTCCCTTGGCGTCGCCGAGCATTGAGATGATGATCTCGGATCCCAGGCAATGTACCGTGTGCGGGCCGGAAAGATCGGTCTTTGCCTTGATCTCTGCCCCATCAATCACCTTGTACAAACGCGGCGCACGCGGGTCTGTCGCAGTATCGATGACATGAATGTTGTTCGACCGCACCCCCGGAAGTAGAAGGAACTTACGCGAAATTCCCGGATTGCCAAAGCACGACGAACAGGCATTCCAGCCCATGTGGTGCAATTCGTCCCCGATGCCGGGCATCTCAAGACGGTGAATGACCTGTGAATAGGTCGGGCTATCCGGGTCAGCATCTACCGTCGCCAGGTAGTCCGGTTTCTGAATGCCGGTTCCGGTGTAGATGGCAATTGTATAAAGGAGAGTCTCGCGTGGTGCCTTCATCGCATCCTTAGGCGAAGCAAATCCCGGTCCAATGCACTCCATCATGCGGTCCCTTTCACAGTGGATTCCATTTCGGTGCGCGTTTTTCGGCAAACGCCCTGATCCCCTCCGGAGCGTAGGGTTCCAGCATGCTCAAAGCCATGATCCTGGCGGCAAACTCATAGGCTTCGGGCAGCGGCATTTTGACTTGGGCATAAAACGTCTCCTTGCCGACGCCACTGTGGTTTCCGACAGGTTGGATGGGGCGGGACATTACTTGCCAGACCCACGGTTCGTGCTTCCTCGGCACGAAACATGTCACCGGTCAAGAGCATCCGCATGGCCGATTTCCGCCCGACGTTGCGCGTAAGCGCAGCCACCGGGATTGAGCAAAAGGCCTGATATTGACGCGGGGCGTTGCGAACTGCGCGTCATTGGCAGCGACGGCTAGGTCGCATGTGGCCACCAACCGGTACCTTTCCGCCTTGGGGATCCCGTGAATTTCGGCGGTCACCGGCTTGGGACGGTGCCTAATCGACACCACCAGGCGCGTGTATTTCCCCTTTGTCCTTTTGAAGGATGCCATTCCCCTATCGGGCTGTTCCCGTTCTGCTGTCAGTTCATCCAGCATTGCCGGCGAAAGAGAGTTCCGCGCCGCCGGATGGTCTGGTACCAGCCGTGCAACGGCATCCTCGCGGGAGTCAAGCGGGCTGTCCTCTCTCATCGCTCAAATTCTCAGAAGTCCACGGGCGATCACCAGTTTCATGATTTCGTTGGTCCCTGCATAGATCCTCTCAATCCGATTGTCGCGATACATCCTCTCCATCGGATATTCAGCCATTACGCCGTAGCCTCCAAAGAGCTGCAGGCAGCGGTCAATGATCCTGGCCTGCAGATCGGTCAGCCAATACTTCGCCATCGAGGCCTTTTCGGTAGTCAGTTGTCCTTCCAAGTGCTCGGCTATACAGGCATCAAGGAACGTTTTGGCAACGGTGCCTTCGGTCGCGCATTCGGCAAGCACGAATTGTGTGTTCTGGAACTCGGCGATCTTCTGGCCGAAGGCCGCACGCTCTTTCACATAGTCCACTGTGTGGCGAAGCGCCCGTTCGATCCGGGCAACGGCATAGACACCGACCAGCAAGCGTTCCTGTGGAAGCTGCTGCATCATCTGGACGAATCCCTGCCCTTCATCCGGCCCGAGAAGCGCCGAAGTAGGGACACGCACATCATCGAAAAACAGTTCCGATGTATCGTTTGACTTCAGTCCCAGCTTGTCTAAGTTGCGACCCCGCCGAAAACCTTCCAACCCGTCGGTTTCGACCAGGATCAATGAGATGCCGCGCCCGCCCGCGTCTGGGTCGGTCTTGGCGGCGACGATGATCAGATTTGCAAGCGCTCCGTTGGTGATGAATGTTTTTGAACCCCTGATCCGGTAGTGGTTGCCGTCCTTCACAGCAGTCGTTTTGATGTTCTGCAGGTCCGATCCGGCTCCCGGCTCGGTCATCGCGATAGCCCCAATCAACTCGCCTGAGATCATGCGAGGCAGAATGTCGTGCTTTTGGTCTTCCGAGCCATAATGGATCAGGTATGGGATCACGATCGAGTTGTGCAATCCTCCGCCCCAGCCATCGATCCCGGCTAGATTGCCCTGATAGGCGATCACCGCATCATGCGCAAAAGAACCACCGGGGCCACCATACACCTCTGGCACCTCCGCGCCCAGCAATCCCATCTCGCCAGCTTTTCGCCAAAGATCCCGCGGGAATGCGCCTTCGGCTTCCCAGTCCGCGTAATGCGGTGCGCATTCACGGTCATAAAACTGGCGGCAGGCGACCTCCAGCATCGACAGTTCGTCGTCGATCCAGGCAGGTTTTGGGAATTCAAAGTCTGTCATCGAAAGCTCTGCATCCGGTTCGGCGTATCATCGCTTTGCGCCGAAAGCGTAGGAATTTTCGAGGGGCAGGGCCAATTTAATTTGCAGATGAACCCATACCCAAATGGGATGGAACTTCTATCCTATACAAAGCACTGACAAATGTTTAGAAGCAACACATAGAGAACGTGAAAGAGTTGAGCCTGTGAACCTAAGGCAACTGGAGGCATTTCGGGCGACCGTTCGCTGCGGATCGATCACCGAGGCGGCGAACATGATGCACATTTCGCAGCCAAGTGTCAGTCGGCTGATCGCCGACCTTGAGCGCTCGGCTGGATTTCCCCTGTTCGCGCGGGTAGGGCGCGGCTTGACGCCGACGGTTGAAGGGCAGCAGTTCTACAAGGGTGTCGAAGGTATGTTTGTCGGCATCGATCAGTTGCAGGAACTTGCCAGATCGATCCGTACGTCCCGGGGCGGAACCATTTCAATCAGCACGATTCAGTCGATTGCATTGACCGAATTGCCTGCCGTCGTGGGGCAGGTCTATCGCGAAAATCCCGAAATCCGTTTTACCGTAAACTCGCGAAACACTCCTGCCATTCTGGACGCGGTTCAGATGCGCCAGGTCGATCTGGGAATTGTCGGGCGCGAGGCGAACCACAAAGGAGTCGAGACGATGTTTCAGACCTCCGCGCCCTACGTCTGCCTCCTGCCCGAGGATCATCCACTGACTCTTGAAGGGGGCACCATCGACCTGGAAGAAGTCGCTCTCACCGAGACCTTTGTAACTTTCGGCGGCACCTATCCCGATACGATGATGTCCATGGACCCTGCTCTGTCGCAGCAACTGCAAAGCCGGTCGCGTCTATCGGCGGCGAATATGCCGTTGGCTGGCGCACTTGTCCGCGAAACCGGAGCCTTGGCCGTCGCGGATCCGTTTTCGGCTGAACAAGCGGTGCGCATGGGAGGGGTCGTCTTTCGACCGGTGGTTCAGAACCTGACCTATTTCGTGTCGATCATCTCGGCAGGCCGCGAGCAGCTCTCACGGCAGGCCCTGTCCTTCGTCGATCTCTTTGCCGACCAGTTGACCGCACGCATCGAATTCGTCGATTCGCTGCGAAAGAGGGTCTAGTTCAATATCCCGGGCAACCAAGTCGCTGCCGCTGGCATGAAGATCATCAACAATCCGAAAACAATTCCTACACAGACAAAAAGAGGTACCTCGCGAAAGGTCTTTTCGGGGCTTTCCTTAGCCACGCCCGCCGCGGTGTAGACGCCTACGCAGACCGGAGGCGTGATCATACCGATTCCGGCGAAAGCGACAAAGACCACATATAGATGCAGAATGTCCTGGTTCAGCGACAGGGCAAGGGCGGCAAAGATCGGGACGGTCAGATAAAATACCGGAACGATTTCGACGAAGGTTCCCAGGATCAGGCAGATGACCGCGACTGAAAGCCAGAAGGTCAGCGGCGTTCCCTCCATCTCGGTGAAAAAGGCGATGATCCTCTGCGGGGTCTGGCTGTAGGTCAGAACGACGCTCAGGAAGGTAGCCATTGCAATGATTGCGAAAATCACAGCGGTAATTCGGGCGGTCTCGTAAAGGGCACTGACAATGCCACGGAAAGTGAGTTCGCGATAGATCAACATACCAATCAAGATGGCCCAAATTCCGGCGACGGCAGCGGATTCCGAAGGCGTCAGCAGCCCGGCATAGATACCGCCCAAGATAATGACCGGAGTGAATAGCCCAGGAATGGCAGCCCATAAGGCAGCGAGGCGTTCGCTGGCCGTGGCCTTGGTCGGGTTCTTAAGATGGCGGCACTTCCACGTAACGACCGCGCCCAAAAGGACGATCAGCACGACTCCAGGCACAAAGCCGGCCGCGAAAGTCCGCGACACGGGCACATCGGTCAGCGCGGAGAACAGGATCGCCGCGTTCGACGGCGGGATGAGCGCTTCAAGAAAAGCCGCCGACGCTGCCAGCACTATGACGAAGGGCTTGGGATATCCTTGATCGACCATCTGCGGGATCATGATCGTACCAACCGCCGTGATGGCGGCAAGGATCGAACCGCAAAAGGCGGCAAAGAACCCCATCGCAAGGATCATCGCGATGCCGAGGCCCCCTGGCCAATGCCCGACCAACGTGGTCGCAAAGCGGACGAGCCTTGCGGCGGCGCCTCCACGCAGCATGACCATACCTGCGAAAATGAACAGCGGAACCGCGATCAGCACATGTTTGGTCATTGAGCCGAACGAAACCTGGATCAGTGTTGACCAGGGCAGCTTCAGGCTCCAGATCGCGACGGTTGCGCTGCCCAGACCGAAAACCATGAAGATCGGCACCGAAAAAATGAGCAGGGCCACCGATAGTAGAATGGCGGCGGATTTCATGGTGCGGCCTCTGTTCGCGCCATCAGTTTCGCCAGCGTTTCCAGCAGCAGTTCAAGCGAAAACAGGAAAAGGATGGCAAAGCCCGTCGGAAATGCCAGGTACATCCACCATATCGGCAGTTCGATCTCCAGTTCCATCAGCTGGCCCAGCCGCCGAAACAGTGCCACAGCCTCGTTTCCGGCGATGAAAAAGATCGCTGCCCCGATCAGCATGGTCGCGAAAACAAAGGCTTGCAGAACAAACAGTGCCTTACCGCTCAGGAAGTTCGGTACTAGATCCACCTGGATATGCGCACCAGACCGTAGCAGCGGGCCGAGAAGCGGAAACACCAGCCAAGGCACCAAGGCTGGCGGAAGTTCAATAAACCAGTCGTAACCCGTGCCGCTGATATATCGTGTGACCGCACTCATCGTCAAAGCCAGCACCATGATGGCGGCGATCGTGGAGGACAGGACCGAGGCCAGAATTCCCAACACATGGTTCACGGCCCGAAGGGAGCGAAGGATCAGTGTCACGGAAAGGCCACACGCCGGATTGGAAGGCTCCCGCCACTGGCGGCGGGAGTCTCACATGTCATTGTTCATTTGGCAGCGAATGCCTTTGCGGCGTCGAGTACCGCGGCGTCGATCTTGTCGGCGACTGCGGGCTGCACCTTGTCGGTCATCAGCATGTCAAAAGCAGCCAGCTTGTCACCTTCAAGCGTGTTGACTACGCCGCCGCGCTCCTGGAACTCGGCCAGAGTTTCTTCGCCGGTTCTCAGGATCGTATCGGTCGAAATCCTGCCGATCTCGGCGCCAACATCCATCAGAAGCTGTTGCAGATCCTCGGGCAGGGCATTGAACCAGCAATTCCCGGTAAATTTTCTTTTCGTTCATTATCAGTTGGTTGCGGAATTGCCACGAGTTTTTTTTCGTAGACTTTTTGTGCCGGATATGCTGTCCTGTGGCAAAACAGGCAAAGACCGAGCAGCGGAATGTCCAGAGACTCCCTGCGCCGGCATCTCTCGATGCCCGGCATGCTCCGGGCGGTGCGCGAGTGCCTCCACCGCGTTCCCGACCCGCTCAGGTCCTGCGGGACACCCTTTCCGACTGCCTCATGTCGGGCCTCGCGGTGTTCTCCCTCAAGATTCCGTCGCTTCCGCAGTCCGGCACGCAGGTGCGCGGCGGCGGGGATCCGGTCCAGGCCCGCAGCCTGCGCTCGCTTTTCGGCGTGGAGAGGCCGCCCTCGGACACCTGGATGCGCGAGCGGCTCGACGAGGGCGGCCCCCGCGGCCTGCGGCAGTGCTTCAGGAAGATCCACGC